>JAWLEM010000060.1:3470-12478 GCA_041686115.1 Bacteroidales bacterium
CCATCAAAAACAACAAGTTATAAAAAAAATAAAATCATCAAATCAGATAATAGCCCTTGCACACCCAAAACTATTAAATGCTTACACCCCAGAAGATTTGAAACTATTAAAAGGTTTCACACATATCGAAATAATGAATCATTATAAAAGTTCAACAACTATTTGGGACCAGGCACTCAGCAGTGGGAAATTATTATGGGCACTTTCGGGTGATGACTCACACGATATTGATAAATCCTACTATACATTTGTTAACTGGAACAGGATCGGTATAACAAATAAAAATAAAAACTCTGTAATGAAAGCCCTAAGAGAAGGTAACCATTATGCAGTTACAAACAAAAAACATGTAGATACGAACTTCCTTGATTCATGTGTACTGAACAACAATCAAGTTACAGTATATTTTAAAAATCAAGCAGACAGAATTACATTTATTGGCAACCACGGGACTATAAATAAAGATTATAAAAACTGCAAAGCTGCCAGTTGCACAATTTCTCCTAATGATACCTATATTAGAGTTGAGGCAGAAACAGGTAATGGTACAATATTTTTAAATCCTTTAATCCGTTATAATGGGAAGCATTTGCAGATTAACAGTAATTATCCTGCCATAAATCCATATTTAACCATTCTATACAGAATTGTCGTTTTGGTCTTCAATTCATTCATCCTTATTTTAATTCTTATACTTAATGGGAATTTGGTTGTTTCTTATAAGAAAAGAAAGACTTCATTAAAACTTAAATTCCCGTTTAATTAGTTCGATTTTGTAATATATACTTCATGGGGGGTACCATAAGGGTAAAGTGTATCGTTTACCCGGAAAAGACTTTGGTTATAATGATTTTTATGCACTAAATAGATGGCATCATTTTCAATTTCTGATTTTTGCTTTACAATACTGCCGTACTCAGATGTTATATAAAAAAGATAATGATGTTTAAAAATGATTTTTCCATAATATGAGTGAGGCGGAATTTCAGGAGACCAGTAAGTATATAATTTTTTATTTTGATAAGTTTTTCCCAATTCTTTGGCCTCTTCTCTGCTTTTTACTGCATTCATAGTCAATTGCCTCTTAGGTAAAACAAACCAGTTAAACCCAATTCGAAATACCAATAGAAAAACAATAAACGTGAAAATTCTAACCTGTTTAAAACTTAAATAAATATAGAGCAGTAAGCACAAAACTATTAACAAACTTAAATACTTAAAGTAAAACAAGTGGAAAGCACTAATTAAAGGAAAAAGTACAGGAGAAATTAATAATATAACAATAATTATTGCTATAGTTACAGGGAAAATAATTCCCAATAATCCTTTTTCTAATGCAACCTGACTTTTAATTCTATTAAAGAAAAAATATAAAAAAACAACATAAACCGGAGGTATTAGCATTAAAATATAACGAGGAAATACTTCAGGCGATGTCCAATAAACAATAATATTAACAATAAATATCAGTGCATTATAGCTTACAAATTTATTTTCTTTTATTACATTAATAAAATCTTTCCTGAAAATAAAAACAATAAATAACGACCATGGAAGGAAATGATAAATTTGTTCAAAAGGAAAGGTAAACAAATTCAATAAAGTTTTTCCGATTCCATACCTGGCAACTGTGCGTCTTGTCGATTCGCTAATTAAGGTAGCAAACAATTCACTTATTGTAACGTCATTTCGTGAAAAATAAAGGTAATAATAAGATGTAAGGATAACCAAAAATACTGCTATTCCTAAAAAATGTCGCCATGTAAATAATACCTTAATTTTACGTTCTACGATAAAAAAAGCTAAAAGAGTAATACCAACAAATAATAGGGTTGGTAATCCTTTCATTAAATAACTTATTGCTGCTAAGATATAAACCAGAATAAAAAGCCAAAATAATTGATTTCTATGATATAACTTATAGATAATGATAAACATAATATAAATAACCCACGAGTAGCAAATATCAATTAACCCATGTAACGACTCATAAATGATAATTCTGCCACTTGTTAAAAACATTAAAGCTGCGATTACAGCAATCTTTTCACCTACCTCCTTTCGTACCGTAAAATAAATAGTTAGTGTAAAAAACAACAAACTTATTACAGCTGGCAAGCGTAGCCAAAATTCATTATAATTACCCGACATTTGAAAAAATCCAGCAATAATCCAATTGTATAAAGGAGGTTTTTTAAAATAGAATTCTCCACTTATTGTAGGTGTAATAAAATCATTCGAGTAAATCATTTCAATAGCTACTAAACCCCGGATTCCTTCATCATCAATAAAAGGCATTACTCCAAGGTTAATTAAATATGCAGGAATAAAAAGTATCAACGAAAAAATAAAGAAATGTATCGGTTTTAACCTGTTTACAAAATTCATATCATTAATCATTTGTTTTTTTATTGGTATAAACAAGTGTTGTTGGAGTTTCAAATAAATCTTTTGTTCTTACAATCTCTTTTGCGGTGCATAATATCTGTAGTTGATTTTCATATTTTGTAGTAGATATTACTATAGCATTCTGGTGTTTTTGAAAAAAATTAATAACATCTTCAGGTGTTCTTAATTGAGGTATTTCCTTTTTTACATAAAATGAAAATGCCGGATTATAATTTCCAAAATAAGCAACCTTATCAAATCGATCAATCAATTTCCTTGCTTCAGAAACAGGATTTTTTGAATCGATTTTTGGAAAAATAACATAAAAAAATAACAGCGATGCCAGAATCCAGCCGACAGAGAGACTACTCAAAGCTTTAATATTTTCTTTTTTGCGCGAAAAATAAAATCCAATTATGGCAGCAACAGGAATGACTAAAAACAATAATGTGTAGAATTTTAGAGGATTCAATTCTTTTTCAATATATAAAGCTATAAATGCGCCAATTACTATTAACAATCCTAAAAAAATACTAATCAAGAAATATATATTTAATTTCTTTTCTCTGACATTACTTAAATATACTCCTAGTATAACAGCTAAAAAAGGATACGACGGCATGGTATAATTGGGTAATTTTGTACTTGAAAAAGAGAAGAAAATTACAAAAACCATTACTACAATTAAACAAAGTAGCCCGAATTCGTTTTCTTTTCGATGGTTCCAAACTTTTTGAAATGCTCTTAAAAAAAACACAGAAAATGGTAACATCCCTACAGCAACATATAAGAAAGGGATAAAGAAGTATCCTCCATGACCCTCCATAGCATCTGAAAAACGATTTAAATTATGCTGAAAAAAAAACTCGTTTAACCATTCCCCGTTAGTTTTAATACCAACAAGGATATACCAGGGCAAAGTTATTGCAAAAAATAACAATAAACCTATCAAAGGTTTAAACCTCCAGATAGTATTCCATCTAAAATCACGTTTAAAAAATAAAAAACTAACTATAATTAAACCGGGCAAACCCAAAGCTACAGGACCCTTGGTAAGAACACCCAAAGCCAGTGAAAAATAGAATATAATTAATTGTAAAAATTTATCGTTTTTATAGTAGTCATAAAAAGAAAACAAACTTAGTGAAATAAAAAAAATCAGGTAAGGATCAGGTACAGCCAAATGAAATTCAAGCACAAAATGTAACGATGATATCAATGCCAATGTAGCCCAAAATGAAGTCCAGAACCCGGCAAACTTCTTTGTATAAAAAAAAGTAATGATTAAAACCCAAAAACCAGCAATAAAAGAAAAAAACCGTGCTGAAAATTCATTCACACCAAAAAGGGAATATGAAATCATCATAAAAAAATAATGTAAAGGGGGTTTGTCTGTACGTAATTCATAATTAAATGTAGGAACAATTAAATCCCCCCGGTCAAGCATTTCTCTTGCACAAACACTATTTTTTGCTTCATCCAGGATGTAAATACTACTACCCCAGATATTGGATGAAAGCACAATAACTCCAACTAAAAACAGTAATATTATTAGGTGCTCTTTTTTAATCTGATATTGCATTTTATAGATTTTTAAAACTAAACAAATATGAAATTTATAATTCATAAATAAAGAACCTTAAACTCGGAATTAATGAAAATTTAAGGTTATTAACATTAATCTAATTCTAATTTAAGTTTGTGTTATATGAATTAAACATTTAATAATTATTAATTAAAATATTAGAAGAGCTGAGTCTGTACTTTTGCAATAAATTCAATTATACAATGAAAGAGATTAAATTATCCATAGTTATTTCTGTATTTAACGAAGAGGATAACATAGTCCCTCTTGTAAAAAAAATAAATACGGCTCTTTCCAATTTCCATTATGAAATAATTTATGTAGATGATGGTTCAACCGATAATACAATAAAAGTTATTAAATCGATATTTGATTCAAGGATTCATCTCGTTGAGTTACGAAAAAACTATGGTCAAAGTTCAGCTTTAGCAGCAGGTATTGACTATGCTACTGGAGATTATATCATAACTATGGATGGTGATTTACAAAATGATCCCACCGATATTCCTCATATGATTCAAAAGGCTGAAGATGAAGATTTCGATTTGGTTGCAGGAATAAGAACTCAACGAAAAGATGGTTTTATTCTACGCAAAATTCCTTCTATTATTGCCAACTATATCATACGCCGCACAATCGGAATAAAAATGAAAGACAATGGTTGTGCTTTAAAAGTTTTTAAAAGTGACATAGCTAAAAGTATTGGACTTTATGGTGAATTGCATCGTTTTATAGCTGTTTTAGCTTATCTTGAAGGAGCAAAAATAACCCAGGTCAAAGTAAAGCATCATCCCAGAATTCATGGCCGCTCAAAATATGGTTTAGCTCGCACATTTAAAGTTATTAGCGACCTTATACTTATGCTCTTTTTTAAGAAATATCTGCAAAAACCAATGCATCTATTTGGGACAATTGGAATTGTTTCTACATTTGCCGGAGTTTTAATCAATATGTATTTATTGATCTTAAAAGTCCTTGGTCATGATATTTGGGGAAAACCCCTCTTAATTCTTGGAGTTTTATTATTCTTAGGTGGAATTCAATTTATTACGATTGGAATTATTGCCGAATTTTTAATGAGAACTTATTACGAATCGCAAAATAAAAAACCTTACAAGGTAAGAAACATTTTTACTTGTGAACAAAAAGTATTCAAGACTGCTTAAAGCAGCAGCTAAATTCATAATATCAGGAATAGCTCTATATTTAGTTTTTTCAAAAATTAGTTTTAACGAAATTTTTCGATTAATTGGAAATGCACATTATAAATTTCTTCTAATTGCTATTTTACTCTTTTTGTTTTCTAAAATAATAGCAGCTTTACGATTAAATCAGTTTTTTAACCATACTAATATAATTATTAATGAATATACCAACCTGAAACTTTACTGGTTAGGGATGTTTTATAATCTATTTCTTCCTGGTGGAATAAGTGGTGATGGTTATAAAATTTACTTGATTAACAAACAATTAAAAACGGGAATAAAACCTGTTTTTAGGGCGATACTTATTGATCGCTTAGTAGGGTTATTAGCCCTAGCTGTTCTGGCATCAATAATTTTTTCTGTTGCAGAACAAATTATTCCTTATCAGAAATTAAGTTTATTACTCTCCATTATTTTAATTGTAGGTTTTTGGGGATTTCTCAAGCTTTTTTTTAAAAAATATTTAGAAATCTATTTAATGGTTTTTATTTACTCTCTAACAGTTCAATTATTACAACTTATTTGTGCATTTTTTATTCTAAAAGCCCTTAATTATAATGACCATTTGCTAACTTATCTGTTTCTATTTCTTATTTCATCAATTATTTCCATTTTACCAGTTACTATTGGTGGAATTGGTGCGCGAGAAATAACATTTCTAACAGGTGCTCAATACTTATCTCTGTCTCCTGATATATCTATCGCTTTAAGCTTATCATTCTATTTAATCACAGTTGTTGTTTCTGCAGTTGGATTAATTTGGGTTATAAATCCATTTAAAATAAAAAATACAGTAAATTTTTCAAAAGTTCAACTTTAGAATTTTTAAACCATATATATTTTATACGACAATTAAATACGTCGAGTCGTTAATGGATACCTTATTTAAATCAGGGGTGAATTATTTCATGATCTATGTTTTTTATAATCTTCTATCAAAAAACCCTTAACCTTTAGTTTTTTTTCGAAAGTTTTTTAAATTTAATATCATTCAAATAAAAAATCCCTTAATGCCTCGCACTAAAGGATTATTGTTGAGGTCGGTGGCGGATTCGAACCGCCGTACGTGGTTTTGCAGACCACTGCCTAGCCACTCGGCCAACCGACCATTATTTGGATTGCAAAAATATAACTTTTTTCCGAATACTCAAACGCCAGTAACGTTTTTAAATCAAAAAAGAAAAATAAGCCATTACCTGCTTAAAGTTACACTAACCCTTTCCATTTTACCTCCCATAGGAGGATTCATTTTAGACACTTTTACTGAAGCTTTTTTTATGGTTTTAAAATGATGATATAATGCATCTAATATTCGTCCTGCAATATGCTCCAACAAATGCGATTTAGTTTGCATCTCTCTCTTAACAATATTATATGCTATCTGATAATTCAGAGCATCTTGTAAATCATCCGATTTAGCCGGCATCTGCATATCCGTTTCAATAGCTAAATCAACCAAAAACCGGTTACCTACAATTTGCTCTTCTTTAAAATGCCCGTGGTAAGCATAAAACTCCATGTTTTCTATCTGAATCAAACCCATGGCTAAAATATTTTAATTTTGTTTTCAAAGTTAAATCTATAAATCGGGTTTTACATATTTTTAAAACATTTTATACAGCATTGAATAAAATCATTTACTTTTGTAGGATTCTGAGAATATTTAATGAATGACCGAAATAAAAACCATTTTTCATGATTACTGAAAACAAAGAAACACCTGCTCGTCCCGACAACTATCGGGAGGCAGGCGAGGAAGGAAGAAAATCATTAAACTTTATCGAAAGTATTGTTGAAGAAGATTTAAAAAACAATAAAAACAATGGCGTTGTTTATACCCGTTTTCCACCAGAGCCCAATGGATATTTGCATATTGGACATGCCAAATCCATTTGTTTAAATTTCGGCCTTGCCAAAAAATATAATGGTAAAACAAATTTACGATTCGACGATACAAATCCCGAAAAGGAAGAGGTTGAATATGTAGATTCAATAAAGGAAGATGTACACTGGCTTGGATTTGACTGGGAGGGTGATGCCCGTTTTGCTTCCGATTATTTCGATCAGCTTTACGAATGGGCTGTAAAATTAATTAAAGACGGAAATGCTTATGTTGACGATCAAAACCCTGAAATAATAGGCAAACAAAGGGGTGCTCCAACGCAGCCGGGAGTTGAAAGTCCACACCGAAATCGTTCTGTTGAAGAAAATCTCGATCTGTTTACCCGGATGAAAAATGGTGAATTTAAAAGCGGGGAAAGAGTTCTGCGGGCAAAAATCGATATGGCTTCGCCGAATATGCATATGCGAGATCCAATCATGTATAGAATCCTGCATAAAGAACATCACCGTACCGGCGGTAAATGGTGTATTTATCCTATGTACGACTTTGCACACGGGCAATCGGATTATATCGAAGGCATTACACATTCGGTATGTACTCTGGAATTTGAAGTTCACCGACCATTGTACAATTGGTTCCTGGATCATTTGTATACCGAAGGAACCATACGGCCACGGCAGATTGAATTTGCACGGCTCAATTTGAGTTATACCATTATGAGTAAAAGAAAATTACTCGAACTGGTACAAAAAAAGATCGTTAGCGGTTGGGATGATCCACGAATGCCAACCATTACAGGTTTACGAAGAAGAGGGTTTACTCCCGAATCAATACGCAAATTTGCCGATACTATTGGTGTAGCCAAGCGCGATAATGTAATTGATGTGGCTTTACTGGAGCATAGTTTGCGTGAAGACCTGAATAAAAAAGCACCCCGGGTAATGGCCGTTTTAAATCCTTTAAAAATTGTGATTACCAATTATCCTGAAGATAAAGATGAGGTTGTTGCAATCGATAACAATCCGGAAGATGAAAGTATGGGAACACGTGAAATGCCATTTTCGCGTGAAATTTATATTGAGCAGGATGATTTTATGGAAGATGCTCCCAAAAAATTCTTCCGACTGGCTCCGGGAAAAGAAGTACGCTTAAAAGCAGCTTACATTATTAAATGCGAAGAAGTAATTAAAGACTCTGAAGGAAATATTACCGAATTACGTTGTACTTATGATCCTGAATCGAAAAGCGGTAGCGGAACAGAAGCGAGCAAACGAAAGGTAAAAGGAACATTGCACTGGGTATCGGCAAAACATGCATTGTCGGCAGAAGTTAGATTGTATGACCGCTTATTTAATGATTCAGATCCATCTGGACATAAAGACAAAGACTTTAAAGAATTCATCAACCCCGAATCCTTAAATATATTAACAAATTGCAAAGTTGAACCCGGGTTAAAAGATGCAGAACCGGAATCGAAATTCCAGTTCCAGCGATTGGGATATTTTTGTGTTGATAAAAAAGATTCTCAACCCGGGAAACTGGTTTTTAATCGAACGGTTCCGTTAAAAGATTCGTGGAGTAAGAAGAATAAGTAATAAACAAAGTCACACTTCGTCATCCCGATAACCCCTAATACCCGTAGGTTGTTGTTGAAAAAGCTTTTAAAGCTCTAGAATTTAATGTATTACAACTAAGAGATTTCACCTAAATTGGTGTTGATAAAAAAGTTGGATTAATTCATCTTTCTGCTGAGAAATTGAAATACAACTATTTATTGTTATTGTTTATAATTAAATTAAAGTGTATAAAGTTATGCTTTTTGTTCTTTTCTTGATAAAAGAACCAAAATCAACCGAAATGAACGAACGGCGAAGCCCTCACTGAAAGTAATTTTGATAATCTATCCTTTTTTCAACGATAGTATCTATTTCAAAAAAGATTTAGGGTACAATTTCTTTAATAATGAATCATGGTCACATGGCGATTA
>JAWLEM010000061.1:0-12379 GCA_041686115.1 Bacteroidales bacterium
ATGAGCAAGGATTTAATTTTGAAATTAAAGGACGCCCAAAGTCAGTTTATTCTATCTGGCAAAAAATGAAAAAACAGGGTGTTGAATTTGAAGAGGTATTCGACATTTTTGCCATCAGAATCATTCTTGATTCAAAACCAACAAAAGAAAAAGCAGATTGCTGGAGAGCTTATTCAATTGTTACAGATTTTTACCAACCTAACCCAAAACGTTTACGCGACTGGATAAGTGTTCCAAAATCTAATGGTTACGAATCGTTACATACAACAGTTGTTGGCCCGGGTAAAAAATGGGTTGAAGTCCAAATCCGTACTCGCCGGATGGACGAGGTGGCTGAAAAAGGTTATGCTGCTCACTGGAGATATAAAGGTGTAAAATCTGAACAGGGAATCGATCAATGGATGCAGAAAATTCGCGAAGTACTGGAAAGCACTAAACTCGATACTGCCGATGTAATAGATGATATAAAACTCGACCTTTACAATAAAGAAGTATTTGTTTTTACACCTAACGGAGATTTAAAAAAACTGAGATCAGGGTCTACTGTACTTGACTTTGCGTACGATGTACATTCCGATGTTGGTAATCAGTGTGTTGGAGCAAAAATAAACCATAAAAACGTAACCATAAAGCAGGTTTTAAATAATGGCGATCAGGTTGAAATTATTACATCCAAAAGCCAAAAACCAAAAACCGACTGGCTTAATTATGTTGTTACATCTAAAGCCAAAACTAAAATAAAGTCTACCCTGCGTGAAGAGTTATATAAGGAAGCAGAAGCTGGAAAAGAACTCCTGAAAAGAAGATTTAAAAACTGGAAAATAAAATTTGAAGACCAGCTTATTGATAAAATATTAAGACATTATAAGTTAAAAGTTCCGGTTGACCTGTATTATTTAATTGCCACCGAAAAAATCGATATTTCAGATATAAAAACGCTGGTAACAGAAATAATTAAGCAGGAACAAACCGATAAAACTGCTGATAATGATGATAATGAAATTGCAGCAGAACCGGAAAAAACAACAGAACCTGCTGGCGATTTTCTGGTTATAGATGATAAAATTGAAAATGTAGATTATAAGTTAGCCAAATGTTGTAATCCTATTTATGGCGACCCAATTTTTGGTTTTGTTACAGTTAGTGAAGGAATAAAAATTCACAGAAAAAATTGCCCCAATGCACGGCAACTTCTCGATAAGTATAATTACAGGGTAATCAAAGCACAATGGAATAAAACGTCGGGCAAAAAATCTTTCCAAACCATCATTAAAGTTTCGGGGATAGATGAGACAGGCATGCTTAACAAAATATCAAATGTTATTTCAAAGGACATGAATATACGAATGCGCTCAATTACGATCGATTCCGACGACGGGATGTTCGAAGGCCAGATAAAACTGTTTATTGAGAGCACAAAACATCTCGATTTATTGATCAGAAAATTAAAAAAAGAAAAAGGAATTTTAAAAGTTACACGGGTAGAAACATTAGAAATAAACAAATAAATATTTTAAATTTGTATAAAAACAAAACAAGTTGTTCATACGTTTAAAGGTTAAAAAGCTAAACCAAATAATTATGCGTAAAATAGTTATTATAATAAGTATGGTTTTTATCGTATCAGGGCTTAAAGCCCAGGTGTGGCCTTTAATGCCAAAGTATTATCAACCTTTAGATTCTACTGTTTTAGCCGAAAACAATAAAACCGGCCAATCAAATAATCAATCATTAATGAGGTTACATAACGATAAAATTAATTATTCTGTAACGGTTGGAAGCGGATTCAGTAGTTTTTCCGGCAATACGTCAATGTTATCATCATATATTGCACCATCAATAAATTATCAGGTTAATGATAAATTATTTTTATCGGTTGATGGTGTAATTATGCAAAACAATTTTAATGGGTTCGAAAATAACAATTTACCCGTTCAGGGATATTCCTATAATTCAAGTGTATCCAATTATGGAATTAATAGTACCGCCTATTATCAGCTAAACGACAAATTTAGCATTTATGGCAACGCCGCCTATTTTGAAAATCAATCGGTTTTCAGTAATTACCAGTCGAATGTTTATAATAATGATTATAAATCAATATCCATAGGTATGGGTTACAAAGTAAATGATAATTTACAATTTAATTTTCAGTATAGATATTCTGATGGTTTAAATCCAATGTTTAATAATTACTCACCCTTTTATAATCGCGGATATCATCCTTATCGATCTGGTTACAATATGTGGGGTTACTAACTATAAAAAAACAAATTGTGCATAAACTGCTTTGGGCTTTTCTTCTTTCTGCATCAATATCAATCAATTGTTATTCGCAAAACCTTGTAAAGCAGTTTCCTGTATTTAAATCGGGCGAAAAAATCACCTATTCGGCAGTTTATAATTTAGGTTTTATTTGGCTTAATGCGGGTTATGTTGAATTCAATGTAAAAAAAGCATCGTTTAATAATCAGGATGTATATCATTTCTACAGTCATGGAAAAAGTGTACCATCATACGATTGGCTTTTTAAGGTAAGGGATTATTACCAATCATATGCCAAAACAGATAATCTGGCACCATTATTTTTCGACCGGAACACATACGAAGGAGGCTACCAGGTACATAACCGCTTTACTTTTGATTATACCGATAGTTTAATATACACTAAATCCGAAAACTCAGACAAACCTTATTCTGAAGATACGCTAAAACTGCCTCAAAATATTTATGATGTTATTTCAGGAATTTATTTTATTCGTAATATTGATTTTGATCAATATCAAGTTAATGATACAATTCCGGTTTGTATGATTATTGACAATGAGATTTTTGATTTATATGTTAGATTTTTGGGACGAGAAGTGATTAAATTACACAATAAACAAAAGTTTAATACCATTAAATTTTCGGCACTACTGGTAGAAGGTACAATTTTTAAAGGTGGCGAAGATTTATTTGTGTGGGTTACCGACGATTTAAACCGAATACCCGTCCTGGTCGAAGCCAAAATCCTAATTGGCTCGGTTAAAGCAACTTTACTCACTACAGAGAATCTAAAATTTCCATTGGAGTCGGAAATAACTAACCGTTGAGCTGTTGATTATCATTCTGAAATCTTTTTTTTACATCCATATTTATTATAATTTTATATCCCATTAAATCATTAAAATAGTAAGAAAAGTATGCATAATTCAGTAAAAATAACCGAAAAAGTATATTGGATAGGCGCAAATGACCGCCGGACAAATCTGTTTGAAAATATGTGGCCTTTGCCAAAAGGTGTTTCATACAACTCATATCTTATTGTTGATGAGAAAATTGCTTTGGTAGATACGCTTGAACAAGGATCATCTGACGACTATCTGGAAAAAATTGAAGAACTCATTGGCAAAGACAAAGCCATTGATTATTTGATTATCAATCATATGGAACCCGACCATTCGGGAGCAATGAAAACCATTGTTGACAGGTACCCGGACATAAAACTGGTTGGCAATTTAAAAACATTTAAAATTGTTGAATCCTATTACGGACTTAAAGATAACTGGCTGCAAATAGAAGACGGCAGTGAAATTGATCTGGGATATCACAAACTAAAATTTGTGATGACGCCATGGGTACATTGGCCTGAAACGATGATGACTTATGATAGTACGGATAAAATGCTATTTTCAGGAGATGCCTTCGGCAGCTTCGGAACCCTTGATGGAGGAATATTTGATGACGAGATTGAGTTTGAAGAATATTACGAAGAAGAAATGCGCCGGTATTTCTCAAATATTGTAGGGCAGTACAGCAATATGGTACAAAAAGCTTTTAAAAAGCTCGAGGGTGTTGATATTAACTATATTTGTGCAACTCATGGCCCGATTTGGCGTTCCGATATAAACAAAGTACTTTCGTTATATGACAAGTGGAGTAAATACGAATCGGAAAATGGGGTGGTAATTATTTATGGCTCAATGTATGGCAATACAGCAAAACTCGCCGATTATATTGCCCGCAAGCTGGCAGAAAACGGAATTAAAAAAATCCGTGTTTACGATGCATCCAAAACACATATCTCCTATTTAATTAACGAAATTTGGCAATATAAAGGTGTTATACTAGGAAGTTGTGCTTATAATTCGGGTATGTTGCCCACGATGGAACATTTAACCCGAACG
This sequence comes from Bacteroidales bacterium, assembly GCA_041686115.1. Taxonomy (GTDB): domain Bacteria; phylum Bacteroidota; class Bacteroidia; order Bacteroidales; family UBA12077; genus UBA12077. Next base: position 4,170 of record JAWLEM010000061.1, read on the forward strand.
CTTGAACATATGGGCGTTAAAAATCACTTACTAGGGTTATTCGGCTCATATAGCTGGAATGGCGGAGGAGTTAAATCCCTGCATAAATTTTATGAAAAAATTCAATGGGAATTAGTCTCCGACCCTGTTGACACTAAAGGAATTCCAGGAAACGAAGAATTTGAGCGTTGTGAAGCAATTGCCAAAGCTATGGCTGAAAAATTAAAGTAAATACTAATTTTAATCCTAAAATGAATGGTTATGGAGTTTAATATCAAACCAGGAATGTCGTATACAGCTTCGCAAGTTGTTGTTTACGAAGATACAGCTGCAAAATATGGTTCAGGATTGGTTGAAGTTTTTGCAACACCTGCCATGATTGCCTTAATGGAAAATGCTTCGCTAAAAACAGTTTATACCCATTTGCCTGATGATTATAATACCGTGGGATTTGAAGTGAATGTACGGCACTTAAAACCAACCCCCATAGGAATGAAAGTTGAATGCACTGCTACGCTTAAAGAAATTGATGATAAAAAGCTGGTATTTCATGTTGTAGCTCATGATGAAGAAGGAAAAATCGGCGAAGGAACACACACCCGCTATATCATCAATACCAAAAAATTTATGGAAAATTATAAACCAGAAAAATAAAATTATCATGAAAAAATTAAATCTGATTTTTGTATTCATTTTTATTTCTATTGCAAACATTAGTCTGGCACAAGACTTAATAAAACTTCCGGAACCAAATAAAGAAGGAGGAATGCCTTTAATGCAGGCTATCCATGAAAGGCAATCAAACCGAAATTTTATCGACAAAGACCTTACACAGCAACAATTATCTGATTTGTTGTGGGCTGCTTATGGAATTAATCGTCCTGAATCAGGAAAACATACCATTCCAACATCCCGTAACAGACAGGATATTGAAGTTTACATCACTACCAGTAATGGTGTTTTCTTTTATCATCCCGAAGAACATGCGTTAATGCCAATTTCCGATCAGGATAAACGCGAACTAGCCGGAGTGCAAGATTTTGTAAAAGTCGCATCTGTTAATTTAATTTATGTTTCCGATTTTGATAAACTAGGCGATAGTCCTGATGATATTAAAACCATGACAGCAGCAACGCATTGTGGATTTATAGGCCAAAATGTTTATTTATACTGTGCTTCAGAAGGCCTTATATCCGTTTTCAGAGCGATGATTGACAAAGATAAAGCAGCAGAATTATTGCAGTTAGATGGCAACAAACATGTTATTTACAGTCAGTCTGTAGGTTATTCTGAATAATTATCGCAAGATATTAATATATGGCCGTGTTTAGATGGGCTATCCTAGCGCGGCCATTCAATTTTTGTTAAGCAAGTTATGAAATACAATTTTGACGAAATAATTGACCGGGATAATACGGCATCAGTTAAGTTTGATTTAAGAGAGAAAATTTTTGGCAAAGACGATGTAATGCCAGTGTGGGTTGCTGATATGGACTTCAAAACCCCTGATTTTATTATAGATGCCCTGAAAAAAAGGTTAGAACATCCCATATTAGGCTATAGTTTCAGGCCCGATGCTTATTATCAATCAATTATTAACTGGGTAAAGCGCCGTCATAGCTGGGAAATTGACAAAGACTGGATTTCATTCAGCCCTGGTATTGTTCCTGCAATAAATATGGCTATTATGGCTTACACACAGCCAGGAGATAAAATTATTGTACAACCTCCGGTTTATCATCCATTTTTTTCTGCCATTAAAAACAATGAAAGAACTCAGGTAGAAAATCCACTGGTTTTAAAAAATGGGCGATACCATATCAATTTTGAAGATCTAAAAACTAAACTAAAGGATGCTAAAATGATATTGTTATCCAATCCGCATAATCCGGGAGGGTCCGTATGGACAAAAGATGAATTGAGGCAGCTTGGAAAAATGTGTGTGGAAAACGATGTATTAATTATGGCAGATGAAATTCATGCCGACCTGGTATTTAAGCCTCATAAGTTTATTCCTGTTGCATCCATTTCACCCGAAATTGAAAAAAATACAGTTACATTTATTGCCCCTTCTAAAACATTTAATATTGCAGGCTTAGCCACTTCATCAGTAATTGCTTCAAATATAGAGTTGAAAGAAAAATATGATGCTGTTTTGGATACCATTCATATTGGAATGGGAAATATTTTCGGAACGATAGCTTCTGAAGCTGCCTATAATCATGGAGATGAGTGGCTCGGCCAGCTGCTCGAATACCTGTCACAGAACATTGAATTTGTCGGAGATTACATCAGCAAAAACATTCCTGAAATAAAGATGATAAAACCTGAAGGCACTTATTTAATTTGGCTCGATTGTTCGGCATTAAATCTTAACGGAAAAGACTTAAAAGATTTTATGATCAATGATGCCAGCCTGGGAATGAATGATGGAAGAATGTTTGGTACTGGTGGCGATCAATTTATGCGTATGAATATTGCATGTCCTAGAAAAATAATTGAAAAAGCTTTAAATAATCTTGAAAAAGCAGTTAACCAATAACAATAATATGCCCGAAAAAGGTTTTGATCTAAAAGTACTGATACCGACAAATGATGGTTTTACCATTGCAAAAAATGGTATTGAAAAGGCACTCTATTACTTGATGTATAATTTAAGTAACAGGAATTACCAACTGGCGGGTAAAATAAAAGCTCAAGCGCTTTACGAAGCGAATTTCTTTGATTTTGAAAATTTTATTCAATTTCTCGAACTGGAAGGCGTTGAGTTAATCATCGACTTAACTGAAAATAAATGTTCTCAATATTATCAGTTAAAAATTGTAAGTGAAAAGGATATTTCACTGGTACTAAATAATTTGATTGATGAAATCGATCAAAAAAGGAGCAAACCTGAGTAAGCTCCTTGATTATCATTAATTTAGAAATAGTATCTATTTTTTCTTATTGATATTATTCTCGTTTTCTTCTTCATCTTCATCTGCTTCATCATCATCTTCGTCAAGAGCAGAAACTAATCCCCCGGAGAAATTCCCATCAAGTTTCTTAATGAATTTTTCCTGCTGCTTTTTAGATTTTTCATATTCCTGCACTTTTTGCTCAAGTTCAGCTTCGCGTCGGGCAGATTCTTCCTGAGTAGCTTGCAGCTCTTCCATATTCTGACGCATTTCTTCTTCCTGGGCTTTCATCTCTTCCGCTTGCTGGCGGGTTTTTTCCAATAACTCTGCCGTTCGGATATTAATTTTGGCTGATGAGAATGTAGCCGCAATACTTTCACCAATTTTTTCAACAAACTCTATCTGGTATTTTTCGAATGGTTTAAACGAGGCCATTTCTATGGCGCCAAAAACTTCTTCATTTACCTTTAGTGGTACAATTAGCAAACTTCTGGGGTTTTCATTACCTAATCCGGAAGTAATAGCAATATAATCATCAGGAATATCAGTCATATAAATGGTTTCGCTCTCCTGAACTGCTCTGCCAATAAGTCCTACCCCCTTCTCTATTCTTTTTTCAAGAAATTTTTTGCGGTTATAAGCATATGCTGAACTCATTTCAATAAACTGATTGTCAGAATCATCATCATTAAGAATAAATAATCCGCCCTGATTAGCATCACAATATTTTACCAAATTACTGATTACATCGTATGATAATTTTTCCAGGTCATCATTGTTTTGGCGCAGAATATCACTAAATTTAGCAATACCCTGTGAAGCCCAATTTCTTTGTTCATCTTCCTTCTTTCGTTTTTCTTCTTCTTCGGTAGCATGTTTTAAATTAGTCCGCATATCTAATAATGCATTGCCTAAATCATCGTCATCACTAAGAGGAACATAAGGACTATCAAAATTCCGTTTTCCAATTTCGAGAGCAAATTCAGTGGTTTCTTTCAATCCACGAATTAATGTATTCAATGCCCCTGCCATCTCTCCTATCTCATCGCTGGTTTCTTTAATTTGCTTTTTAGGCATTATGCCTTTTCCCATATCCAGTAGAACCTGGTTTATTTTCCTCACGGGTCTGATTATTACCCGGGAAAGATAAAGCGCAATGAGTATAGCAATAATAATTAGAGCAACACCAGCAACATAAATAAAATTTTCCAGCTGAGTAAATGACTCTGCCATCTCACCCCTCGCCTGAGCAACTTTTTGGTCAAGTTGTTTAGATAATTGATTTAATTTGGCTATGACATCATCACTATATACAATTACATCTCCGCCTTCTTCAATCAGTGGATAAATTTCAAACATTAGAATAAAAGCATCGTCATAACTTTCAAACGTAGATAAACTGTTCATAATTTTTTGATGCAATGGAAATAAAGAATCCTGTATAGTTGTGTAGACCTCTTCATACATCTCTTTTTCTTCTTCGTCCCATTGATCCGAAAGTTTTAAAATTTCCGCATGTAATTCGGGTAAATTCTCCTGATGTAGCTCCTGTAATCGTATTTTGTCTGGGGTATCTTGTTTTTTATCAATATAAACCCAATTTTTTATTAGCATTTTAGATGAAATCATCAGATTGGATAACTCCCTGATTAAATCTGATGATGGCACATATACATTAGATATTTTTTCGTTAGCATCTATACTTTTTTTAAGTGTAGTATTAACTAAATGGATATTGGCTAAAATGGCCAATGTAACAATACCAAACCCCAGTATTAATTTTTTTGCAATTGTAAATTTAAATTTCATAGTATATAACTAAATTTTTTGAGTACAAATATTGCGCTATTAAAGAGTTTCTAAGATAGTAATTAATTTCCAGATTGATTAAAAAAATAATTAATTAATTTGCAAATTGGTAACTTTTGTTTCTAAATATCAAATAGTTGAGTCATTATAATTCTATATGAATTACTTTACATTATAAATGTTTTGCGGATACCTAATATCTTCTAAAAATAATCCGTGAGCCGGAACTGATGCTCCTGCATCCGATCGGTTCTTATTATCAATTATTTGTTTAAATTCATCTAATGTAATTTTCTTTTTACCGATATCAGTTAAAGTTCCTACAATTGCTCGTACCATATTACGCAAAAAACGATCGGCTTTAATGGTAAAAATAAGTTTGTAATCATCCTTAGTCCATCTTGCTTCGGAAATATGGCAAATATTTGTTTTTACATCGGTATTCAGTTTACTAAAGCTTGTAAAATCGTCATACTCCAACAAAAAACGGGCGGCTTTATTCATTAGGTCAACATCCAGTTTTATCGGGAGATACCATGAAGTCTGATTAATAAAAGCATCTTTTCTTTGATGTACATAATATCTGTATGTTCGTTCAGTGGCATCAAACCGGGCATTTGCTTCGGCATTCACCGATATAATTCTGAATATTGCAATATCTTTGGGTAAGAAATTATTAATTTTAAAAACCAGTTTTAGATCCTTATCAAGGTCTTTTTTACTACTATTAAAATGAGCAACATAAAAACTTGCATGTACCCCGGTATCTGTTCGCCCTGCTCCGGTTATCGATATATCTTCACGCAAGATGGTCGACAAAGCTTTAGTTAAAACCTCCTGTACAGTATTTGCATTGGGTTGTATTTGCCAACCATGATAATTAGTTCCTTTGTAGCTTAATTGAATAAAATACCTTTCTGTCATGTGGAATATAATTTAATTGCAAAAATAGAATTAAATTCAGTATTAATTGATTTTTTTCTCTTCACTTTTTATTAGTTATTCTTAAACTACTTTAACATTTTTTAACATAAAAAACCCGTATCATTGCGCTTATAAACAAAACAGAGGTATAATTTTACAATTATTTTTTAACAATCATTTTTTGTGTATCTTTTCAAAAATTTAATAAGCTATGAACAATTCTGTTGATGTAAAAGAGTTAAACGACCGGATAGAAAAAGAGAGTTCCTTTGTTGATATGATAAAAATGGAGATGGGTAAAGTTATTATCGGCCAAAAACATTTAGTTGATTCTCTTTTAATCGGATTGCTTTCCGATGGGCACATTTTACTTGAGGGTGTTCCCGGATTGGCAAAAACACTGGCTATTAGAACATTATCAAGTATTGTTGATGCCGATTACAGCCGAATACAGTTTACTCCGGATTTATTGCCGGCCGACTTAATTGGTACAATGATTTATAGCCAAAAAAAGGAAGAATTCCAGGTGAAAAAAGGGCCAATCTTCACCAACTTTGTTTTAGCCGATGAAATTAACCGTTCGCCGGCAAAAGTGCAAAGTGCATTATTGGAAGCCATGCAGGAAAGACAAGTTACTATTGGCGACGAAACGCATATTCTTCCTAAACCATTTTTAGTAATGGCCACTCAAAATCCGATCGAACAGGAAGGTACATATCCTTTACCCGAAGCTCAGGTCGACAGGTTTATGCTTAAAGTTGTGGTTGATTATCCAAAAATCGAAGAAGAAAAATTAATTGTGCGCGAAAATATTGCTAAAGAGTTTCCCGTGGCCAATGCCATTTTAAAACCACAAAATATAATCGATGCACGTAATGTGGTTAAGGATGTTTATATTGACGAAAAAATTGAGCAATATATTCTTGATATTGTTTTTGCTACCCGTTATCCTGATAAATACGGACTGGAAAAATTCTCAGCATTAATAAGTTATGGTGCATCACCCAGGGCCAGTATTTATTTGGCTATGGCATCAAAGTCTTTTGCTTTTATAAAACGCAGAGGCTACGTAATACCTGAAGATGTGCGTGCAATATGCCACGATGTATTAAGGCACCGTATAGGATTAACATACGAAGCCGAAGCAGAAAATATTACATCCGAAGATATTATTACTGAAATTTTAAATACCGTTGAGGTACCTTAATATGATCAATATCTTTTTATGAAAAAAATAATTGTACTTCTGTTTATTGTTGTTTCGAGTTTAAATGTTCTTGGACAAAATTTTGTTGGTGCTCATAAATTAGAGATCAAAAAGCAAATGAAAGAAAACCATAAAGACTTTTACTTTTCAAAAGAGGTCTTAGGTAAGAGTAGCTTCATTAAATTTGAAGATTTTGATGGCTACCGTACATTTTTGTTTGTGCTTAACGATGATGGTTATTGTAAATATCAAATTTTAATGTGCGATTACGGTTTATTAAAACCAACCATCGATTCTCTGAATAATAATTATGAGTATAAAAACGATTTAACCTGGTACGATTATTTTACAGGAAAAGAAAATTACGTAATCAGGGTGAAAAAGGAAGAGTGGTACTTTTCTGTTGTTACAAGGAAGCTCGAAAAAAATTGATTTTTAAATAAAAATTAATTGACCGTGGAAGCTTCAGAATTATTAAAGAAGGTACGTAAAATAGAGATTAAAACCCGGGGCTTATCAAAAAATATTTTTGCCGGAGAGTATCATAGTGCTTTTAAAGGCCGCGGAATGACATTTAGCGAAGTCCGCGAATACCAGTATGGCGATGATATTAGAAATATCGACTGGAATGTTACTGCACGTTTTAATCATCCATTTATCAAAATTTACGAAGAAGAGAGAGAACTAACCGTAATGTTACTCATTGATGTTAGTAATTCTAGAGTTTTCGGGACCCAAACTCAGTTAAAAAAGAACCTTATCACCGAAATTTCCGCTGTGCTTTCGTTTTCTGCTATCCAAAATAACGATAAAATTGGGGTTATTTTGTTTAGCGATAAAGTTGAAAAGTTTATCCCTCCCAAAAAAGGGAGAACACATATTCTTCGCATTATTCGTGAGTTGATAGAATTTAAACCAGAAAATAAAGAAACAAATATTGCCGAAGCATTACGATATCTTACCAATGCAATAAAAAAAAGAAGTACAGCTTTTTTAATTTCTGACTTTATGGATGAAAATGAAGAAACCGGTTTGCCGCGTTTCGATGAAGCCATACGAATTGCAAACAAAAAACACGATGTAATCGGGTTAAGAATTTACGATAAAAGAGAATTTGAATTGCCATCGATAGGTTTAATACGGATGCGGGATGCAGAAACAGGAGATTATGCATGGGTTGATACTTCCAGCGAAAAGCTTCGCAAACAATATACCAACTGGTATAAAACAATGGAAAGCAATGTCAATAATACTTTTTTAAAGGCAGGTATCGATTACGCTGCTATTGCAACAGGCCAGGATTACGTTAAACCATTAATTAACTTGTTTAAAAAACGATAAGAAATCGTATTGTTGAATTATGAAGAAATTGAATACAAAATATATCGCTTTCT
>JAWLEM010000062.1:0-12355 GCA_041686115.1 Bacteroidales bacterium
AAGATCAATATTATCATTACGCAATATTTCAAATGCTTTTTCAGGAGTGCTTGCCAAAATAAAAATCGGTGGATAACGCAGATTTAATGAAACATATTCGTTAAATATCTGCTCGTCTATTCTTCCGTCTTCTTCCAGCATAAAAGAGTCATAATTACTGGCAATTAATAACACCTTATGAATTCTTCGTTGCATTAAAAGGTTAAAAGAAGTATCGTTAAAATCTATTTTAAGATTATCCTGATGATTTGTATAAAAACTCATAGTTATTAATTCTAATATTATTGATTATTGCTCCATGTAATTGCAGAAATTCTCTTTTTGCCATCCATTGTTATGGTAAGGGGTTTTTTAAATTGAATATGCTTAAAGTAATTGGTCTCTTCAACTACTTTTTGTTTTTCCAGAATATCCCATGAAATATAATCTTTTATCGATTTATGATTAACAGAAAAATATCCAACATTCATTGATGTTACATTATGAAAAAAGTGTGACCCCAATGAAGCATCCAGGGCAAAATCATCAAGGCTCATTTCAACAATTATTTTAGCATTGGATATTTGTGGCCATGAAACGGGTATGCCAATAAATTTATCGCGAGTACCCCATCTTCCCGGGCCAATGAGCACATATTGCTTTCCGGCTTCCTGCATCTTTTGATTCAACTTTTCAATTTCTGAAGTCATTTCCAGGGTATGCGTATTACTAAACTTATTGGGAATAACATAAATGATATCTTTTATATTTTGAAGCTTCCCATTGCCCATCGTTTTCTCAGAATAGAGAACAAGATGCTCCTGATCAATTTTATCAACATCAACATTATAGTCATCTTCATTACAAACTAAAGGTTTAATTTGCAATAAGTAAAAAGAAGCCAGCCCATTTTTATCTTTATTCAGATCAACAGCGAATTCAATTTCAACCGGCGATCCTAAAGATTCTTTAACTATATCAAGAATTACATTAATTGTCTTAGCTAGAGGAATGTAATCATATTTTAAAATGTTAGCGAAATTAATTATTCTGGGCCCGTAGGCATCCAATCCTGGAGTAATTACATCGTTTTCGGGATCATAAACAGATGCCAGATGCTTTAAACTGCCATGCTTTTCCGAATCACTAATATCTAATTTAATTAAACCTGCATCTTCGCCTTCCAGGAGGTTAATATTTTCTTTAGCAAGATTAACAGCATAAAAATATAGCTGCGAATTTTTATATAAATCTTTAGTGGAAACTATTTCAAGTGTTGGATAACTTGGAGAAAAACGGAATGCCTTTTCTCCCTCCACAACATATTGCCCCAGTCCTAAAGCAGCAACGGAAAAACCTTCATCTGGTTTCATATGAGCAACAGGATAAAAGTTGTGTGACTGAGCGGTTCCGCTGATATGAGGATAATAATAATCGGCAAACTGATTGCCAACAACTTCCTGTAAAACTACAGCCATTTTTTCTTCTTCAATTTTATGGCCTATAGCTTTAAAATAGGTGCGCGCATTTTGAGAATAAATAGATGCAAACACAAGTTTAATGGCATTCATTAACTGCTTAAGCCTTTCGTCGAAATCCCGGTGATTGTTTGGTAAAATATAAGTTTCAAATACACCCGAAAAAGGCTGGGTAATACTATCCTCAAACAAGCTGGATGAACGAACAGCAATTGGTTTAGTAATCAGTTTTAAGAATATTTTTAATCGCTTTTTTAAAGAGTAGGAAAGTTCTGCTTTAAGAAATTTTTTCCGCAACGCCTGGTAATCATATTCCTTAAAAATGGTCTCTTCGAGTTTATTAACCTCAATAAAGATATCAAACTCATCGGTTCCAATTATGCTTGTACGCGGTGTGCGAACATTTATTAGAGGCAAAAGCTCTTTAAACTTAAAATTATAAATTAAAGTATTAATAAAAGCCAGGCCTCTTCCTTTACCGCCAAGGGCGCCGGATGCAAGACTAACAATATTACTCTCTTCGAGAATTGCCTGATCACTGAAATTAACAATCTTTCCTTTTTCCTGCTCGGTTCGGTAAAGCTTGAGTATATTAATTAAAAAATCTCTTAACTGATTGGGTCCATCAAAGTCGGTAATTTTCAAAGGATTGATAATTTTCGCAATCTGGATTTCGCCTCTGGCCATTAACCATAAAGAAAATTGATTTTTTACAGCATGGTATACCAACGAATCTTCAGGCACGGTCTTAAGATAAGATTCAAATTCGGCCATCGATTTAGCCACTGCAATTTGCCTTCCCTGAGTATCGCGATATACAAAATGGCCAAATCCCAGATGATAATTTATAAAACTCTTTAAGTCCTGGAGTAAAGTTTCCGAGTTTTTATTGATAAAGTTAGACTTAATCTCATAGGTTTTTTTTGCATTGTCAGGGTTTGATGACTGCAGCACTGTTGGAAGATTAAGAATATTATCTTTCACATATTTAATCAACTCAAATCCGGCATTACTATCCAGCTCATTATTTCTTGGAAAGCAAACATCAGAAATAACACATAAGAAATAATCTTTATATTTAGTGAATATTTCCATTGCTTCTTCGTATGTTCCTGCAAGCAATATTTTAGGGCGTGTTCTTAATTTTAAAACTTTATAAAGGTCGTCGGTATTAACATCTTCGATTAAACGTTGTGTTTGCTCCATAATAATTTTATAGAGCATCGGCAAGTAGCGCGAATAGTAGCGCGGTGAATCCTCGACAAGTAAAATAACACGGGTTAGTCCCACTTTTGTATCATTCTCCAGGTTAACCCTGTCTTCAATTAACTTAACCATAGCAAAAAACACCTTCGAATCACCATTCCAGATAAAAAGTTTATCGATATGCGACAGGTCTCTTTTCTGCTCCTCAAGTTCGGCCAAATCGCTATTATTATTTAACAATAAGAAAACAGGAATATATGGGTATTTTTCTTTTAATGAAGATGCAATTTTTAGGGGAGTACTTTTATCGACACCAAGCATTAATATGACCATATCGAAATGCTTTGCTTCCAGTGCTTCCACTGCTTCTTCCTGTGTAGAAACACCCGTTACTCTTGGCATTGATGTTAAATTAAGCTGGTAATACTCGCCCAAAATATGATCGGAAAAACGCCCCTCTTTTTCAATACTATAAGCATCGTACAAATTAGCAATTAAAAGAATTTCTTTAACTTTAAAGGGCATTAAATCATGCAACAAATCACGGTCGGCATTATGCTTATTTAAAAACTTTTGTAATAACTGCCTGCTGTTTAGAACTTTTTCTGCACCCTCTGTTGCTTTTTCTTTTTGCACCTTATTTCCGCCGCGCTGCTTAATAATATCTTTAGCCTTAAGGCTGTTCAAATATCCTAAAATTAGATTTGATAAGTTAACAATTAAATCATGCTCTTCTTTTAAAAATGGTCCATCAAATGAGCCAGGAAATTTTTCAAGATAATAAATTTCTATTGCCCCCTCTTCGCCATCGATGGTTTGAAAGGTCTGTTTCTGTCCCCACTCTGTTTCTTTAAATCCCGGACTATGAAACTCATTTTCACCATAAATAATTCTTGCAACAGTATGCTCAGGATATTGCCATGCCTTAGGTAGAATCAATACAATTTTTTGTAAAGTCTCCTCCACAGATTTTCCTTCTTTAATGATTTTGGAAGTCTGATTTATACATGATAATTCTTTTATCCTCTCCTTGTTTTCTGCAAGTAGCTTATTTAAATCTGAATTTGGATGATTATTTTCTGCCATGAAATAAGATTTAAAGTTAAACCGGGCTATACTATAAACGTCATTTATGTCTCTTTGTTAAAAGGAAACTAAATAAAAAACGATAATTCTACCATATAAATATAACTGATTTCTGATGGAGATAAAAACATTTTATTCATTAAAAAAGTTCTATTGTAATGTATGTTTATAACTTACAATTAACTCAACAAAAACTTGTAGTTACCACTTTCGTATAAAAAAAACAGGGCAACAATAATGCTACCCTATTTCATTTCTTATAAATAATAATTGATTAACTAAACATCCCAGGTTGTTCCGCTTTTTAATAAGTCGTCAACACATTTAAATGATGACTTAGCTCTTACCATTTTTACCTGTTCGATTATGCTTTGATCATAAGTTCTTGCTTTAACATTCCTTATTACACCAAAGGCAACAGGATATTCGGGATATTGCATATTTGCTAACATCAAATGGATTCCGGGGTTTTCGTTTTCGGAATTATGAACAAGTAAATCCTTTTCAGTATACTCTGATCCTATCTCAACTACTTTAAGCCGCATGTTTTCAGCATCGAGGATAAGTCCTTTATTTTTTTCTTTGCCAAAAATCATAGGCTCACCGTGCCTAAGTATTATTGTGCGGTCTTCCCTGTGCTCCCTGTCGGCCAGTGCAGCATGCGTTTTATCGTTATAGATAACACAATTTTGCAACACTTCAACAACAGACGTGCCATCGTGTTTAGCAGCCTGGACAAAAATTTCCTGCGATAATTTTAAGTTACTATCAATTGACCGGGCAAAATATTTGCCTTGAGCGCCAATCACTAACTCTCCAGGATGAAATGGATGTTCAACTGTTCCATAAGGAGAAGTTTTCGTAACTGCTCCAAATTTAGAAGTAGGTGAATACTGACCTTTAGTTAATCCATAAATCTCATTATTAAATAAAATAATGTTAATATCAATGTTTCTCCTAATGATATGGATAAAATGATTTCCTCCAATAGCCATTGCATCGCCATCTCCTGTAATTTGCCAAACACTTAAATCAGGATTGGCCACCTTTACACCAGATGCAATTGCTGATGCTCTTCCATGAATACTATGAAACCCATATGTATCCATATAATACGGAAACCTTGATGAGCATCCAATACCAGAAATAAAAGCAAATTTTTCTTTATCAATACCCAATTCGGGCAGGGCTCGCTGAATGGCATTCATAATGGCATGATCACCACAACCAGGACACCATCTAACTTCCTGGTCACTTTTAAAATCTTTTGCTGTTAATATATTTTGATTATCGGCCATAATTATTCCTCCAATAGTTTTTGGAAATTTTCTGCTAATTCAACAATAGTAAATGGTAAGCCTTGAACTTTATTATACTGTAAGTATTTAAAATCGGGATTTGTCATTCGAAGATAATTGGCAAATTGACCCATATTATTTTCGCAAACAACAATCTTCTTAAACTTACTAAAGACTTCGGCTACATTAGTGGGTAATGGTTTAATATAGTGAAAATGAGCTAAACTCACTTTTTTCCCTTCGGACTGAAGTTGATCTACAGCTGTAACAAGGTGTCCATAAGTACCTCCCCATCCAACTACCAGTAAATCGCCTTCATCGTCACCTTCAACCTTCAACTCAGGTATAAATTTACCCACTCGTTGAACTTTTTCTTCACGGAGGTTAACCATTCTCTGGTGATTGACAGGATCGTGAGAAACGGAACCTTTAAGTTCATCCTTTTCAAGGCCACCCACTCTGTGTTCTAATCCTTTAGTGCCAGGCACCGCCCATGTTCTAGCCAATTTTTCAACATCTCTGGCATAAGGCAGCCAATCTTTTGTACCTTCGGGAACAGTAGGAGCTTTTATTGATGGATATTCTGCCATGCTTGGAATTTTCCATGGTTCAGATCCATTAGCAATAAATCCATCAGTCAATAAAATTACAGGAGTCATATGTTCCACTGCAATTTTAGCAGCCAAAAAAGCATAATAGAAGCAATTCGATGGTGTACTTGCAGCAATAACTACTACAGGACTTTCACCATTTCTTCCGTATAAGGCTTGCATCAAATCAGACTGTTCTGGTTTTGTTGGCAGTCCGGTAGATGGGCCGCCACGTTGAACGTCTACAATAACCAAAGGCAATTCAGTCATAACAGCCAGGCCAATAGCCTCCGATTTAAGTGCCAAGCCAGGGCCCGATGTTGTAGTAACAGCTAAATTACCAGCAAAACTGGCTCCAATAGAGGTGCAAATTCCAGCTATTTCGTCTTCGGCCTGAAAAGTTTTAACTCCTAAATCTTTTCTCGAAGATAATTCCTGCAATATTTCAGTAGCCGGAGTTATGGGATATGAACCACAAAATAACTCAAGATTTGCTTTTTCTGCTGCGGCAATAAAGCCCCAGGCGGTAGCCAAATTTCCATTAATATTTCGATAAGTACCTGTTTCGATTTTTGCAGGACTTACCGAATAAGATGGAGTGAGATGTTCAACTGTTTCGGCATAATTATATCCGGCACGTAACACCTTCTTATTAGCTTCAATTACCAGTGGTTTCTTTTTAAATTTTGTTTCAAAAAATGTTTCTGTATAGGATAATGGCCTATCAAATATCCAATAAACCATCCCTAAGGCAAACATATTTTTACTCCTTAAAATACTTTTAGGATCAAGCCCCATATCTTTAAGGGCTTCCTTTGTTAATGATGAAATTGGAGCTTTTATAACGTTAAATCCATCAAGCTTACTTTCATGAACAGGGTCATCGGTTTTATACCCTGCTTTTCGAAGGCCACGGTCATCAAAACTGTCTTCATCCAAAATAATTGTTCCTCCATCCTTAACCCATTTAGCATTTGCTCTAAGGGCTGCAGGATTCATAGCGACTAAGATATCAGCATAATCGCCCGGAGTGTTAACTTTTGTTTTACCAACATGAACCTGGAATCCCGAAACTCCACCAATAGTTCCTTGAGGAGCTCTAATCTCGGCAGGATAGTCAGGAAATGTAGATAAATCATTACCAATAAAGGCTGATGTATCTGAAAACAATGTTCCGGTAAGTTGCATGCCATCACCTGAGTCTCCGGAAAACCGAATGACTACATCTTCTTTTTCAATGGCATCTGCTTTTTTACTCATAACTGTTCTAATTTAGTAGATTTAATTAACAGACGTTTACAAAATTTAAATGCATATAAAACAGGCACCCTGTTTCATATGCATTTCCTAATTTTTATTATTCGTTCGTTTGTTTCTATAACAATAGAATTAATTTAATTCTTTGACAAAATTAATCAATGTTAATTAATTATTAATTATTTTTTCGATTAAATTTTGAACCAAAAAATATGATTTTTCTCACTTTTTTGTCCGTAATTTGTTTACAAAGGTACAATTTATAATAATCAATTAATCAATTATTTACATTTTTAGATATGGCATTAATAAAAACAGTAAGAGGTTATACTCCTAAATTTGGAAAAGATTGTTTTTTGGCCGACAATTCAACTGTTGTTGGAGATGTTATCATCGGCGACAATTGTAGTTTTTGGTTTAATGCTGTAATTCGTGGGGATGTTAACTCAATAAGGATTGGAAATAAAGTAAATATACAGGATGGAGCAGTGCTTCATTGCTTATATGAAAAATCAAAAATCAATATTGGCAATAATGTTTCAATTGGGCATAATGTTATTATTCATGGAGCAACAATACATGATAATGCCTTAATTGGAATGGGAGCAATAATAATGGATCATGTTGTGGTGGGCGAAAATTCAATTATTGCAGCTGGAGCATTGTTGTTAAATGGCACCGTGGTTGAACCTGGAAGTATTTATGCAGGTGTGCCGGCAAAACGCATTAAATCTGTTAACCAGAAACAGACCAAAGAAATGATTGAAAAAATTGCTAATAATTACCTGATGTATTCCAAGTGGTATAAAGATGAATAGTTAAACAGCATGTATTTCAATATCAAATCCAAAAATATCTTTAAGTATACTTTCTAAAACTACGGTTTGTCCAGAACTATAAAAATCGTATTGCGGTTTTTGAAAGGATTGATTCAATATTTTTTTCTGTTGTAAAACCCTAAATGTCTGTTTGGCTACCGCAGGAGCCGGATCAATAATCTTTACATTTTCAGGTAAAACCTTTTGTAAAACAGGAATTAAAAAAGGGAAATGAGTACACCCCAAGACCAGATGATCTATATCCTTATCAACCAATGGCTTAACCACCTGTTTTAAATAGTTGTACGTTGATTGCTCATTGATTAATCCTTTTTCAACAATATCAACCAAATCATTACCAATTTCAATATTTAATTCAACATCACGAGCATATTTTCGACTTGTTTCTCTAAATAGCTTACCATTGAATGTACCTTCAGTGGCTAAAATTGCAATGCTTTTTGTTTTGGAATTAAGCGATGCCGGCTTAACTGCTGGTTCCATTCCAATAAAAGGAATAGTATAATTCTTACGAAGATGGTCTATTGCAGCTGCTGTTGCAGTATTACATGCTACGACAATACTTTTTACGTCTTTAGTAAGCAAGAAATCAACAACTTTAGATGATAACTGAATAATAGATTCGGGACTTTTATTGCCATAGGGGCAATTTTTATTATCGGCATAATAAATCACAGACTCGAATGGTAAGATCTTAATCATCTCTTTCCAAACAGATAATCCTCCTACACCGGAATCAAAAACACCTATTGGCCGAGAATCACTCATTGATTTAAAGATATTAAAAAGACCATCTCTAAAAAGTTAAAGATGGCCAAAATAATTCTGATAAAAAAATCTTATTGTATTCCCAGTTCTTTTTTTACCAGTGGAAGAATATCAATACTTTGTTCGGAAAAATAAACAACACTGCCTCCACTTAAATCAAAAACATAGGTAAAATTGTTCGCTTTACCTACTTTTTCAATTGCTTTTTCGGCTTTTTCCATAATTGGCCTGAATAACTCCTGCTCTTTTTGTTGCAGGTCTTCTTGAGCGGTTGCCTGGAATTCCTGAACACGACGCTGCATTTCCTGAATTTCGCTTTCTTTTGATTGACGAACCAAATCAGAATAGGTTTCTTGCTTTTCCAAATAAGCATTCACCTTATTTTGATATTCAACCTGCATGGCTTCCATTTCTTGTTGTAACATCATGCTGTAGTTTTGCAGTTCTTGTCTGGCACTATCTCTTTCAGGCATTAACGAAAGTAATTCATTTGAATTAATATGCCCGAATTTTAAATCTGATTTTTGAGCAAAAGCTCCGGTAGCTGATATAAAAACAGCAACAAATAATATTCCTAAATACTTTTTCATATTTTCTATAATTTTTAGTTAATTACAAATTTATAAAATTAATTTTTATAGCCTAATTTTTCAAGTACCTCATCACTTTTATCATATTTGGGATCGGTAAATAGAATTGATGCACCTGCTGCAGTATCAAAAATGATACCATAGTTACCCGATTTAGCAATCTCTTGAATTACATTATACACTTCATCCTGTATGGGTTTTATTAATTCTTCGCGCTTTTTGAAGAGTTCTCCCTTTGGCCCGAAGTATTTACGCTGCAATTCCTTAACTGATCTTTCGGCAGCATTGATTTCCTGTTCACGTTGTTTTATCATTTCATTCGTTAATAAAACCTTTTCTGTTTGAAAATCTTTATACATTTCATCAATAATAGCATATTCGGCCTCAATTTCTTTTTGCCAGTCTTTGGATAATGCATTTAACTTATCCTGGGCAGCTTTATATGATGGTATATTACTTAAAATATATTCAGTATCTACAAAGGCATATTTCTGGCCAAAAGAGCAGGTTGCTATGAATAAAAATGTAATAATAAAAACTGTTCTTTTCATAGTAAATTCCATTAAGGATTAAAACTGCTGTCCTATAACAAAGTGAAACTGACTTCCATTGGCATCTTCTACACCTGGTATATCATCAAATCCATAACCCCAATCCACGCCAAGCAAACCAAACATTGGTAAAAATGCACGTAAACCGACACCGGCAGATCTTTTTATTTTAAATGGATTATAGTTATTAATATCAGACCATGCATTACCGGCTTCTACAAAACCCAGGATATACACAGTAGCTTGTGGCTTAAGTGCGACCGGGTAACGTAATTCAAAATTAATTTTTTGATAAACATTACCAGCCTTTCTTCCGCTGGCATCTCGCGGAGTAAGAGATCCATTTTCGTAACCTCGTAATGCAATCGTTTCTACACCATATAAATTATAACCCGACATTCCATCTCCACCAACATCAAATCTACCAAAGGGTGTATATCCAATATCTTTGTTGTAATAACCAAGATACCCAAATTCTGTATTTGTTGCTAAAACCAGATTATCCCAAACTTTTAAATACCATGCACCTTTATATTTCCACTTATGATACTCTACCCATTTGAATTTTTCCTTTTGCTCAAGTTCATAAACGCTAACACCTTCTTTATAAGGTTTCTGTAAGTCAGGGTTATTTTCATTCCACTCGGTGATCTCATCATTTTCTGCATTAATATTTTCATTTTGTAAAGCGATATCATCCAGTTCGCTTTGTGAGAGCTTCCAAAAATTGTCTCCCTTGAATAATGAATATGGAGGTGTCAATTGAAGAGATATAGAAAATGAAGAACCTGAACGGGGATAAATAATCTGATCGGTTGAATTTCTGGATAATGTAGTTGTAAAACTTAAGTTGTTCGAATTCCCATTATTAATGATAAATCCACCCCATTCATTTAAACTGTACAATTGATAATTAACTGAATTTGAAACCGTAAAATAATCATCGGGCCATTTTAATCTTTGTCCTAAACCAATTGATGCACCAAGTATCTTAATAAACTCATCACCTATTTCATAAAAATAATTTGTCTTTTTTTGAATGGTATAATATCCTGAAACAGAAAATGAATTCGGTTTTTTGCCACCAAACCAGGGCTCCATAAAACTAAAACTATAAGCGGAATAGTACTGGCCATTGGTTTGAGCTCTTAAACTAAGTGTTTGTCCGTCTCCTGACGGGATAGGTCTCCAGGCACCTTTTTCAAATAATTTTCTTGCCGAAAAATTATTAAATCTTAAACCTAAAGTACCAACAAACATTCCTGCACCCCATCCACCTGAAACCTCAAGCTGGTCAGTAGATTTCTCAACAACAGTATATTCCAGATCGACAGTACCTTCTGCCTGATTAATATTTGTAGGTTCAATACCAAATTGTTCAGGATCGAAAAAGTCAAGCTGAGCTAACTCTCTCTGCGATCGAATAATATCTGATTTACTAAATAATTGCCCCGGCCTGGTATACATTTCACGACGAATTACATGCTCATTTGTTTTAGTATTACCTGCAATTCTGATTTCACTTAATCTTACACGTTTTCCTTCGTATAACCGTAGCTGTAAATCAACAGAGTCATTTTCTATTTTTTGAACACTGGGCGTAACATTAAAAAAGAGATAACCATTATCAAGGTATAGGTTACTAACAGCGTCCTCAGCAAAATTTAACCGCTCATTAAGCATTTCTACATCATATGGATCGCCTTTTTTTATTTTTAATGCCCTACTTAATAATTGTGAAGTATATTTTGTATTTCCTACCCAATCGATATTTCTAAAAAAATATTGATCCCCCTCATTAATTTTAATATCAATGGCTAACCGGTTTTCATCTACTGGATAAACACTATCTTTAACTATTTCTGCATCCCTGTATCCTTCAGCATTATAGGCAGTAATTATTTTTTCTTTATCTTCTTCGTATAAATCATCAATAAATTTCGAAGGTTTAAAAAAGTTAAGATTAACTTTTTTAGTTTCTTTCATTGTTCTTCGTAATTTCCCATCGGTAAACACAGTATTTCCTTCAAAATTAATATCTTTAATTTTTACTTTATCGCCCCTGTCGATATGTACTTTCAGTTTAACATTGTTACGTTTTGCAACGGTATCGTCAACCTGGACAATGTCAACATTTGCATTTAAAAATTTTTTATCATGCAGATAATCTAGAATTGTTTCTTTTGTATTATTGATAAGATTTTCGGTAACCTGCATCCCCCTTTTTAATTCTAGCTTTTCACGTATATCCGATTCTTTCCCCTTTTTTAATCCATAAATCTCGAGTTCGGATAGTCGGTGTCTTTCTAAAAGAAATATTTCAAGCGAAATACTATCTTTTACCACATCTGTAACTGTAATCTTTACATCGCTGAAAAGCCCCTGTTCCCACAATTTTTGAATTGCATTGGTAATATCGTCACCGGGAACCTCAATTTCCTGCCCGACAGCCAAGCCTGATAAATTAATTAAAATATTTTGGTCCAAATATTTAATTCCTGCAACTGAAATATCTTTAATAATGTATTCTTCCGGTTCTTCATAGTTTGCTACAGGCAGCGATGAATAATTAACTTCCTGGGCTATTAACTGAATACTTAAGATTGAAAATATGATAATGGGTAAGATTCTTTTTAACATTCTAATTCAACGATTTAAGTTTAACTAATTTTTAATTTGTTCACTTGTTTTTCCAAAACGTCTCTCTCTTTTT
>JAWLEM010000063.1:0-12281 GCA_041686115.1 Bacteroidales bacterium
TTAATACTTTTAAAAATGAATATCCCGACTATGGTGGTAATTATGAAGTTATTCATCATACACAGTTCTTACACCAACTCATTAACGAAGGTAAATTATTAATCAATAGTGACTTATTTAAAGATAAAATTTTAACTTACCATGACCCTTGCTACTTAGGCCGTGCCAATGGTGAGTATGAAGCTCCTCGAAAAGTTTTGGAAGCCATCCCCTCTAAAAAAGTGGAAATGAAAAGAAATAAAAGCTTTGCTTTGTGCTGTGGTGCAGGCGGAGGCCAAATGTTTAAAGAAGCAGAAAAAGGAGATAAAGAAGTATTTATTGAACGAATAGAAGATGCTTTGGAAACAAATGCCGATGTTGTTGTTACTGCATGCCCTTATTGCATGGTAATGATGACCGATGGGCTAAAGTATAAAAATAAGGAAGAACAAATAAAAAATTACGATATAACTGAATTAATTGAATTATCATTAGAATTATAAACTGAATAGATATGGAAAAAGAATTGAAAATCAGAGGTGGCGAATTCCTTTTAAAAGAGATTGATGCCAACGATATTTTTATACCCGAAGAGTTTGACGAAGAACAACAAATGATTGCTCAAACCTGTGATGATTTTTTAGAAACTGAAGTCTTTCCTAACCTTGACCGTATAGACTCACAAGAACCAGGTTTGATGCGCGAGATTTTACAGAAAGCTGGTGAGCTGGGGTTGTTAGGAATATCAGTACCTGAAGAATACGAAGGTTTTGGGCAGAATATTGTAACATCAATGCTTTCGGCTGATAAATTAGGTGCAGGATATTCATTCTCTGTTGCCTTTTCTGCGCATACCGGAATTGGTTCTTTGCCAATTGTATACTATGGTAACGAAGAGCAAAAACAAAAATATTTATCTAAATTAGCCACTGGCGAGCTTACGGCTGCATACTGTTTAACTGAGCCAAATGCCGGTTCTGATGCCAACTCAGGAACTACTAAAGCTGTTTTATCCGAAGACGGTAAACATTATATTCTGAATGGCCAGAAAATGTGGATCACCAATGGTGGTTTTGCTGATGTTCAGACTGTTTTTGCAAAAATCGATAACGATAGAGTTCACTCTGCATTTATTGTAGAAAGAAAGTGGGATGGTGTTGTTATTAACCCGGAAGAAAAGAAAATGGGTATCAAGGGATCATCGACAGTACAAATTTTTTATAATGATGTTAAAGTACCTGTTGAAAATCTGCTTGGCCGTCGTGGTTCAGGATTTAGAATTGCACTTAATATTTTACATATGGGCCGGTTAAAACTTGGTGCTAATGTTATAGGATTAAGTAAACGCGCTACTACTCAATCGGTAAATTATGCCAATGAGCGTAAACAGTTTGGTACGCTAATTTCTAGTTTCGGGTCAATTAAACATAAATTAGCTGAACAGGTTATTAAAGCCTTTACTAACGAATCTGCTGTTTACCGAGCAACCAAAGATGTTGATGTAGTTGCAGAATTAAATAAAGCTGCCGGAAAAGAATACGGCCCTGCTAATATGGAGGCTTTTGCCGAATTTGCTCCCGAAGCGGCTATTATGAAAGTATACGGGTCCGAATCGCTTGATTTTATTGCCGATGAAACCGTTCAAATAATGGGTGGTATGGGCTTTTCTGCCGAAATGCCTGCGGACAGAGCATACAGAGACTCACGTATAAACCGGATTTTTGAAGGTACAAATGAAATAAACCGAATCCTTATTACCGATACAATTATTAAAAGAGGGCAAAAAGGAGTAATAAAACTTTTTGATAAAGCCAAAGAAATAATTGCCGGACTCGATAATATATCCGATAATTATGAATCTAAAGGATATTTTGAAGATAAATCATTTTTTATCTCGAACTTTAAAAATGTTGCGTTAATGCTTATTGAAGCAGCTGTAAATAAATTCCAACGCAAATTGGTTCACGAACAAGAGGTATTGAATAGTATTGCAGACATTATTATGAGTACATATGTGGCTGAATCAACTATGCTTCGCATTAAAAAGCTGGAATCAATGAAAACTCCTGAGGATATGAAATTATATAAAGATATTCTTGATGTTTACGTTTTCGAATCAGCATCAGAAGTTTATAAACATGCCATGGATGCAATTTATTCTATCGACGATGAAGAATTAACAGATAAATTGATTAAGGGAGTTCAGGTGTATACTAAAGTTGACGGTGTAAATACTAAAGATGCACGCAGAAGAATTGCAGATAAATTAATAGAAGAAAATAAATATTGCTATTAATATTTTCTAAAATATTTTTTAAAACCCCTTTTCGAGAGATTAGGGGTTTTTTGCGTTTTGATTGCTGATTTTTTTCGTTTAATTTTATGTTTTAAATCATTTCATATGGGTACAAAAAAGGATTTTGACCATGGCATTGTAATTCTTGGAGCCGGAAATGTGGCAACACATATCGCACTGGCTTTAAAAAATAATAATTTCTTTGTCAGGATGGTTTATAGTAAAACTGCTGAATCAGCAAAAATCCTTGCAGATCAAATAAAAACTGATTTTACAACAAATATTAATGAGTTACCACTTGTTGCTGATTTATATATTATTTCTGTAAGTGACTCAGCAATAAGTAAACTGATAGAAAACTTAAAAGTAAATAACGGAATTGTTGTGCATACCGCCGGAAGTATTTCAATGAATTTGTTAAAACCATATTTTAAAAATTTTGGCGTTTTTTATCCTTTACAAACTTTTACAAAATCCAGGTCACTAGATTTTTCAGAGATTCCACTTTGTATCGAAGCAAACAATACTTTTACACAGAATAAACTTTTAAGCCTGGCCCAGAGTCTAAGCAGCAGGGTTGAATTAATAAATTCCGATAAACGAAAGGTATTGCATATGGCAGCAGTGTTTGCCTGTAATTTTACAAATCACATGTATAGCATAGGTTCTGAGTTACTAAAGTCAGAGAAAATTGATTTGGATTTATTACACCCATTAATTCATGAAACAGCAAAAAAAGCGGTTGAACTAAATCCTGGACATGCGCAGACAGGCCCCGCAGTCCGAAATGATAAAAAAACAATCGGCATGCACTTGAAAATGCTAAAAAAATATCCTGAATTTGAAAAAATATATAGCTTTGTGAGTGAAAGTATCTATAAATTAAATAAAAAGACTGATTGATAATAAGATGGCAAATTTTAAAGAAGATTTACAAAATATAAAAGCTTTTGTTTTTGATGTTGATGGTGTTTTTACCGATGGGCAAATATATCTGGATCCCAGTGGTGAGTTTGTTCGGGCTGTGAATATGAAAGATGGTTATGCTGTTAATTTTGCATTAAAACAGGGGTATATTATTGGAATTATTTCGGGGGGAGATTCCCAGGCTACTAAAAAACGATTTCAGTATCTTGGTATTACCGATATTTATATGGGATCACGAGATAAAATCAACGATTTCGAAGATTTTTATTTTAAGTATGGACTAAAGCCGGAAGAGATTCTTTATATGGGTGATGATTTGCCCGATTACGAAGTAATGCAGGTAGCTGGTTTGCCTACCTGTCCGGCCGATGCTGCAGAAGAGATAAAATCCATATCAAAGTATATATCAACCTTCCCTGGAGGCCGTGGATGTGTGCGCGATGTAATTGAACAGGTTTTGCGGTTACAGGGTAAATGGAAAAAATTTGATTAATATTTAAATAAATTAAAATGATAAACTTTTTAAGGCTTATACGTTATAAAAATTTGTTAATTATTGTTTTAACACAATATTTAATGCGATGGTGCATTATTAAACCCCTTTTAAAAGTTAATCAATTTGAATTGCAGTTTTCCGAATTAAATTTCTTTTTTCTTGTAATGGCAACAGTTTTCATAACCGCTGCCGGTTACGTAATCAACGATTATTTCGATGCAAAAACAGACCTCGTAAACCGCCCTGAAGCCGTAATTTTAGGACGTAAACTGAATCGCCGTTGGGCTATTCTTTTGCATATCATCTTTAATACTATTGGTATAGGCTTAGGGGCATATATCTCATTTTATATCGGGTTACCAATACTTACATTGGTTTTTATTATGATTACAGGTATTTTATGGTTTTATTCAACAACCTATAAACGCCAGTTTTTAATTGGTAATGTCATTGTAGCTATTCTTACTGCGTTAGTTCCTTTAATGGTTTTATTATTTGAAATACCATTACTTAGAGAAAAATACGGACTTTTAATGACTGAGCTACAGGCTAATTTTAACTATATCATTTTATGGGTAATTGCATTTTCTTTTTATGCATTTCTTTTAACGTTGATTCGTGAAATTATAAAAGATATCGAAGATTTTGAAGGAGACCGTGCCTATGGCCACAACACTTTACCCATTGTCCTGGGGGTTATGAATTCGAAAATAATTATCATTACTTTTATTTTGTTAACCCAGTTTTCCTTAATTTATGTTTATTTCCGGTTTTTAAAAGATACTATTACATTAATATACTTTTCTGTATTTTTAATCATTCCTTTATTAATTCTATTATTTAAAATTTTTGTTGCTAACGATAAGCGTGACTATCACATTGCCAGTAATTTATCAAAGATTATTATGTTAGCAGGAATTTTATATGCTCTGGTTGCAAATTATTTAATTTTACAACATTTTTAATCCATCAATTTTATGTTTATACCCGGAATTGAGAATTACAGAATTATCTTGGCATCTGAATCACCCCGGCGACATTATTTGCTAAAAGAGATAGGACTCGATTTTGAAATTAAAAAGAAAGCATTTATTGATGAATCTTATCCCGAACACTTGGTGCGTGAAGAAATACCATTGTTTATTGCACAAAAAAAAGCCGAAGTATTTAATCACACCCTTGATGATAATGAAATTGTTATAACTGCCGACACCATTGTTTGGCTAAAAGATAAGGTTCTGCAAAAACCTGTTGATTATGATGATGCTGTAAATATATTAAAGCAACTTTCAGGACACTGCCACCAGGTTTATACAGGAGTATGTATAAAATCAAAACATAAAATTAAGTCATTTACGGCTTGTACTGATGTTTATTTTCGAAAATTAACTTTTGCAGAGATAGATCATTATATTAATCATTATCAGCCATTTGATAAAGCTGGCGCTTATGGTATCCAGGAATGGATAGGCTATATTGGTGTGGAGAAAATAAAAGGCTCGTTTTTTAATGTAATGGGTTTGCCCATTCAAAAACTATATACAGAACTTGATCAATTTATAAACTTTAATTCATAATATCATGAAAAAAATAGTACTTGTATTTTTAATAACAATTTTATTATCCGTTAAATTTTCTGCTGCCGACGAAGGTATGTGGATTCCTTTGCTTATTGAAAAGTATAATATTGAAGATATGCAGGAGAAAGGCTTTAAATTATCAGCCGAAGATATTTATAGTATAAACCAGGCTTGTTTAAAAGATGCGATCGTTATTTTTGGACGAGGGTGTACCGGAGAGTTGGTTTCTGATCAGGGATTAATTCTTACCAATCATCATTGTGGTTATGGAGCTATTCAGAAACACAGCTCGGTTGAACACGACTATTTAACCGATGGATTTTGGGCAATGTCGCAAGAAGAAGAATTGCCGAATCCCGGATTGTCTGCAACTTTTCTGAAGAGAATTGAAGATGTAACCGAAAGCGTATTAGAAGGGACGAATGATGATATGAATGAAAAAGAGAGAAATTCAATCATCGAAAAAAATATTAAAATAATTGAAGATGATGCTGCAAAAGATAATCATTATAGGGCATCGGTACGCTCTTTTTATTATGGTAACCAGTATTATTTATTTGTTTACGAGGTGTTTAAGGATGTTCGATTAGTGGGTGCACCACCTTCATCCATTGGTAAATTTGGTGGCGATACTGATAACTGGATGTGGCCAAGGCATACTGGTGATTTTTCTATCTTTAGGATTTATGCTGATAAAGATAATCAACCGGCAGATTATTCTCCTGAAAATGTACCATACAAACCTAAAAAACATTTGCCCATTTCTATTAAAGGAATAAACGAAGGGGATTTTACAATGGTTCTTGGCTATCCGGGTAGTACTTACCAATATATTACTTCCGATGAAATAAAATGGATCAAAAATATTAGCAATCCCAATAAAATTGAATTAAGAGATATCCGACTGGATGTGATGAATAAGTATATAGAAAATAACGATACAATTCGTATAAAATATGCTTCAAAAAATGCAGGAGTAAGTAACTCGTGGAAAAGATGGAAAGGTGAAATTGTAGGATTAGAGAGATTAAACGCTGTTGAAAAAAAGATCGAACTGGAAAATAAATTTGAGCAATGGGCCGCTGATCATGCAAAAGAATATACTAATTTGATGGATCAGTTTTCGCAAGTATACTCCGAGTTAGAGAAGTATGATATGGCTTATGATTACTACCGCGAATCAATTATGGCAATAGAAATTATCCGTTTTTCTTCCAGGTTCGATAAATTAATTGAAATGGCAGGTACGGAAACTGAAAAAGAAGAAATAAACCAGGAATTAGAAGATTTGCAGCAGCAGGTATCAGATTTTTTTAAAGATTATGTACAGAAAATTGATGAAGAAATTTTTTCTCAATTGCTGCCCCTTTATTATTCAAATGTTTCCAACGAGTTTTATCCGGATTTAGGTGTACAAAACTTATCAGGAAATTATGAAGAGTTTGTAGCCAATTTATACCAAAATACTGTGTTTAATAACGAAGATGAATTAAAAGCTATGTTAAGTGCTGATACTGATCAGCTAGACAGGATTAAAAACCTGGAAAAGGATGCAGTGTATAAATTCTATCAGCAATTTAAGGAAGTATATGATGAAAAAATAAAACCGGAGCGCGATTCTTTGAATAATATAACGCAAACATTGTATAGAAAATATATGAAAGGCCTGATGGAGATGGAGAAAGACAAAATTTTGTTTCCTGATGCAAACTTTACCATGCGTGTTTCTTACGGCGAAGTAAAAGGCTCATATCCTCGGGACGGTATTAAATATCTATATTATACAACACTCGATGGCGTGATGGAGAAGGATGACCCTGATATTTATGATTATGATGTTCCTGAAAAGCTGAGAGAGCTCTATGAAAATAAAGATTTTGGCCAGTACGAAGTTAACCAAACCGTCCCTGTTTGTTTTATTGCTACCAATCATACTACCGGTGGAAATTCCGGAAGTCCGGTACTAGATGAGAATGGCAACCTTATTGGATTGAATTTTGACAGAGCATGGGAAGGCATAATGAGCGATATGATATTTGATCCTAAACAGAGCAGAAATATTTCCCTTGATATTAGATACCTCCTTTTTATTGTCGATAAATATGCCGGTGCAGGGCATCTAATTGATGAGATGACCATTATAAAATAAAATATATCAACCTGATTTTAAGAGCCTGTTTAATTGAGCAGGCTCTTTTTCTTGCTGTTATTTGTTTGTTTTAATAAGGATTTTGTAATTTTAGTTATTATTAATCAAAGTACTAAGGAAATGAGTCAGGTTCAATTAAGAATTAATGGAAAAGGTAATGCCTGGCCTGTAATTCTTGGCCAGGAACATCCTTTTTACAATCGAAATGATTACCAGGATTTGGCCAATGCATCATGTTCAATTCTAAAATCAAAATCGGGTAGCCCAAATGAAAAACAAATCGAATGGGAAGTACTTGTTGATGTTGGACATGGTATTATGCAATACCTGATAAAAAATGTCAACCGTATTCCAGATGCGTTAATTCTTACTCACTCACATGTCGATCATATAGTGGGTATCGACTGGTTGGTTCAGAGTTATTATAAAACACATAATAAACCATATCCAGTTTATGCAACTGGATTAACATGGCGCAAAACTTTGTCGGCCTTTCCTCAACTCAATGGTTTGGTGGAATTTAACGAACTAATCCCTTATAATCAGATAAGTATTAAAGAGGCATCAGGTTTAAAACTAACATCATATCCTGTATACCACGGTCAAAGCGCAGAAGGAGCAGCAATGCTTTTATTCGAAATCGATCAGAAAAAAATTCTCGTTACAGGCGATATTTTAACTCCCTTATTACGCGAAGATGATTTTAATACAATAAAAGATCTGGATTTATTGATTGCAGATGCTAACAATCGTTTCCCATACCCTCAAAGCAATCATTGGAGTATTATGACCAAAACACAAAAAAATAAGATGGGTTTTTTGACTGAATTTAAAAAGAATATTTCGTTAGGCACCATTCTTTCGCCACACCTTAAGCCATGCTCAACTATTACATATTCAAAATGTTTCGATTACTTTCTGGATAAACAGTATGATACCAGTCATTTTATTTTTGATATAATGAGTTTTACTCAAAAGGTCAATCCCAAAAAAATTGTATTTATGCATTATAGCGGAAGCGAAGATGAGAAATATTATCATGAAAAAATCTTAAATCCTTCACAATTTTACACATGGTTAGAGCGAGAATTTAAGACTTCAATACCAGAAACATCGGTTGTTATACCATATGTTGGACAACATATAGAAGTGTAATCGCAACATTATAAGTGGTTTATTCATTTTTACGATCTGCAAACATGACTTTTATCATGTATTTGTATAATAAATATCATATTCTTCTCTTTGAATGAATTCTATATTTAATCAAGAAATTTGAATAATAAAATATATTTTTTGTGTTATTAAATTAACACTGTTAAAGGAATAACAATAACTAAATTAAACGAGATCAACATGCCAGAAATTAAAGAATTAGTTAAGCAATTAGCTGACAAGCACGGAAGAACAAGAGAGAGTTTGCTTCCTATCTTGCGGGGCATTATTACTGAGGAAAGATATGTCTCAGATTTTGCTATGACAGAAGTTGCACGCGAACTTGATATGTCTGCTGCACTTGTTTATGGTACAGCAACATTTTACTCGTTCCTTGATACGGAACCTCGCGGCGAATATGTAATTCGCATATGCAGAACAATTACATGCGATATGAAAGGGAAAAAACAAATCTTAAAAACACTTGAAGATTTGTTAAAAATTAAAGTTGGTGAAACAACTAAAGATAACAAGTTTACTCTTTTAGAAACAAATTGTCTTGGTTGGTGCCATAAAGGCCCTGCAATGCTTATTAATGATGAATCATACACCGAACTCACTCCCGAAAAGGTTAGTGATATCATTGGTGATTATATGAAAAATAAGTAGTTTTTAATCAATTAAAGGAGATAATAAATTATGCCAGATAAAAAACTAAAAAGAGTAGACCTTATATTCAGCGAAGAATGCAGTTGTAAAGATGTATTAGCTGAAGGGTTAAAAAAATCGAACGACGAAATTTTAAAAGAAATACTTGATTCAGGCCTTAAAGGTCGTGGCGGAGCAGGATTTCCAACCGGACTTAAATGGAAATTTACCGCACAGGAAGAAAGTGACGAAAAATACGTAATCTGTAACGCCGACGAAGGCGAACCAGGAACCTTTAAAGATAGAGAAATACTTTCCAGAGTACCTTTAAAAGTTTTTGGTGGAATGGCTATTTGTGGTAAAGTAATTGGTGCAAAACATGGCTATTTATATTTAAGAGGCGAGTATCAGTTCTTAAGAAAAGAATTGGATAAGGCATTAGACGAATTCCATAGCTATCTTAAGGAAATAAACTTTGATTTCCATATTCATATTCTTATGGGTTCGGGAGCTTATATTTGTGGCGAAGAAAGCGCTTTGTTCGAATCAATGGAAGGTAAACGCGGAGAGCCTAGAAATAAACCTCCTTATCCAACTGTTGCCGGATTTAGAAATAAGCCAACTGTTATCAATAATGTTGAAACACTGGTTTATTCGTTCATGATTACACGCATTGGTTCTCAAAAATTCCAGGAACTTGGAACTGCCGACTCAAGAGGTTCTAAAGTATTCTCTATTTCAGGTGATACTCCAATACCGGGAATTTACGAACTTGAATTAGGTATGTCATTAGAGCATTTTGTTGAAGAATTTGGCGATGGCGATACAAAAGCTGTTCAGGTTGGTGGTGCTGCAGGATTCTGTGTTCCACGTAAAAAGTTTAAAGATACAATCATCGGTTTCGAAGGTGTACCAACCGGAGGATCAATGATGATCTTTAACAGCTCCAGATCTATGTATAATGTTTTGAAAAATTATGTTGAATTTTTCGAAGAAGAATCATGCGGACAATGTACTCCTTGTCGTGTAGGTTGCCAGCAACTTAAAATTGGTATCGAAGCAGTAAAAAAAGGCGATAAGTCTGCTGCCTATTTAGATACTTTACAAAAACTGGCTGAAACTATGAAGGGTACTGCTAAATGTGGACTTGGACAGTCTGTAGCTAATTCATTCTCTTCTATCGTTGACAATTTTAAAGAAGAAATGATTTACTAAACAAAGTATTGTAAAAATTAAATTAAGGATAAAAACATGGCTAATACAGTAAACTTAAAAATAGACGGAATCGATGTTAGTGTTGATGAAGGCAAAACCGTTCTTGATGCAGCAAAGAAGTTAAATATACATATTCCTACGCTTTGTTATCACGAAGATTTATGTGTAGCCGGAAACTGTCGCGTATGTGTTGTCGAACAAGAAGGCGCTCGCAATCTTGTTGCCTCATGTGCTATGCCGGCTTCCGATGGAATGGTTATTCATACCAATACTCACAAGGTTCGTAATGCTCGACGACATGTTGTTGAGTTATTACTTTCCGAGCATAACGCAGATTGTACAAAGTGTTATAAAAACACAAAATGTGAATTACAGGAACTTGCCAGCGAAATGGTAATTACTGAACCGATGTTTATCGATTTGGTTCCTGGTAAAAATTACACTGTTGATCAACAATCACCTTCTATCATAAAAGACGATAGTAAGTGTATTCGTTGTCAGCGTTGTGTAAGAACATGTCACGAATTGCAACACGTAAGTGCTTTGGGTGTAGCTTATAAAGGCGATCACATGAAGATTTCTACTTTCTTCGAAAATCCTATGTACGATGTAGTTTGTACCAATTGTGGTCAGTGTGTTAATCGTTGTCCTACCGGTGCTTTAATTGAAAAGAATTATCTTGATGATGTTTGGGAAGCAATTTATGACGAAGACAAACATGTTATCGTACAAACGGCCCCTGCAACTCGTATTGCATTAGGCGAAGACCTTGGAATGGATTCAGGTAGTATTGTTACCGGTAAAATGGCAGCTGCTCTACGAAGATTAGGTTTCGACTCGGTTCTTGATACAGACTTTACCGCTGACTTAACAATTATGGAAGAGGGTACTGAATTATTAACCAGGTTAAAAAGAGCCTTGGTTGATAAAGACCCAACGGTAAAATTACCTATGACAACTTCTTGTTCACCAGGATGGATTAAGTTCATTGAGCATATGTATCCTGAGTATTTAGAAAATGTTTCTACTTGTAAATCTCCACAACAAATGTTTGGAGCTCTTGCAAAAACATATTATGCACAGAAAAAAGGTATTGACCCTTCAAAAATTGTAAGTGTATCAATCATGCCTTGTACAGCTAAAAAGTTTGAGGCCAACAGGCCTGAGATGCATGATAGCGGATTCCAGGATGTTGATTTAGGACTTACAACCCGAGAACTTGCTGTTATGATTAAGCAGGCAGGTATTGATTTTGAACAACTTCCTGACGAAAATTTTGATAGCTTAATGGGTAAATCTTCTGGTGCAGCTGTTATATTTGGTGCTACTGGTGGTGTTATGGAAGCAGCTCTTCGTACTGCTTACGAATTAGTTACCGGAAGAGAAGTGCCTTTCGAAAACTTAAATATCACACCTGTTCGTGGTATGGAAGGTGTTCGTGAAGCAGCGATTAAGATCGAAAATGTTAAACCCGAATGGAGTTTCTTAGAAGGCGTTGAGCTTAAAACTGTTGTTGCTCATGGTCTAACAAATGCTCACCAGGTAATGGAAGCTGTTAAAAGTGGTAAAGCCGACTGGCATTTTATCGAAATTATGGCATGCCCAGGTGGATGTCTTGGTGGTGGTGGACAACCTATACCAACTACTCCTGAAATTCGTCAAAAACGTGCCGAAGCAATTTATCGCGAAGATGCTGGAATGCCAATTAGAAAGTCGCATGAGAATCCGGAAGTACAGCAATTGTACAAAGAATTCCTTGGCGAACCACTTGGGCATAAATCTCATGAGTTATTACACACTCATTACCAGGAAAGAAAGAGACATTAAAATAATCTC
>JAWLEM010000064.1:0-12218 GCA_041686115.1 Bacteroidales bacterium
ATTAATGGGTTATGATAAAAATCCTGTTTACTCGCCCAACGGTAAAATGATTGCCTGGGAAAGCATGGAAAGAGATGGTTACGAGGCAGATCAAAACCGATTGTTTATTCTTGATTTTGAAAGTGGCGAACGTAAAGAGTATACTGCTAATTTTGACCAGAATGTTCATAGCCTGGTTTGGACTGACGATAATAAATCTATTTATTTTACCAGCGACTATCATGCAAGATTTCAGATTTATAACCTGAATATTGAAAGTGAGAATATTAAACAAATTACCGAGGGGAAACACAATTATCAATCGGTAATTCCGGGCAACGAAACGCTTATCGGAGCTAAACAAAGCATGTCAAGCCCCACCGAAATCTTTGCCATTAATCCTGAAACAGGGCAGGAAAATCAACTGTCATTCATCAATAAAAATTTACTCGATCAGTTAAAATTTGGTGATGTTGAAGAACGATGGATAAAAACAACCGATAACAAAGATATGTTGGTATGGGTTATATATCCACCCAATTTTGATCCTGAAAAGAAATATTCAACCCTGCTTTATTGCCAGGGCGGGCCACAAAGTTCGGTTAGCCAGTTTTTCTCTTATCGATGGAACTTCCAGATGATGGCAGCTAACGATTATATTATTGTGGCACCAAACCGGCGTGGATTGCCTTCGTTTGGGCAGGAATGGAACGAACAAATTTCAGGCGATTATGGCGGACAAAATATGAAAGATTATTTCAGTGCCATTGATGCTTTAGCCAAAGAACCTTTTGTTGATGAAAATAACCTGGGAGCCGTTGGAGCAAGTTACGGCGGTTTTTCAGTATTCTGGATTGCCGGAAATCACGATGGGCGATTCGATGCTTTTATTTCGCATGATGGGATATTTAATTTCGAAGCCATGTATCTCGAAACCGAAGAGATGTTTTTTGTTAATTGGGATTATGGTGGCCCCTACTGGGATAAATCCAACAAAAAAACCTACGACAATTCACCACACAAATTTGTCGATCAATGGGATACTCCAATTATGGTGGTTCATGGCGAAAAGGATTTCCGAATTGCATATACTCAGGGAATGAGTGCATTTAATGCGGCACAATTAAGAGGCATTCCGAGTAAGTATTTGCATTTTCCAAATGAAAATCACTGGGTACTTCGTCCGCAAAATGGTATTTTGTGGCAACGAGAGTTCTTTAGCTGGCTTGACAAATGGCTTAAGGATGATGAGTAAGTTTTAATAAATTAATGATATACAAAAGGCCGGATTCTTCCGGCTTTTTGTTTTTATTTAATAACTTAGTTATTATTAAAAAATATTTTATAATGTAAGCATTATATTTTTCTAATTACTTTGTTTAGTTTAACGCTTACAATGTGTTTAAAAACGTCTATTGTTTTCAATAAATTATCTTTTGAAAACTGGAAATCTAGCTACTCTATTGTTTTATTTTATTCATAGAAAACTCATTCTAAATTAATAAAATCAACCAATTATTCTGTTCATTTCTTTTCCTTAGATGAAAAGAAACGAACCAAAGAAAAATCAAGACAAAACTATGCTTCATCCCGCTCTGTGAAAAGTTAACAATTCTTGTCAAAGTAAGCAAGCTCCTTTGACGAAATTGTAAGACTTTCCCCATTCACCCAACCCATGGCTCGCAGTTTTGTCGGGCTATCGCTTAATTTTCTCCTAATTGACCTATTTAAAAGCGAATAATTGTTTGAGTAGCTTTTTTACTAAAATAGCAATCTATTCTTTAACTGACAGGATCAATGGCTTAAGGATGATGAGTAAGTTCTAATAAATTAATGATATACAAAAGGCCGGATTCTTCCGGCTTTTTGTTTTTAACTAAAGATTTACTTATTTTTATTCAAATATATACATTGAAAAGTATGGATGAAGTAATCTTAAAATTTTTCCATTTTTTAATGATGATTGTTTTTCTGACCATCTATCTGCTGGCATTTATTGTTGTGAAACCTTTCCTTATCAATTATAAAAGGAAAATATCAACCATTACTCTTAAACTCTCCTACCTGGTTTACCTGGCTGTGCTTCTTGTTTGTGTGTACTTATTTATGTTTTTTGGCCCCAGTGATATTGAATACCAGTTAAGCAATTTATTTTTTACTATTATGCTTATATGCTTGTTTATTCCTAACCTGGGAATTCTTTTCCGTAGGAAATTCAGAAAATTCAGGGTTCAATACAACTATTTCTTTTCTTTAATAAACCTTTGTATATCTTATTTTTTGATTTACAAACTTATTCAACATCATTGGTTTTTGGGGTGATTAGTAGTTTATAAAACTGAATATTAGATATAAAAAGATTATTTTATTGGGTTCATATGCAAAAGGCAATTATAATGAAGTTGTCGACAATGCATAGAGCAAAGTACCGTAAGTAAAAAAAATGAATAATATTTACATCCACGACTTCTTTTGTAAAGAAAATTTGGATTTCTTTACAAAAGAAACTTCCTTTGTAAAGAAAATATCAAAATCTTTACATAATGAACCAGAATAGAAACTGGATATTAAAAGAGTTACCATTAAATAAAGATATCGAGACTAAGAAGGTATTGAAAAACCTACCTTCAGCTCATGCAGCACTGGCAGAATTGAAAGGAATTGCTTCAAAAATACCTAATCAAAACATACTTATAAATACACTTGGATTGCAGGAAGCAAAGGACAGTTCAGCGATTGAAAACATAATCACAACCAATGATGATTTATATAAATCGGAGTTAAATTTTGATTCTTTCACCTCTTTAAATGCCAAAGAAGTCCAAAATTATGCAGCGGCAGTACGGAAAGGATTTGAATTAATCTTAAAAAAAGGATTTCTTACCAACAATATTATTTTAAGGATACAAAAAGAATTGGAAGGAAATAATGCCGGATTTAGAAAACTTCCGGGAACTGAATTGAAAAATACTGCAACAGGTGAAGTAGTTTATACCCCTCCGCAAGATTACAAAGATATTGAGCGATTAATGGATAATCTTGAAAAATTTATAAATAGCCAAGACAAATATGAATTAGACCCATTGGTTAAAATGGCAATTATCCATTATCAATTCGAGAGTATCCATCCTTTTTACGACGGAAATGGCAGAACAGGCAGAATTATCAATATTTTATACCTTATTCAGGAAAAATTACAAGACCTGCCGATTCTTTATTTGAGTAGTTATATCATCAAAAATAAACCGGATTATTACCGTCTACTCCAAAAAGTAAGAGAAACAGATTCGTGGGAAGAATGGCTATTGTTTATGATTAATGGAATAGAGCAAACATCGAGAGAAACAATAGACTTGATTCTAAAAATTAGTGAGCTTATGATGAGCTCTAAGCACAAAATACGTGATAATTATAAATTTTATAGTCAGGATTTGCTAAATAATTTATTCAAACATCCTTACACGAAAATTGAATTTGTAGTTAATGATTTGAACGTTTCACGAATTACGGCAGCTAATTATTTGAATAAGTTAGCAGATGATGGATTGTTGACAAAGAAAAAACTTGGCACAGGCAATTATTACATCAACGACCCATTGTTTAATCTGCTGACGAATAGATAGAAAAATGGACATCGGTAATTGAGTAGACTTTCACAACATTAAATACATTGGGATGAGCCTCTTACATAGCCAGGCACAAAACCGAATCCTGGTAAGTTACAGTTTACCGGACGGTCCATACAGCTTTCCGTTAGCGATATTGATATTACTGTGATTTTAAAAGATTACAATAATTTGATTGATACTCAATATGACTTTATGTGTTTAAGAAGAAATATTAACAGTCGAATTGATCCACATTCATTTATAAAAAAAGACTTAGATAGTGTCGGCAAGAAAACTTTTCTTGCAAACACTAGATATTACTAATCCATTAGATTTATTGATAAAAAGCATAAGATACATTTGGCAGGTACATGTGCTAAAGGAGCTTTTCAAATTACTTCTTCCCCAAAAGCTCCAAAATTCGGGCTGTTTTCTCATTCATGGGGGCATATCCATCGAGCCAGTGAATTTTAAACCCGTTGCGCTCCATACGCCGAAACCAGGTCATTTGCCGTTTGGCAAACTGATGTATTGCAGTTTCAAGCTTTTTAAACATTTCGTTGTAGCTGAGTTCACCGGTAATATGCTGAGTAATAAATTTATATTCAAGACCGTAATAAACCAGTGTTTCCGAACTAATTCCACGATCAAGTAATTTTCGCACTTCATCAATCATTCCTTCATCTAATCTTTGTTTCAGGCGGCTGGTAATTCTTTTGCGTTGCGATTGGCGATCGAATTTAACTCCTACAATTAAAGGTGTTAACTTGGGATAATCAACATCAAGTTGCGGATTTTCTGAGTAATACTCTTCTATTTCTATCGCTCTGATCATCCTTTTCCGTGTATCGATATCCGTTTTATTATGCAGGGTTTTAAATGATGCCAATATTTCTACCAGTTCATTATATGGCTTTTTCTCGAGGACAGACCTCAGTTGCTCGTTAACAGGTACATGAATAAGCTTATAACCTTTTAAAACAGCTTCGATATACATTCCTGAGCCACCACACAAAACCGGAAATTTATTTCTACTTTGGATATCGTTGAAAACTTGTATAAAATCTTGCTGATATTCATACACATTGTATTTATACCCGGAATCAACTATATCAATTAGATGATACGGAATTGGAGTTCCTTCAACAACATAATCTTCAAGGTCCTTTCCTGTTCCCAAATCCATACCTCGATAAACCTGACGCGAATCGGCACTTATTACTTCTCCGTTTAAAATGTAAGCCATTCGGGTGGCAACCGAAGTTTTTCCCCCGGCAGTAGGTCCAAGAATGGTTAAAATATTATAATTAACAGCCATCAAAACCTGGTTTAGATATTTCCTGTAAAGATAAGGATTGTTAATAATATATTTAAAAATAGCATTTATAAGAATTTTTTAATTGGCGAAATCGTTTATTTTTGTACGCACAATTTTAAAATATGAAATTAAGCCGACTTTTTAACCGCACCAGATTTTTAATCGCTTATCCTGCTTTAGAGTGGGAAAAAATAAAATTTGAAAAAGTAGGATTAAAAGAACTGCTTTTAAGTTATGTTGCTCCAATTCTTCTATTTAGTTCATTAATAATTTTTTCGGGCAGGGTATTAAACTGGGAAGATCATTCGATAACAAACGGGATTTTGGCATTTATTTCCTATTTATCAATATCCGTTTTTGTCATCTATTTTTCTGCGCTAATTATTAATCAGCTAATTCCTAAGTTTGGAACTGATAAAAACATCAATCATTGTTTTAAATTGATCATATTTTCATCTTTCCCTGCATTAATAGCTGCAGGGATCTCTTCTTTTCATCCTCATTTAACATTTATCAATTATTTCTCATTATATTCTGTCGTACTTTTCTGGATAGGAATAAAACCCTTGCTTAATGTCCCCGCAGAAAAACTAATCGGTTTTGCATTAATTTCGTTACTCATTATCGGAGCTTTATTAATTTTAGTAAGCGCAGTAATAATGAATTTGATTATTTATTTTTCGATTTATTAAGGGTACAGTCTTATTTTTGTATAAAATAATTGAATACCTTTGTAGCCTGAAAAAGTAATTTTTATGCAAAATAAGATCAACATAAAAAACAAAAAGGCTTTTTTCGATTATGAACTGATTGAAAAATATACTGCAGGTATAAGATTAACAGGCACAGAAATAAAATCTCTCAGGCTGGGTAAGGCCAATTTAGTCGATTCTTTTTGTTTTTTTGTAGACCACGAACTTTATATCAAAGGTTTAAACATTTCGGAATATGCTTTTGGCACACATGGCAATCATGAGCCCAATCGCGAAAGAAAACTTTTACTTACTAAAAAAGAGCTCAAGAAACTTGAACGAAAATCTACCGAAAAAGGATTAACCATTGTTGCCACCAGGGTTTTTATTACCGAAGCCGGTTGGGCAAAAGTAGATATAGCACTTGCAAAAGGGAAAAAAGAGTACGATAAGCGAGAAGAAATAAAAAGAAAAGACCTGAAACGCGATATGGAACGGGTCCGGAAATTCTAAAAACCTATTTAAAAGCTTAATTTCTAATCATTAACAATAAATATCCCTGTATCTTTTATCGGTTTTATAATGATTTGATGACTAGTCATCCGGGGTTTTTATTATTTTGCTAGACAAACAGCAATTTGCCGGGTTACTTTTTTCTTTCCGCAGCATGTAAGGCCTATTCAAATAGTTATTACAGATGCTTGCTGCGGTCTTTCCCAGAGACTTATTTACCCCGGGTTGAAACCCGGGGCAAGTTTTCTTTTTATCAGTTAAAACTTTTACAGTCTGCTTTAGCGGACGGTTTCAAGGGAATATTTAAAAACGGCTTTAGCCGATTATTTGTAAATTATCGGTAAGTAATCAAAACTTTTTTCCTAATTCTTCAGCATCATTTAATTTCCTGGCTTTCTGTAAAAAATATGCTAGGAAAAAACTTACGTTAAACAAGAATTTTTAGATTTTTACTGCGCAAAAAAGAAATTATTTAGCTCGTAAATATCTTCGGTTGTAAATTCCGAGTCGAAATCAAAAAATCCATCTATGGCATCGAGCAGTTCATCGAACGAAATATAATTATCCCCATCTTTATCGAGCTTCTTAAATTTTTCGGGTATTTCATCATATTCTCTATCGGAGAATTCAGACCAACCAGAATCAATAGGTATCATATAAACTTCATCTCGGCTTACAGCTTTTACATCCTGGTATAATGCGTCGCGAATTTTATTCGTACTCATTTCAACACCAAACTCATCAACAATTGCACCTTTGTTTGAAAATTGTTCTTTATCTATATAATTAGGTACGCCATCTTTATCATCATCCAACGGGCAACCTACAGAATCGACGTTAACCCCGGCGGGTGTATCTGGGCAATCATCTCTTAAATCAAGTACGCCATCATTATCTGTGTCTGCAATTAGCGTATAGTCAAAGTCGCCGGTTACATCGGCAAACAAACTCTCAATAACTTTGGTTTTTGCCTCGGAGAAGAGGTCGATATTTAAAGAAACATATGTTAACGAAAACATATCATTCATATCATCGCCTATGCGGCCGGTTGTATTCTCGTAACTAATACCATCAATATCATCAGTAAAAGTATAATGTAGAGATGTTGCCAACCGCAGGGCAACACGGTCGCCTATTTTAAAATCTAATCCGGCATCGGCAACAATTGCAAATGTAGTTGGCGAATAATCACCTCTGTCGAAAAAATCTTCGCCTTGAATATCAGTTTCATAATCATAATCGCGGGTTACAATTTGATCTCCAATACGTATTGTACCATCAGAATAATAAGTATATTCGCCCAAATCATTTCTCAGGTCCGTTTTTGAATTGAACTGGAAATATTCACCTCCAACAGACAAAAAAGGACGTATTTTCTTATTTCCCTGGTAAATATTACCAAACCCATATTCTACATTTAACCCAATAGCAAATACTTCGGATAAAAAATTCCAGTTTTTATCCGGTTCTGTATAAGATCTTTCGAATCCGGAGATGGTGCCTAACATAACATTTGCATTGGCTTTCCAATGGTGTTTATTATCAATATACTGAAATAAATTAATTCTGTAGCTGGGTGTTCCCTGTGTAAGTCCTGTCATATCATTTTTTAACTCACCATAATAATTGATTACCCCAACACCAATACCAAGTACAGGCATATAAACAGGGTTCTCAACTTCTACTTCCTGGTAAAGTAAATCTTCATATCCTCCCTGGGCAAATGAAAACTGAGCCCCAAAAAGCATTAGAAAAAGTACAGGTAAAAACTTATTTAACTTCATTTAGCAAAGCCATTTTTAAAATTAACGATACCATTCATGATTTGCAATCATTAAAGCTTCTTGAACAGTAATACGATTTCCATTGTTGTATGCTGAAACAAACGCATCATCAATTGTTGTTGTATTCCAGATATGTACTCTATAATCACGGGCAGCCTTATAAACATAAAATGATCCGACAGAATACTTTCTCCACCCTTCGTGAAACTCGGTACGAATTTCTTTGTCCAGGTTATATTTTTTAAAATATCGATCAATATTAATTGGCCTGTGGCCAGCAGCTATCTGTACCCGATAGTAAACACCCGATTCG
Organism: Bacteroidales bacterium; assembly: GCA_041686115.1. Taxonomy (GTDB): domain Bacteria; phylum Bacteroidota; class Bacteroidia; order Bacteroidales; family UBA12077; genus UBA12077. The sequence continues at coordinate 8,208 of JAWLEM010000064.1, forward strand.
GGTTCAAGCTGATTGGTTAGCTTGGTATCTTCGCGCATCGCACGCAAAGCACTTTCGGCAATTTCAATTTTTACTTTCCCTGAATAATCGCCAGGCTGATCCAGGGTAGTTGGAACAGTTGGTGTAACATCTTCAACGGATGAAATAACAGCCATTAAATTTTCAGATGTTGTATTATCAAGATTAACCTCTTTTTCGACAATATTAATGCTTAGCGTATTATCATTTTCGATATAAGAAAAAGTACCATCAAGGTTTGGTGATTCGGTAACTCCTTCATCGGGAACAAGTTTGTATGAAACAACAAAATACGGATCTGTAGGCATATTCATCCACAGAAACTTTACTGTTTGATCTTTAAAAGTAAAAATAGCATCTTTATTTTCAATACTAACAGCAGAATAACCTTCAGGTACACTTTCCTGGATTTTGGCAAATTTTTCTTTATTGCCTTTATTAACCAGTAGATTAACAATATATTCGTTATTTTCTGTTCCGGCATATGGTTTTTGGCGAATACATTTTACCTCTGCAATTGAGCTTTCAGTGGTTTTTGGAGTAACAAGACTTCTAAAGTCGTTAATATCAACAATTAAACCAGGATCGATATCAGGCGATGGTGTGATGACAATATTTTCAGAAGTTATCTTAACTGATTTTCGTTCATTATCAGCAATATAAGAAAAAGTACCGCTTAAATCAAAATTACCTTTAAGTCTTTGGTCGACTTGTAATTTATATGAAACAGTAATTTCTTCTTCGTCAGGTAATTTAAGCCATATAAATTTTACCTTTTGATCTTTAAAACTATAATCTGCATTTGCGGTATTAACAGGTACAGGAGTTAAACCAGCAGGAATTTCCTGTTGAAATCGTGCAAAACTTTCAAAATCTGATTTATTAAAAGTAACCTCTACGGTTATTTCATTTCCTGCTTCCACTTGTCCGGGCACATTCATATTTAATGTTACATCTGAAAATATGAAATTCAGCGCCAAAACAATCCACGTATATAAAAGAAGCAATAAATGTTTTACCATATGCACAAAATATTAATTACTACAATTCAATAAAAATAGCTATTTAATACAATAATAACAAAATATCAACATTAGTTATCAACAATTGTTAATAACTAATGTGTTTTGTTTATAACCTGAGCTTTTCATTCATATCAATGAATTACACCTTAAACGGTTCTATTTTGATTTTTATCTATAATAAACTTCTTCCCACAGATTTAATTATTGCAATATGCGCTGTAACCAGCCATTAATAATCATAAACAATCAGTAATTAAATATACAAAATTAAAAGTTCGGACTCAACAGGTATTGAGAATAAAATTCATTGATTTTATCAACAGCTTCATCTGCCGTATCAACAATTTGAATTAATTTAAGATCTTTTTCACTCACATTTTTTTCAACCAGCAGCACTTCTTTAACCCAATCCATTAATCCTTTCCAGAATTCCTTGCCTACCAAAATAATCGGGAATCGGCCAATTTTTTCGGTTTGGATTAGTGTTACGGCTTCAAACAATTCGTCTAATGTTCCAAAACCACCGGGCAAAACAATAAATCCCTGAGCATATTTAACAAACATGACTTTACGTACAAAAAAATGCTCGAAGCTTATCAATTTATCAGGATCGATAAACAGGTTTGCCGATTGCTCAAAAGGCAAATCTATATTTAAACCTACAGATTTTCCTTTTCCTTTTTTTGCCCCCATATTTCCTGCTTCCATAATTCCCGGGCCACCGCCGGTAATTATACCATACCCATGCTGAGTAAGCTTAAAGGCAATATCTTCAGCAATTTTAAAATACTTATTATCTGGCGTTGTACGTGCCGAACCAAAGATGGATACACATGGGCCAATTCTTGATAATTTAGAATAACCTTCAACAAACTCAGCCATTACTTTAAAAATAGACCATGAATCGGATGTTTGGATTTCATTCCAATCCCTGTCATCAAAAGCATTTTTAATCAAATCTCCATTCTTCATAAATCAATAATTTTAGGAATACAAGAATACTAAATTAATCTTTTTTATTTAAGATTAAAGTTGTAATTCATGTTTTAAATATTCGGCGGTGTAGCTATCGTTATTTTCTATCAAATTTTCAGGCGTTCCTTGTGCAATAATATAACCTCCTTTAACGCCTCCATCCTTGCCTAAATCAATAATATGGTCAGCCATTTTTATCACATCCATATTATGTTCAATAACGATAACTGTATTTCCCTTATCAACAATATTATTTAAAACTTGCAGTAAAACACTAATATCTTCGAAGTGCAGGCCTGTTGTTGGCTCATCGAGAATATACAGAGTATTCCCTGTATTTCTTTTAGCAAGCTCAGCTGATAATTTTACACGCTGCGACTCCCCTCCGGATAATGTAGTTGATGGTTGTCCTAAAGTGATGTATCCCAACCCTACTAATTGTAATGCTTTTAACTTTTGTTTTATGGATGGCACAGCATCAAAAAACTCAACAGCCTGATTTATGGTCATTTCCAAAACATCGCTGATTGATTTTCCTTTATATTTTACCTCTAATGTTTCCCTGTTATACCTTTTCCCGTTACAATCTTTACAATGTACATAAACATCGGGTAAAAAATTCATTTCAATTGTTTGTAAACCTGCACCCTGACAGGTTTCACATCTACCGCCTTTAACATTAAAAGAAAAACGCCCCGCTTTATAACCTCTGATTTTTGATTCGGGTGTTTGCTCAAACAATTTTCTGATATCGGAAAAAACACCTGTATAAGTCACAGGATTTGATCTTGGTGTGCGTCCCAGGGGAGATTGATCAACCTCTATAACTTTATCAATATTTTTTATTCCAACAATAGAATCGTAGGGCAATGCATGTTTATTCGACCGGTAAAAATGCCTGCTCAATATTGGATGTAAAGTTTCATTAATTAGCGAAGATTTTCCGCTACCCGAAACCCCTGTTACACAAATAAACTTTCCTAAAGGGATGCTGACTGTTATATCTTTTAAATTATGCCCCTTTGCTCCTTTTAAAACAATCTCTTTATTGTTGCCCGCTCTTCTTTGAGATGGAACATCAATCATTTTTTTCTGATTCAGGTAATCTGCTGTTAATGAATCTGAACTAAGAATTTCGTCAGGCGTGCCTTCTGCTACAACTTTTCCGCCCAATCTTCCTGCTTTCGGGCCCATATCAATAATATGGTCGGCGGATAAGATCATCTCTTTATCGTGCTCAACAACAATAATGGAATTTCCTGAATCGCGCAGCTGTTTTAGCGAATGAATTAATTTCCGGTTATCCCGTTGATGCAATCCAATACTGGGTTCGTCAAGAATATACAGAACATTTACCAGTTTTGACCCAACCTGCGTGGCAAGTCTGATACGCTGGCTTTCTCCGCCAGACAAACTACGAGCTGTACGGTTTAACGATAAATAGTTTAAACCAACATCAAGCAAAAATGATAATCGCTCAGAAATTTCCTTGATTATATCATGTGCAATAATATTTTGTTTATCCGATAATTTCTTTGATACATTTTTAAACCACTTAAAAAGCTCATCAATGTCCATATTAGATAATTCGGCAATATTTTTTTCTGCTACCTTAAAATGCAGCGATTCTTTTTTTAATCTATCGCCATTACATTTTGGGCAAACCACTTTTTTAACAAATTGATCCGACCATTTTTTTCCATTACTGGCCGATTGTTCCTGCTGATAATTATTGATATAATTAACAATTCCTTCAAAACTCAGAAAATAATTGGATGATCTTCCAAGCGGTGTATTAAGCAGTTTAAACGATTCGTCGGAACCATAAAGTATTATATTTAAAGCATTGTCTGGTATATCCTTGATGGGTGTATCAAGCGTAAATTTATATTTAGCAGCAATAGCATCCAGCTGCCAAAAGATAAGGATGTTTTTATATTTACCCAGTGGCACTATTCCTCCCTGTTTAATACTAAGGGCTGGGTCAGGAATT
>JAWLEM010000065.1:0-12145 GCA_041686115.1 Bacteroidales bacterium
ACCCCGTCGGCTCCGTATTTTTCCATTAGCTCAATGGGATCGGGTGAGTTACCTAAAGATTTGGACATTTTTCGGCGAAGATGATCACGTACGATTCCTGTCAGGTACACATTCTTAAAGGGCTTTTCTCCTTTATACTCATATCCTGCCATAATCATACGTGCAACCCAGAAAAACAGTATTTCCGGTGCAGTTACCAAATCATCTGTAGGATAGTAATAATTATAATCTTTATTATCAGGCTCATTAATACCATTAAAAACCGATATTGGCCATAACCAGGACGAGAACCAGGTATCCAGAACATCTTCATCCTGACGCAAGTCGTCTATCGTTAATTTTGGATTTCCTGTTTTTTCTTTTGCAAGTTCAAGGGCTTTTTCTGCAGTTTCTGCCACAACATAACCTCCATCAGGCAAATAATAAGCCGGAATTCGATGCCCCCACCAAAGCTGCCGGGAAACGCACCAGTCTTTAACATTTTCCATCCAATGTTTGTAAGTGTTTTTAAACTTTTTAGGATGAAACTGGATATTATCATTCATTACGTTTTCCAGTGCCGGCTTAGCCATTTCTTCCATCTTACAAAACCATTGCATAGATAGTTTTGGCTCAATAACTGCATCGGTGCGTTCCGAATAACCAACTTTGTTAATATAATCTTCAACTTTTAAAATATGTTTTTCTTGCTCTAAATCGTGAACAATTAATTCACGAACTTCAAAGCGGTCTTTTCCGATGTATAGTTGGGCATTTTCATTCAGTGTGCCATCATCATTAAAAATATCAATACTCTCCAACTGGTGTTTATCACCAATTTCATAATCGTTGATATCATGAGCAGGTGTAATTTTTAATGCACCGGTACCAAACTCCTTGTCTACATAATCGTCTAAAATGATAGGTACAGACCTATTCACCAAAGGAACCAAAACTTTTTTCCCATGCAAATGTTTAAATCTTTCATCTTCGGGATGCACACAAACAGCAGTATCGCCCAAAATTGTTTCAGGCCTTGTGGTTGCAATCGTTACATATTCATTTTCACCTTCAATTTTATACCTGATATAATATAGTTTTGAATTTACTTCTTTATAATTTACTTCTTCGTCGGAAACAGCTGTTTTAGCAACCGGATCCCAGTTAACCATTCTTACACCTCTATATATCAACCCTTTCTCAAATAAATCAACGAATACTTTAATTACGCTTTCGGACATATCATCATCCATGGTAAATTTTGTACGATCCCAGTCGCAAGAAGCGCCCAACTTTTTTAATTGCTCAAGAATTATCCCTCCATGTTTTTCTTTCCACTCCCAGGCGTGGTTCAAAAAATCCTCACGTGTTAATGTATTTTTATCGATCCCCTCTTTTTTTAATTTATCAACAACTTTTGCTTCTGTGGCAATAGATGCATGATCTGTACCGGGAACCCAACAAGCATTTTTCCCTTGCATTCGTGCCCGTCTGACCAAAATATCCTGGATAGTATTATTTAACATGTGCCCCATATGCAAAACCCCGGTTACATTTGGCGGAGGAATTACAATAGTATAAGGCTCTCTTTCATCGGGTTCGGAATGGAAATGACGATTGTCCATCCAGTATTTGTACCACTTATTTTCTGTTAAAGACGGATCATATTTTGCGGGAATCTCCATTTTGATAATCGTATATTTTTTATTTAAACCTATTATTATTTAGAAAAGTGTGTAAAAATATAAATTAATTCACAAAATCCTTTTTAATAACATGTTTAATTTTGCTAATAAAAAGTAAATTTGTATTCTAAATTAAAATAGCATCATTATGAAAAAAATAATTTTATCATTAATCTTAATCAGCTTAACTGCTTTTCTATCTTATTCGCAGGATGAGATCAACACCAATCAGGATAGCAAAGACCTGCCTGAGATATTTTTTGAAAATACTACTCATGATTATGGAAAAATTGAATACCAGGGTGACGGAACCTGTGAATTTACATTTAAAAATACAGGGAATGAACCCTTATTATTAACTAATGTAAGAGCATCATGCGGATGCACAACTCCAACCTGGCCAAAAGAGCCCATAAAAAAAGGAGAAGAAGGGACCATTACTGTAAAATATAATACCCGGATTATTGGTAGTTTTACAAAAACAATTAGAATTTATTCCAATGCAAAAACATCGCCTGTGACATTAAAGGTAACAGGCACAGTTCAAAAACCAAATGAAACAAATAATTAATAACATTTGATTAAAATATTTTATTATGCCACAAATATCTGATAAAGGACAAAACATGCCTTCTTCGCCCATAAGAAAATTAGTGCCTTATGCAGAAGAAGCAAAAAGCAAAGGAAGAAAAGTTTACCATTTAAATATTGGCCAGCCCGATATCCCAACACCTGAAGTTGCTTTAGATGCTGTAAAAAACATTACTGCCACAGTAATTGAATACAGCCACTCGGCAGGGAATGAATCGTATCGAAAAGGTTTAGCCAAATATTACCAGGGGGTAAATATTGATGTTGACCATACAGAAATGCTTATAACAACAGGCGGATCGGAAGCCATAACATTTGCATTTTTATCAACATTAAACCCCGGCGACGAAGTAATTGTTCCTGAACCTTTTTATGCCAATTATAATGGTTTTGCCGTATCGGCAGGTGTTGTTGTAAAACCGATTACTTCATCTATTGAAAATAATTTTGCTTTACCTCCAATTGAAGAGTTTGAGAAAATAATTACACCAAAAACGAAAGGTATTGTTATTTGCAATCCTAATAATCCGACAGGATATCTATATTCAGAATCGGAGTTGAAGCAGTTACAAAAACTAATTGAAAAATACGATTTATACCTTTTCTCCGATGAGGTTTACCGTGAATTTTGCTACGATGGGCACACCCATTTTTCTGCTATGCATCTTAAAGGAATAGAGAACAATGTAATTATGATGGATTCTGTTTCGAAAAGATATAGCATGTGCGGTGCCCGTGTTGGTGCTTTGGTTACAAAAAATAAAGATGTAATCAATACAGCCATGAAATTTGCACAGGCGCGATTATGTCCTCCTTCATTTGGCCAGTGGGCTGGTGAAGCTGCATTAAATACACCAAACGAATACTTTGAAGAGGTATATAACGAATATATCGACAGAAGAGATTTTATGGTTGATGCACTTAACAAAATAGAAGGTGTTTATTGCCCAACACCAAAAGGAGCGTTTTATACTGTAGTAAAACTACCGGTTGACGATACGGATAAATTTTCACAATGGATTTTAAGTGAGTTTGAATACAACAATCAAACAGTTATGATGGCTCCTGCATCAGGATTTTATGCAACACCCGGATTAGGAAAACAGGAAGTAAGAATAGCCTATGTGCTGAAAAAAGAAGACCTGGCAAATGCTATGGAAACGCTAGAAGCTGCTCTAAAAGCTTATCCTGGAAAAACAATATAGCAAATACATATTATTCACTATAAAATCCGAAGTTTAAATGACTTCGGATTTTTTTCTACCCGCCAAGCCGCTTGGGGCGGTTTGGCGGATGATTGTATTCATCAATCTTCAAAATCCGGATAAATCAAATAATTACTTCTTATTTTTTTAAATTCTTCGAGGCCTTGTTTCCAGCTTTCTCGAATCTCTTCTGCCGATAAACCTTCTTTAATCTGCTCTTTTAACTGGCTGGTTCCGGAAATATTATAAAAAAAAGCATTGAAAAAACTCTCTTTATCTGTAGAGTTTTGATATCCAAAAATCAACCATTCCAGGTTTATTTTCTTTAATGCTGTTAGCTGTTCAATACTTATATTCCTCAAATCAACACCAAAACATTTTTGATTTTTATGTTTGGGATTTTTACTAGCTCCGTTAATACTTCTAGGAGTATAAGTAAAATCAACATTTTGCAGGCTTGGTCCGCCAAAAACCTGAAACGGAAAATCAGTACCCCGGCCAACATTTAAGCTTGTTCCCTCAAAAAATCCTAACGATGGATAAAGATATACAGAGCGCATATTTTGTAAATTTGGAGAAGGCGGAATGGTTATTTCGTAAAGCGAATCGTGAGTATAGTTTTCGCAGGGAATATAATCCAAATCACACTTTAATTCATTATTTAACCAATTTTCCTGATTAATCATTCGAGCATATTCTGCAATAGTCATTCCGTGAACAATCGGTACAGGATGTAAACCAACAAAAGAGCTATAAGTTGTATCTAAAACAGGCCCGTCCACAAAATAGCCATTTGGATTGGGGCGGTCAAAAATTAGCATCTTTACATTATGCTCAGCACATGCTTCCATAACATAATGCATGGTTGAAATATAGGTATAGTACCTAACTCCAACATCCTGCAAGTCGAATACAATAATATCCACACCCTTCAAATCATCTTTATGTGGCTTTTTGCTACTGCCGTAAAGTGAAATTACAGGTAATCCGGTTTTTGCATCCAGATCGTTATCTACAAACTCACCAGCATCAGCCTTGCCTCTAAATCCATGTTCGGGACTAAAGATTTTAATAATATCCACACCCAAACTAACTAATGTATCGACAACATGGGTATTGTTGATAAAGGATGAATGATTAGCAACAACGGCAACTTTTTTATTTTTAAGTAATGGTAAATATTTCTCGGTTTGCTCGGCCCCGGTTTTTATTCTTTTAATCTTAACAGAATGATTATTACCACAACTTTGGAAGGCACATAAAATAATGCATATAAAAATATAGAACACGTTTCTCATCATCAAAAAAATTAATTGAAAGGTCTAAATTAATACTTTTCTTTTCAAAAAATAAACTTAAAGGTAAATACCTAACCTGACGTATTCATAAATAATATATTTTCCAATATTTATGAATAGTTCAGGTTAACCCTAAATAATCAGGTCTGTATTTTAATGAGTGAAGTGCATTTTTAATTTCTCAAAATTACTACATTTGTGGAAATACAAAAAACAACATTTTGAATACTGAACTTTTTATAGCCAAAAGAATATTATCAGATAAAACAGTAAAAAAGGGGATTTCGCAGCCTATTGTTACTATTGCAGTAATTGGCATTTCGCTTGGCCTGGCTGTTATGATCCTTGCTGTAGCTATTGCTTCCGGGTTTAAAGCAGAGATCAGTAATAAATTAATAGGTTTTGGCTCCCACATTCAGATTATTAATTACGATACCAACATTTCTTACGAAACGGTACCCATTAATAAAGAACAACCATTTTTTAATGATGTGGAAAACCTGAAAGGAGTAAAACAGATCCAACCATTTGCTACCAAAGCCGGAATAATTAAAACCAAAGCAGATGATATTCATGGTGTTGTTTTAAAAGGAGTTGGAAACGATTTTGACTGGTCGTTCTTCGACCGAAGTATGGTTCAAGGGCAATCATTCAGAGTAAATGATACATCGAAAACAGACCAGATTATTATTTCCGAATATATAGCCAATTTGCTAAACTTAAAAACAAATGACCGTGTAGCAGCCTATTTCATACAAGACCCGCCAAGAATGAGAATTTTTACAATTTCGGGCATTTACAATACCAGCTTAGCCGAATTTGATGAAAAATTTGCTTTGATAGACATCGGGCACATCCAAAGATTAAATAACTGGGAAGATAATCAGGTAAGCGGATATGAAGTAATAATTGACGATTTTGGCAAAATAGATAAAATGACTCGCGACATTAAAGATATTGTAGGTTTTCATTTTGATCCGGATGGGGCAAAGTTAAAAGTACAAAGTATTAAAGAGAAGTATCCGCAAATGTTTGACTGGTTAAATTTAACCGATATGAATGTGTGGATCATATTAATTTTAATGACTGCAGTAGCCGGGTTTAACATGGTTTCGGGACTTTTGGTGCTTATCCTCGAACGTACCAACATGATTGGTATATTAAAGGCAATAGGAACCAAAAACTGGTCGATAAGAAAAATTTTCTTATACCAGTCTGGCTTTTTAATCTCAAAAGGCCTTTTATGGGGAAATATTATCGGGATACTAATTTGCCTCATTCAAATGAAATTTCACATTATCTCGCTCGACCCATCATCATATTACCTTGAATCTGTACCTGTAAATTTAAAGCTTTGGCATATTCTAGCTTTAAATTTGGGTACACTGACCATAACCATTATTATGTTAATTGTCCCTTCATATATCATCTCAAAATTAAGTCCTGAAAAAACAATCAGATTCGAATAAAAATACCGGATTAATATCAGTTGGAGCATTTTTTTGATTAATGCATATCAGAAATATACATGTTGTTTATATCCTGTTTATAGTTTAAATTTCTTATCTCCCATTTTTTTTACTAATTTAACGGGCACCGAAACCAGCATTTTCTGGTTCAAAAAAGATATAATAAACTACAAAACAACAAGTTAATATATTATGAAAAAAAACACACCCTCTGAGACTTCTGAATTTGACCCCCAACAGAATTACGAAAAAACAAAAAAGGAAATTGGTTATGTAACCCGAAAAAAAGCAAAAAAAGCCGACTACGAAAGAATAGGATTTAAATCCGGATTAGAAGTCCATCAGCAGCTGGATACAAAACAAAAATTATTTTGCCGCTGCCCATCGGGTATTTATCATAGTGATGAAGAATATGATGCGGAAATTATTCGTCATATGCGCCCAACCCTTAGCGAATTAGGTGAATATGATGGCACTGCCTTAATGGAGTTTAAAACCAGAAAGGAAATCATTTACCGGATCAATAATAAAACAGCATGTACTTATGAAATAGATGATACTCCTCCATTTATAATCAATAAAGAAGCTTTGGAAAAAGCACTTGAAATTTCTTTGCTATGCAAATTAAATATTGTTGGTGAAGTTCATATAACAAGGAAACAGTATTTGGATGGAAGTATTCCTACTGGATTTCAACGAACTGCAATTCTGGGTGTTGAAGGAGAAATTCCGCTGAAAAATAAAAAGGTACGATTAATTCAACTAAGTATTGAAGAAGATTCTTGTCGCGAAATATCCGATATCAGGCATACCCGAATTTATAAAACCGACCGTTTGGGAATGCCGTTAATTGAAACGGTAACTTATCCTGATATGCTAACCCCTGACGAACTAAAGGAAGCCGCAGAATATATCCGGTTTTTAAACCGTAGTACAGGAAAAGTTAGAACCGGAAGCGGAGCAGGGCGTGAAGATGTTAATGTTAGCTGCGAAGGAGGAACCCGGGTTGAAGTAAAAGGTGTTTCATACAATAAGCTTATTCCGGAATTATCGCACAACGAAGCATTCAGGCAATGGGCACTCTTAAATGTCAGGAAAAAACTAAACGATAAAATAAAAGATACCTCAAAATGGAAAATACAACATCAGGAAATTGATTACAGGGATTATGAACTTAAATATGACCCAATTACCGATGGGTTAATAGATAAATACAGAATTATTGCTGTAAACTTACCCGGGTTTAAAACTATTTTATCACATTTTACTCAACCCGGAAAAATATTTGCCAATGAAATTTCCGACCGGTTAAAAGTTGTAGCATGTTTAGAACAACCCAATATGGTACATTCGGAAGAATTGAAGCCTAGAGTAATTTCCGAAAACTTTGAAAAAATCAGGCAATTATTTAAGGCCGACGAAGATGATGCACAAATTATTTTCTGGGCTCCCGATGAAGATATACCAACAGCACTAGAAACAATTGAAGAGCGCTGCCAAATGGCTTTTGATGGGGTGCCGAACGAAACGCGCAAATCATTTCCTGACGGGACAACCATTTTCGAAAGGGTACTACCGGGTGCAAACAGAATGTATCCGGATACCGACTCAGCTCCAATTCCGCTCGAAACAGAATACATCGAGACACTGAGAGAAAATCTGCCAACAGAAGTTATCGACAGGTATAACCAAATGAAAAAATGGGATATTCCGGAAGATACCTATAATTATATCTTAAGAAATAACCTCTATCCATTAATTGAAGAAATTGTAAAGAAATTAAAAATTAATCCAAAGTTTATTGGAACTTTTATCGGACATCGGTTAAAATTTGTTGAAGGACATTATCAATCAACCAATACTTTCGATTATTCAAAAATATTTGACCTTTTTAAATTTCTAAAAGATAAAAAACTTGAGCTTCAGTTAAGTAAAAAAATGCTCCCAATTGTATATCAATACCCAAAAATGGATTTTGAATCCATTTTAACAAGCATTAATTTCAAATCACTGCCAAGCGAAGAAATTATCTCAAAAATTCCATTCTTAAAACAAAAGTTTAAAGAGATTAAACAATCTAAGGATAATAAAGTAGCAGTAAACTGGATTATGGGAGAATTACAAAAAACTGCTGTTGGCAATATTGCTCCTGATAAACTGGCAAAGGCAATTGAACAGAATTAATACAATTTTTAACGATTAAAATAATTTATAATGAGCGAAGATATTTTTCAAGGATATAAAGGCAAAGCTTTAGAAGTACTAAAAAAATATAATGTGCGTGTTTGGGGGCAAACAAACATTAAAACGATAAGAGGAAGCTTCCAGGGCACTGTGCTTCCACGATCTGAAAACGATGATGACAAACACATTGTTTTAAAAATTGCTACAGGTTATAATATTGGAATCGATATTGATACAATAACCGACATGAAAGAAACCGGTTATCAAAAAGCAAACTATAAAATTCCTGAGAAGGAGTTTCCCTACTCAAAAGATAAAAATAATGTAAAGCTATTTGGTACAGGAGGTACTATTGCATCCAGGTTAGATTACAGGACAGGAGCAGTTATTCCGGCATTTTCTCCCGGAGAACTTTATGGGGCTGTTCCCGAGTTAGCCGATATTTGCAACCTAACCACAGAAAAGCTATTTGCAGTTTTTAGCGAAAATATGGGGCCTGAACAATATAAAGCACTGGCCATTGCTATTGGAAAAGAAATTGAAAACGGTATTGATGGCATTATTATTGGGCATGGAACAGATACCCTGGGACATACAGCTGCGGCGTTAACTTTTATGATCCAAAATTCGCCTGTACCCATTGTTTTAGTTGGTTCGCAACGATCATCAGACAGGCCTTCATCTGATGCAGCGTTAAACCTTATTCATGCTGCTTATACTGCAGCACATTCAGATATTGCCGAAGTTATGGTTTGTATGTTTGGCCCAACTTCCGATGAATATGGATTTTTACATCGCGGTACCAGGGTAAGAAAAATGCATTCATCTTATCGCTCTACATTCAGAACCATTGGTGATGTTCCTTTAGCAACTGTAAAATGGGGAGAAATTAAACCCATAAAAAAAGATTATAATCCCAGGAGAAAAGATAAAAAAGCTACTATATTACCTTACTTCGAAGAAAAAGTAACCATTATTTATTATTATCCAAATATGCAGCCTGATATTATAGACATGCTTGTTGATAATGGATATAAAGGAATTGTAATAGCCGGAACCGGTTTAGGGCATGTAAATAAACCTCTGTACGATGCTATTGACCGGGCATCAAAAAAAGGAGTTCATATTTACATGACTGTTCAAACCCTCTGGGGTTTTGTTCATATGTTTGTTTACGATACAGGACGGGATTTAATGGATAAAGGTGTTATACCGGCCGAAAATATGCTCCCTGAAATTGCATATATTAAATTGGGATGGGCACTAGGACAAACTGATGATCCCAAAAAAGTAAAAGAGATTATGCTTACTCCAATAAATGATGAGATAACACCAAGAGAACCCTATAACGGCTATCTAATTTACCAGGGAGGAGTACCAGAAGTTGAAGAGTTTATCAAAAAATTTAGAAAATAAAAATTTCGATCGAATTATACTATTTATTTAGATTATGTATGCTGATTTTTTTGAACGGCTAAAGGATAAGTTTAAACAGAAACTACCAGGTGAGATTGCACAAGCAAAGATGGCACCCAAAGTTCGTGAGCATTTTAAAACATCGGCAAAGAGACGAAATGCAGGCGTACTCATATTATTGTATCCAAAAAATGATGCATTACATGTTGTTTTTATAAAAAGAACGGAATATGATGGTGCACATAGCGGACAAATATCGCTGCCCGGGGGTAAATTTGAACAAGGAGATCAGACACTCGAAAATACTGCACTTAGAGAAAGTAACGAAGAAATCGGTATTGATCCGGAAAAAACAAAAATTCTAGGTAAATTAACCCCTCTGCATATTCCGGTAAGTAATTTTTATGTTCTTCCTTTTGTTGGATTTTACGATACTACTCCCGAGTTTAAACCAGATCCAACTGAAGTTGAAAAAATTATTGAATTAAAACTATCTGAATTAATCGATCCTGAAAATTGCACATTACAAGAGTTTCATTACGGCGATTTAGCATTTACTGCCCCCATTTACAAATCAAAAGAATTAGTAATATGGGGCGCCACAGCAATGATTCTTTCTGAATTTATCGAAGTTGTTAAAAAAGTAGATGTCTAAAAATAGCTGCTGGATATTTATTCTTCCGGTAAAATATTTTTATAATGTTCGTAGCGGTCTAGTATTTGATAAACATAATGATATGTTTCTGAACCACGACAATACCCATATTTAACTACCGGATCTCTGTAATACTTTGGGTTTGATTTTTTTAAGATAAACTCATCCACATGATTCTCCCAAACATCCGGGTTTTTACCATATTTATCTGCTAATCTTCGTGCATCTAAAATATGGCCCAAACCAACATTATATGAAGCCAAAATAAACTTTGTTTTTTCTTCATCATCCGTAATTCCTCGATTTTCAAACCGTTTATCCAGCCATTTTATAAACTGTATGCCCGCTTTAATATTTTTTTCGGGAGGAGAGCTTTTGCTTACACCAAATCTATTAGCTGTTGATGGCATTAGTTGCATTAATCCATAAGCGCCTGCCCACGATTTTACATTGGATTTAAATCTAGATTCCTGATAGATTAATGAAGCTATTAAACGCCAATCCCAGTCAATAATTTTACTATATTCTTTTATATATTCATCGTACTCAGAAACTTTTCCGCTGGTAATGGTGTAATATTCACTCTCAACAATTTTAGCCGATCTCGGACTTTTAAAGTATTTGTTATAGATTAACGCATAATCTAGGGTTTTCTTAAACTCCTTTAACCAATGATCGATCGCAATCCTTAAAGAATCATCTTCTTGTCTTACACCCCATGCAATACTTTGCGGAAAACTAATTGCTGTTTCAATGTCAAGAACAGGG
Source organism: Bacteroidales bacterium (assembly GCA_041686115.1). Taxonomy (GTDB): domain Bacteria; phylum Bacteroidota; class Bacteroidia; order Bacteroidales; family UBA12077; genus UBA12077. Next base: position 11,251 of record JAWLEM010000065.1, read on the forward strand.
TAATAAGTTTGATTAACCATAGCTATATTTTCATCGGCAACAGTATAATCAATTTCACCACTGGCAACTAACTCTATCAATTGTTCAACTTCTAAATCAGCTTTTTCTATAATAATGATACTATCACCTATCTCATCAGACAAGTTTTTAATTCGCTGTGCATATGATGTTCCTTTTTGTACGTAAACAATTTTATCAGCAAGGTCCAGCTGGTTCCTGATTAATTTCGAATCCAACTCATCCTTAGTTAAATTCCGCCAGTTTGCTGGTTTTCTTTGAACAAGAACCTGTCGTGTTTGACTGTGGGGATAAGTAAAATCAATAATTTTACTTCTCTCCTTGGTTTTAGTTAAGTTAATGGCAATAATATCGCACTCTTTTTCAAAGAGCATTTCAAAATTTTTATCCACATCGTTTTCTACGGCAACTTCTAGATCTACATCCAAATGATCAGCAAGTAATTTTAATAACTCATACTGATATCCCATAGGCTCTCCCCTATAGATAAAATAGTTGGTAGAATTAAAATCAGTTACAGCAATAATTTTACCCCGTTTCTGAATTCGTTCCAGTGAATTCATTTGGGTGGTCGATTCTTTCTCCCTATCCTTACAAGTATTAGAAAAAAATAAAAGAGAAATTAAAACAATCGGAAGAAGAAAATTTTTTAGCAATTCCTTCAAAATATAAAATTTTGGTTTGCGATTTAATTTACGAATTGAATGATATTAGGTTACAAATAATTTATGAATTAATCAATTGCAGAAGAAATATTAGATAAAAAAGTGTTTTATTTAAAAAGCCTCATCGGTCAGAAGACTGATGAGGCTAATAAAATCGGCGACGACCTACTCTCCCACATTTGCAGTACCATCGGCGCTAACGGGCTTAACTT
>JAWLEM010000066.1:0-12120 GCA_041686115.1 Bacteroidales bacterium
TGCTGATTTTAGCGGCATTCATTTTGCACGTTTACTAAATGAAAAAAGTTTTGCAAAAAAATCTATCGTAGCAGTGGTTAGCTCTAACGACCAGCCGGGAAACTATGTAAAATGTAAAATGAATGGTGTAGATTACTATCTGATAAAACCTTACGAAGCATCAGAAGTCTTTGAAATTATACAGGAAAATTTTCCGTCGCTTAAATTTGAAGATAAAAAATTACCCGATCTTAACAAACTAAAAAAAGACATCAACATTCTTTTAGCCGAAGATAATATTATAAATCAGCGTGTTGCGCAAACCATTTTTAAAAACCTTGGCTATGAAATAACCATTGCCAAAAATGGAAAAGACTGTGTAGAAAAAATCAAAGAAAATAAATTTGATATCATTTTTATGGATATTATGATGCCTGAAAAAGACGGACTGGAAGCAACAGCAGAAATCAGAAGTATGGGTTACCAACTGCCAATTATTGCTATGACAGCTAATGCCCGTGAAGAAGATAAAACACAGGCATTTAATAGTGGTATGAATTTTTACCTGGCAAAACCGGTACGGATCGAACAAATTAAAGAAGTGTTAATTCGTTGGTTCTCTGAACAATCAAATTAATTAAAACTGAAAAATGATGAAATCCCACGTAATAGATTACAAAATTATTGGTGATGATATTCAACTGGTAGAGGTTGAACTTGACCCTGGAGAAACTGTTGTTGCAGAAGCTGGAGCAATGACCTATATGGAAGACGGTATTGCTTTTGAAACAAAATTTGGAGATGGCTCCACCCCCGACAATGGCTTTATGGGAAAAATTTTATCTGCAGGCAGCAGGTTAATTACAGGCGAATCTATTTTTATGACCCATTTTACTAACCGTGGCTTGGGTAAGAAAAAAGTGTCTTTTGCAGCACCTTATCCTGGAAAAATTATTCCAATCGATTTAAAAGAAAGCGGAGGGCAAATTATTGTACAAAAAGATGGTTTTTTGTGCGCTGCACTGGGCACCAATATTTCTGTTCACTTGAATCGCAAGTTGGGTGCAGGTTTAGTCGGTGGCGAAGGCTTTATTTTACAAAAGCTAACCGGTGATGGTAAGGCATTTATTCATGCCGGAGGAACGGTAATTGAAAAAACATTAAATAACGAAACTTTGCGTATAGATACAGGATGTATCGTTGCCTACGAACCACAAATTAATTTTAACATTGAAACATCAGGTGGCTTAAAATCTATGGTTTTTGGTGGCGAAGGTTTATTTCTGGCAACATTACATGGCACAGGAAAAGTTTGGTTACAATCCATGCCTATTCGCAAACTTATCCAAAGAATTTCGCCAATGGGTAAAAATACCCGTAAGGGGAATCAATCTATCCTGAATAATTTTCTGGAAAGCTAAAGTAAAACAGACTTTTTTCTAAAATTCAGGGGACGACTCGAAGTCATCCCCTGAATACACATTAATATTAACACTTTAAGAATCCCGCAGGAAATTCAATTATTTGTAGCTTTTTTTATGTAATTTCGCTTAAAACATCCATGCTCTGAATTTCAAAACCTTTCTGCCATTTTATTTGCAGAAAGGTGGACCAGGAGGCAAGCAAGGGAATAAATATAACATGGATGTTCCACAAGACCAATTAATGAAATAAAATATATTCTTGTGAAATACTCCACCATAAATGGCTATAAAGATCAATATTCAAGATTTTATTGAAAAGACGAAAACAACACCTGTAGTTGATGTCCGTTCGCCCAAAGAATTTGAAACGGGTCATATTCCGGGTGCTCATAATATTCCCATTTTTAGTAATGACGAAAGAGCCGTTGTGGGTACCATTTATAAGAAGCAAGGTAAAGAACCTGCAATTTTTAGAGGACTGGAAATCGTTGGTGGCAAACTCCGTTCTTTTGCCGAGCAGGCAAGAGCAATAGCACAAAATAACGAATTGCTGGTATATTGTTGGCGCGGAGGAATGCGCAGTGCATCAATGGCATGGCTGTTCGAAACCATTGGAATCCAATGTTATATTTTAAATGGAGGGTACAAATTATTTCGCAAGTACGGAAAAACATTGTTAACCCAGGCTGAAAAATTAATCGTGCTGGGCGGATTAACAGGGAGTGGTAAAACAGATATTCTGAAAAAAATCAAAGAAAAAGGCGAGCAAATTATTGACCTTGAACAGCTGGCTAACCACAAAGGATCTGCATTTGGAGCGCTAGGGCAGAACGCCCAGCCTACTAATGAACAATTCGAAAATAATCTAATATGGGAATGGATAAAATTAGACCTGTCGAAGCCCATTTGGATTGAAGATGAAAGCCACTCCATAGGTTCAAACTGGATCCCTTTGGAACTTTTTGAAAAAATGCGCAAAGCACCGGTTGTAAAAATTGAATTTGATAAACAGATAAGAATAGAGCGCTTGGTAAAAGAGTATGCTGTTTTTGACCCGGAATACCTCGAAAATTGCATTTTTAAAATAAGCAAAAGGCTTGGTGGGCAAAATGCCAAAGAAGCCCTAGAATCGCTCAAAAACGGAAATCTAGAAAGTGTTGCTGACATCGCGCTAACCTATTATGATAAAACCTATCATTTCGGACTGGTTAAACGAGAAAAGAATACGGTATACCCATTAAATTTAAAAACGGATCATCCGAAAAAAAATGCCGATATTTTAATTGAGTTTGTTCGAAAAAATATTTTTTAAAACAACTTTTCCAAAGCTTGAAACTCATATATAACTTACCACCATTAAAAAAGGCATAAGCCCCTATTAGCCCGTTTTTACAGACATTAATATGCAGCATTATCTTTTTTAGATAGGATTAACAGAATCCCAGTTCTTCTTGTTTAAGGTTCAGTTGTTTAATTCTTTTTTTAATGTTCCTTACTTGGGCTTTTTTGATTCTTTCCATTTCAGAGTTCAAATAACAGTAGGAGTATTGCTCCTTATTTTCCAACATTTTATAAATGACCACTGCAATCTTCCTTGCTGTTGCAATAATTGCGGCATTCCTCCCATTTCGAAAAGCAATCCTCCTGAAAAAATCCCCTAACCTGCTTTGGCTGTTGCCAGCCGCATTTGCAGCTTGCCTTAAAGCATATGAAAGGTGGCTTTTTACTTGTTCTGTATGGGAGGATATTGTTTTGCCCCCTGTTATTTTTTTATTTGGGGCATAACCTAGCCATGATGCAAAATGTTTGGCTTTGGAAAAGATCCATATTCAAATCTAATGGATATTACAAAAACAGCCGAAGTTTTAGAAAACTCCGGCTGTTCAATAAATTTTATCGTAATTAATTTACTTTTTTACATCTTTACCATCATATCCCCATTTAACATACATGGAGCCCCAGGTAAATCCGGCACCGAAAGTAGCCAGAATAATATTATCTCCTTTTTTCAGCTGGTCTTCCCATTCCCACAAGCAAAGGGGTAATGTAGCGGCAGTAGTATTTCCATATCGCTGGATATTAATCATTACCTGCTCTCTCTTAATACCCATACGTTTAGCTGTTGCTTCAATAATCCGCATATTAGCCTGATGAGGAACAAGCCATGCAAGATCGTCTGGTTCAATGCCGTGTCTTTTCATCATCTCAACAGAAACATCAGCCATTTTGGAAACCGCCCATTTAAAAACAGGTTGTCCCTCCTGGTAAATATAATGCTGACGGGCATCAATGGTTTCGTGCGAAGCTGGCGCAACAGAGCCACCTGCTTTTTGGTGTAAATGCACTCTTCCTACACCGTCAGCTTGTACAATAGAATCGACAATACCAATATCTTCAGTTGTAGGCTCTAACAAAACAGCTCCTGCACCATCGCCAAATATCGGGCAGGTTGAACGATCCTGGTAATCAACAATAGACGACATTTTTTCTGCGCCTACAACAATCACCTTCTTATGTGTTCCGGCCTCAACAAACTTGGATGCAACATTTAATGCATATAAAAATCCTGAACATCCTGCATTTAAATCGAAACTAAACGCATTTCTGATACCTACTTTATCGCTAATAATATTAGCTGTTGCAGGAAACTGGTGGTCGGGAGTTACGGTGGCACAAATAAGCAGGTCTACTTCATCGGGCGATGTGCCTGTTTTTTCGAGCAACTTGTTAACAGCTTTTGTTCCAACAAACGAAGATCCTTCGCCTTTTTCCTTAATAATTCGTCTCTCTTTAATTCCAATCCTGGTCATGATCCATTCATCCGAAGTGTCGACCATTTTGCTCAACTCATCATTAGTTAAAACATATTCAGGAACATACGCCCCAATACCGGTAATTGTTGCTCTTTGTTTTGTCATTTAAAAGCCTCCTTAATTTTATCAGAAAGTTTAGCTTCAACCACTTCCTTGGTGTGGAGAATCATGTTTTTCATGGCCAACTGTCGAGAAATTCCATGGCCAATTACAATATTTTTATTTACTCCTAGTATTGGAGTCCCGCCATAGTTTTCGAAATTAAACTTTTCAAAAAACTCATCCTCTATTTTTCGTTCTTTTATAAGCGTATAAAATGCTTCTGCTTCTTTAAGAATCACATTCCCAACAAATCCATCGCAAATAATAACATCGGCTTTATCATCATCAAAAATTTCATTGGCTTCTACATTGCCAATAAAATTAAAATCCAATGTTTCTTTCATCAGTTCATGAGCCGATTTTGTAACCAGGTTCCCTTTTTCTTCTTCCGAGCCAATATTCATCAGGCCAACTTTAGGATTTTTCATGTTATATACATTCTCGGCATATAACGAACCTAAAATTCCATATTGATATAACACATCAGGCTTGGTGTCGGGATTAAGCCCCACATCAAGAATTAATGAATAGTTTCCGCCGGGTTTAGGAATTGCTGCAGTAATAACCGGACGAATAACACCCGGAATAACTTTCACGGCATACATAGCTCCCACCATCATTGCTCCTGTGCTACCGGCACTGGCAAAACCATCAATTTGCCCTGAGGCAAGCAATTGATATCCTTTCGCTATGCTCGAATCAGGTTTTTTAGCAAATGACTTTGCCGGATGATCGCCCATTTCAATAACCTGCGATGTATGAACAATATCAAAATGATCAGGATTTACTTTTTCCCTATTTAATATATCAATAATTTTATCCTGGTTGCCAATTAAAACAATACGATCATCGTATGACAACTCCTTATGAGCTAAAATTGCTCCTAAAACTGTAGCTTCAGGAGCAAAATCGCCACCCATAATATCAATTCCAATTCTCATACGAGTTTATTACAGTTATGCTTTTACTTCTTTCTCAACAGCTAATTGCCCTTTATAATAACCACACTCAGGACATACTCTGTGATACAGATGTGTTGCACCGCAGTTAGAACAAGATGCAACTGTGGGTGCAGTTGCCTTGTAATGCGTTCTCCTTTTGTCTCTTCTCTGTTTCGATGTTTTTCGTTTTGGATGTGCCATTTTCTTCTAATTATATTTATTTTCCTTTAATTTTAATAAATCGCTCCATCTTGGATCAATATTATCCTCAGATGAAGTATCTGGTTCATGATTTTCAATTTTTCTCAACATTTCCGGATCACAAGTGCTATTGCCATTCTCATCATCCGGATGTACACATTTTAGAGGTAAACTTAATCGTATACTCTCATAAATATAGTGTGCAACATCAACTTCATGATCGGCGGTTGACAGATATATTATCTCGCCGGTTAAATCTTCTTCGTTATCCGAAAACTTAACAAACATTTGACCCTGAAAGTCAATCGGCATTTCAACATTTTCAAGGCATCGATCACAAAGAACAACAACAAAGCCCTGAATATTAAAATCGAGCTCCAGGAGTTGTGGTTTTTTACTGAGTGTAATATAGGCTTTCAGGCTCCCTTCTTTGATTTCGGAATAATCTAAATCATCAAAAAACCGGTTATCCACATCAAAATCAAAATCATGCAAACCTTCACTTAATCCCTGAAATTCAATCCTGTATTTGCTCAAAACGTCAACTCCCTATTTCAAAAATTTACATCGTGCAAAAGTATAAATTTATATTTAAATAAAAAAAGAAATATCGCGAAAGCTTAACATTCACTTACAAGGGCTGCAAAACTACAATTTTTCGGATTAATATTTAATGCTTTTTTAATACAATCCTTATGGTTGTCCCTTTTTCTGGCTCCGATTGATAAACAAATATTTTGCCGTCATGATAGGATTCAATAATTCGTTTCGAAAGGGAGAGTCCCAGTCCCCAACCTCTTTTCTTAGTGGTAAAACCCGGTTGAAAAATCGTACTGTGTTTTGATTTTGGTATTCCTTTACCTTCATCCTTTATGTCTATAAAAAGAAACTGTACCCGGTCATCAATATTAATATTTATATTACCTGCACCATTCATTGAATCTATGGCGTTTTTACATAAGTTTTCAATGACCCACTCGAAAAGGGGCTCGTTAAATGGGAGCACTACGTGGTCGTTTTCCGAAAAATTAAAACTAAAGTTAATTTTACTCGACGTCCTTGCTTTAATATAATTTACTGCATTAATCAGTACATGTATAACATCCTGTTTCTGGAGCTTTGGTACAGACCCAATTTTCGAAAAGCGTTCAGTAATCTTTTCCAGTCGGGTAATATCTTTTTCAAACTCACTAATAATTTCTTCATCAACATTTTTTAAGCGCAGCAATTCTAAATTGGCCAGAAGCGAAGATGTTGGTGTTCCCAACTGGTGAGCAGTTTCTTTTGACATTCCTACCCAAACCTGGTTTTGTTCTGCTTTTCGCGATGTGCTAAAAGCAATGTAAGCCACAAGCAGGAAAAGAATCATTACAGCAAACTGTATAATGGGAAAATAAAACAGGCGTGTTAAAAGAATCGACTCCTTATAATAAATAAAATTTTTATTCCCATCGAGAAGGACAATTTCTATCGGATCATTCTCCTTTTTCATTTTTTCGAGCTGCTTTTGCAGATATTCCGGATTATCTTCCTTATCGGGATCAAGATTTCGGGTTGAAACAATATCCCCGTTTCGGTCGGTTAAAATAACGGGGACAGTTTCATTGTTCTTTATTACCTCCAAAATAAAGGTGTAATCTTTCTCTTCATTGTCCAGACCTGACAACTGTCGCATTCCCAAAGCCCACAACTCCACTTTTTTTCGCTCTTCTTTCGATAATTGCTTTACCAGGTTATTGGTAGTTAATATAGATCCTGCAGCAATTAATATCGCAACAAAAAGAAGCAGTAATTTCCATTTTTGTTTTTTAGTATATATGCTCAATACTCAATTTTTTGGTTGTGGTTTTGATACAAAAGTAATATTGGTAACGAAATCTTTTTGATAATAGTATCTTTAAATCTTTATCAATAAATATTAATTGTATCTTCTTCCCATTCTATAATAAACTTTTGCTCGTTTTCTCTTTTCTCTATTATTTTTGCCGGACGATTATTCGAATCATCCTCTTCCCATTGAATATTAAAATCGCTTTTTTGCGGCTCATCATCCTGTTTTTCTAATGTTGAATCTTTTTTAAACCATCCGAACTCATCTCTAAAAATATTTCTCAGTTCGGTTTTTTCGTTCTGCAAATTTTGTTTTAATTCTTCTCTGGCCGCTTTCCGGTCGTATTTAATGTTATAATTTCCCGGATCTCCCTCAATTAACAAAAACAGAGATGTTCGGCCCAAGCCATCGTCCTCGACATTTTCTTGCTCGCTATGTCTTTTTACCGATCGCTTTAGCCTGCCGGAAATTATGTCGGATAACAAGACCTTAAAATGATAAGAAAAATTCTTGTCGAATCCATGAATGCCGGAAGCAGAAATATTTATTGCTGATGATGATATGTCCATCTGCGGAATCAATACCTGTTCATCTTTTATGGTAATTTTATTTTTAAGGGTTGAAAATTTTATGTGCTCCAGCTCCTTAACATCAATAAATTTTGACAACCCCATTAAAGGTTCAAAATTTATAATTTCGCCATTATTTAAGGTAATATCACTTTCCGATTGTACTGTATGGTTGTATATTTTCAGCCTGTCGGACCATTCAGATGTAAAAAAGACATCTCCTGAAAGGTTTCCGTTTATATTTTTATCGGAAATAAAATCCTGCCCAAAATTATTGAATGAAAAAAACAGTTGATTGATGTTAATTTGATCTAGCCTGCTTTGTGATTTTACCAGAAAATCATGGTTGAATTTTTGAATGATCACGCCACCGGCTTTAACATAACCATCCATGGAATGAAAAGAAACTTCGTGCAATGAAAACATTCTTGGTTTATAATTCAAGTCGCCCCTTACTTCTGTAGCTTTAAATTTTCCCACTTCAAAGTTTTTGATGTGTAATTTTAATACAAGTGCTAATTTTTCGGGCAGGCGGTAAACAGGTTCTTTTTTTTCTGCTTTGTCTTCTTTAAATAATAGCGACAATTGATTAAGATCAATATGGTTAGCAAATAAATTTGCTTTTACGTTAAAGCTTTGTTTCTGATTAAAATATTCGAAAAGCTGAGAAATATAGCCATCAATTAAAAAATCGTTATCCTGAATTTTGAAAAACACGTTATCGGCATACAGATTTCTGTTTAATTCAACTGTACCGGAAATTTCTTCAAGTTTTACCGGATTCCCTTTTAATTGAATTACCCCGTCGATAATCTTTACATCAGCTATAAAATCAGGGGTAAACAGATCGGCAAATTTTAAATTCAGCAAATCTTTATACCTTCCCGAATATTTAATGTTTGTAACTGCACTTCCAGAAAGCGTTTCGATCGTATCTGTATCAAAATAATCTTTTAAATCGTCCAGTTTTAAATCAGCAAACAGCTCAATATCTATATTCGGTTCATAAAGATTTTGTAACGTAAATCGCCCTTTCAACTGACTATTTTGTATGGTTGCATTAAAGTTTTTAAAATCAATTTGGGTCGATTGCGGATCGTTATTTTCACCATTGGTATAGTTGCCTTCGATAAAAATATCGTGGATTGTTATTTCTCTTTTTTCGTCGTATAACCGGGCATTATTTACAATGTAATCGGCTTGTAAGTTCGGGCGTTGTGTTTTGATATCATCTCCAAAAACATGAGCATTTAAAGAAACATTACCCTTTTGCCCTTCAATTAAAGGTATATCATTAAGAAACGATTGGGGTAAATTTTTAATAACTGATTTCAGTGGCAGATTTTCCGCGGAAATAAGGAGGTCCATTTTTTTATTATCGCTGTTTTCGATATTTCCGTTAATATCAAAGGTTAAGTTTTCTATAGTTAATTCTCCTTCTTCTATCCTGCTAATCTGATCTAGAATATTAAGATTTAGTTTGGCTTTAATATTTTTCTGTTCAAGGTATTGAATTTTTTCTACCAAAAGTTGATGGACAAAAAAACCGGAATGTATATTCATCTGGTAATTTTTGCGCGAAAAATTACCTTCAAAATCAAGATTGTTAACATAAGCCAACAAGGTTATTTTTGTAGCATTATTGCAATAGATTATGTCTGAATTGGTGATTTTCACTCCTTTTAAATCAATATTAAATTCCGATTTTGGGCTGTTAGGATTTTGCTCCCAAAATATATAATTGGCATCACCTAAATGATCGACAAATAAATTGATTTTTCCGTTGTTGAAATGAATGTCAGTAATGTTATACTTTTTATTAAGCAGATCGATTAAATTAAACTGAACAAATATGCTTTTAGCCGAAAAAAGTGTGTCGGTATTAAAACCATCAATTTTATTGAAAAACCCTTCGGGCGAAAATGTAACAACATTTTTAAGTTCGATGGATGCTTTAGGAAATTTCTTTAAAACAGAAAAGTTGACCTGTTCAACTTCTATTTTTGCTGATATGTGGCCGTTAAGCTCTTCAACCAGGTACAGACTTACTTCGTCTTCATAAAAGTAGGTGATTAACCCCGAAATCAGAATTAATATTGCAGTTCCAAGGATTAATCCAACAATAATCGATTTAATAGTTTGTTTCACTTACTTCTGATATTAATTTCTGTCAGCAAAAATACAAATTCCTGCTATAGTTGTATCAAATACTTTACCAGAAGTAATTTAAATTGGTAAAAATATTACGCTTTTGGGAATGGTTCGCAACCCTGAGACACGGCGCTGTGAAATTGCGTGTAGTATGATTTGCGTTATCAATATCTAAAAAACGCCTGATTACGAAAAACTAGCCGAGAATTCTAATCCTGTTATAACTTTTTCCGAATTTCATCCAGGTACTTATTTCTTATCATTTTAAAACGTTCCAATCCCGCTTCGCAATCATAAATTCGAATCGTATCCACAATGCCTTTTTTGCGATAAAAAACACCCTGTGCTACATCAAAATTATTATTTACAATGTTATTTTTTACCGTTATGGTAAAATCTTTAAAAGTATCCCATGGCAAATCCACCGGTAGCTCCATGTAATACTTTACTTCCTCTTCCAAATCGGAATAAATATTATCTCCTATTTCCTGAACATAAAAATGCTTATGAATAACAATTAATCCGCTTTCGTTAATTGCTTTCTTTTTTAGAAATTTCACATCTTGCTCTTTTAATAGGTTCTGCAGCTCGGGAATAAAGGTAAAGCTCTTTAAATACTTAATCCGGATGCATGAATAGGTAGTGTTTTTAAAATAAATATTCCCATGCGAGATATTAAAATCGTGATTAAATTCCTGTCTTATTTTATTTGCCATACGCCCAATTTCTTCCCATGAATAATCCTTTTCGACTATCAGAAATAGAGACCTTGGGCATGGTTTCTCGGGTAAATTTTCGCCATGATATCCCGGAAACGGATGAAGGCTTTCGAGCACTAAAGTGTTGGGGATTATATTGTTTTCAACAGTTGTCAGGTTTACCTGCTTTTTAATATAACCCATGGTTTCGATAAAAATACTGTCATTACACATAGTATTGGTTTTTAGGGATTGGTTAATATATTAAATTAATCAATGAAAGTCAAATAGCTATAATGTAACAAGTGCTGTAATTATTTTTTTATAAACAATAAGCCGGCCAATATGGTTCATATCCTATCCGATTATCATTTTAATGATTTAAATTTGCATCAACAATATTTTAGTAAACTATGGAAAGAAAAGATTTTGAAATAATGGCTCCTGTAGGCTCGTACGAATCGCTTATGGCAGCCATTCAGGGGGGAGCCGATGCTGTATATTTCGGGATAGAAAAAATGAATATGCGGGCCCATTCATCGAATAATTTTTCTTTTAGTGATTTAGAAAAGATTGTTAAAATATGCGATGAAAATGGCTTAAAATCATACTTAACAGTAAATACCGTTATTTATAATGATGAAATTTCTTTAATGCAGGAGATTGTTGATGCTGCAAAAGCAAGTCATATAACAGCCATTATAGCATCCGACATGGCAGTGATTGATTATGCTCGCAAAAAAAATGTTGAAGTACACATTTCAACACAACTCAATATAAGCAATATAGAAAGTTTGCGCTTTTATGCCCAGTTTGCTGATGTGGTAGTTTTAGCCCGGGAATTAAACCTTGCCCAGGTATCAGAAATTTCACAATTGATAGAAGAAGAAAATATTACAGGCCCATCGGGTAAACTTGTAAAAATTGAGTTGTTTATTCATGGTGCTCTGTGCATGGCTGTTTCGGGCAAGTGCTATTTAAGTTTACATGAAAAAAATTATTCTGCAAACCGGGGAGCCTGCTTACAAACCTGCCGCAAAGCCTATATTGTAAAAGAAAAGGAATCAGGAAATGAACTTGAGATAGACAATGAATACATTATGTCGCCCAAGGATCTAAGCACCATAAAATTTTTAAACAAGGTGATTGATGCCGGAGTTAAAGTTCTCAAAATTGAAGGCCGTGCCAGGCCTCCCGAATATGTAAAAACGGTAAGCGAATGTTATAACGAGGCTATTCATGCATATTTAGATAAAACCTATAACGAAGAAAAAATTAAAAACTGGGAAGAGCGATTATCAACTGTTTTTAACCGCGGATTTTGGGATGGTTACTACCTGGGCCAAAAACTGGGCGAATGGAGCCATAAATATGGTTCGCGTGCAACAAAACGAAAAATATATATCGGAAA
>JAWLEM010000067.1:0-12016 GCA_041686115.1 Bacteroidales bacterium
TACTTTTAACGGGCAGGATTCTATTATGTATGACGGCGAAATGAGCAAAGTGCTTGCTATTGTAAATGCTGACAAAGCATATATTTATGGTTTTAATGCATCGGCGAATGTTCAGCTGCCTTTCCAGTTAAACCTTGAATCGGTTATCAATTATACTTATGGCGAAGACCAAAACGGATTACCTTTACGCCACGTTGCACCTGTTTTTGGAAGTACACGGATAAATTATGCCATGGAAAATTTACAATTATCTGTTTATGCGGATTATAACGGTGAAATTGCTTATAAAAATATGGCGCCGAGCGAACAAGGGAAAACACATATCTATGCAACGGATGAGAACGGAAATCCATATTCGCCGTCATGGTGGACATTCAATTTAAAAGCTTCTTACCGGTTTAAAAAATGGGGAACCCTGAATTTTGGTGTCGAAAATATTTTAGATACACGCTACCGCCCTTATTCATCCGGAATCGTTGCTCCGGGTAGAAACTTTATTGTTGGGGTAAGGGCAAATTTTTAAAAGTTACTTCTGAAATTAAATAATTATTTGGCGGGTAAGCCTGGACAAACGGCGAGCCATGCGTTGGCGTGAATTGCCTTTGGATAAAAATAGTTCCGATGGGGCTTGTCCTACATCGGTTTACTATTTTATTTAAAGGCAAGAGCGGGCTGAAGCATCCCTGCCAGCAGGCTGGGTTTGTCCTTGATTTTTCTTTGGTTCGTTTCTTTTCATTTAAGGAAAAGAAATGAACATTAGAGAACAACTAATTGATTTTTAATATGGTAATATAGTCAGATACCCCAATTTATATTTGTACGATGCTATTTAATTGTGTGTTAGCTTAAAAAGTATTTTAATAGCAAAATTAGGAAAACAGGAAAAATGGACAATACTGAATTTTGGTATCGAAAATATTTTAGATACCCGCTACCGCCCTTATTCATCCGGAATCGTTGCTCCGGGTAGAAACTTTATTGTTGGGGTAAGGGCAAATTTTTAATGTTTTTATCACTTTGGTTCGATGATTGTTAAGAATTATTGGAGGCAGAAATTTTGAATAAAAATTATTTATGCCTTCGTAATAATAATTTGATATTTTTGAATATTCTTTTCATCAAATAAAAATATTATGAACCGATTCATTCTGCTTGTATTTATGATATTAATACCTGTCGGTGTTTTTTCACAAGAAACTAAATCTGATATTATCGATAAGGATAAAGAAAACTACGAAGAAAATATTTTTAATAAGGCATTCGAAAAAATAAATGACAGCTTAAAAAAACAGAATCGATATGATTATATTCCGGAAAAGCTTCCTGAATGGTGTCTGCAGGTAATTAACGCTGATTTTCCTTTTGAGATAATCGGTATTTCAGACCCGGGAATGGAATGGAGCGATGCAAAGAAACAAGCAGAATTAAGAGCCATTGCACTTTTGGCTTTAATGAATTCTTGTTCGGTTAGTAATATTACTGATGATTATACCAATTTAAACGAAGGTAACGGGTATGCATTATATGCAACCAAATTCCAGGATTTTGCCCGGTCCCAATCAAGAATAACTTATAATGATTCCCAAGTTGAAGTTGTTGATACATTTTTTACAAAATATAACGAAGCAATTGTAAAAATTCGATTTAATTATCAACCAGATGCAACAAATAATACCGATACATTAGATGTAAAAGGTGAACATTTACAAGTATTTGTCGAAAGAAATTTTAAAAGGGATAAACTGGAGTTCTTTAATTTAGCCATTGATAACAAAAGGTCGTCTGATTCAACTGCAATTAGCCTTCAATATAATTTTAAACAGGCATATGGCGGCTTTGATATATCTTCGGTTTTTGGAAAAGATACTATAGATTTTGTGCCCAGAACGTATAATTATCGAACCAACCAGGAATTTACCAAAGACAGTACAGATTCTGAATTGAAATATTTCCGTTTAAATAAAGGCCTCTGGAATGCTCAAATGGTTGGTGTTTTGTCAAATATAACATGGATAGCAAAACATTTATCGAGTGCTGTTAAAAATTCAAACGATTTTTATACCTTAAAAAATCAAGGCTTAATCAGGACAGTATCCAGAAGTACGGTTGCATTAGATATTCAAAGTTTAAAGATTGTTGAGAATAATCTTTACCTTGATCTTACAGGTAAAATTAAACAATAGCTTATATTTGTATTAAACAGTATGAGTATTTGATAGATTTTAAGTGTTTTAAAGGTAAGATAACTAAGGATGAAGAGATTTTCATATTCGGCTTTATTGTCTCTTTTACTTGCTTTCCACCTGAACCTTTCTGCTTCGTCGAGCGATACGGTTAAAATGGTTAAGGTTGATAGCGCCATTCATGAATACCATTTAACCAAGCCTGTTTCCACTGAAATTCCAAACTTTTCGGGTGATAAGCAAACCCAAACGGCTCGTTTAACTGCAGAAAAGCCTTTGCGGGTTTTGGTGTTGGATGAGCAAAACAATCCGGTTGAAGGGGTCTGTATTCATTTTAAACCCTTTTCTGTTCCCGAAAAAGATAAAAAATTTACCATTGTCGATTCTGTTGATTGTACAGATAGTATGGGCATTGCAAAAACAAAAGTAGTATTAGGATCAGTTGAGGGAGAATACCAGATAGTTGCGCGAATTAAAGATTTCCCTTCGGATGAGATTCTTATTTACAGGGTTTTTGCCCGGAAATCAAACTGGGTATTTTTGTTGATTGCCGGATTAGTTGGTGGTTTAGGCTTGTTCTTATTAGGAATGAGTATGATGAGCGATGGAATGCAAAATGCTGCCGGCGATAAAATGAGAGCGATCCTCAGTCAGCTGACAAATAATCGTTTAATAGCCATTGGTGTCGGTTCATTTATAACCATGGTTGTGCAAAGCAGTAGCGCGACAACGGTAATGCTGGTAAGTTTTGTACAATCCAAATTGATGAAATTCAGGCAAACCATTGGCGTAATTTTAGGTGCCGGAATAGGTACAACCATTACAGCACAACTTATTGCATTTAAACTTACCGATTATTCGTTATTAATGATTGGAATTGGATTTATTTTAAACTCCTTTTTTAATCATGGGCTGATAAAAAATATTGGAAAAACGATTCTTGGTTTCGGCATTTTATTTTTCGGCATGCATATTATGTCCGATTCTATGTCTCCATTGCGGTCATATACTCCATTTATTGAATCATTAATTAAACTTGAAAATCCAATAGTGGGAATTTTGGTGGGTGCTGTTTTTACTGCATTAATTCAGAGTAGCAGTGCTTTTATTGGGATAATGATTACTTTGGCATCGCAGGGTTTTTTAACCTTAGAAGCATCTATTCCATTATTATTTGGCGCCAATATAGGTACTGCAGTTACGGCCGTGATAGCAAGTATAAAAATGAAACGCGAAGCTAAACAAGTGGCACTGGCGCACACATTGTTCAAAGTTTTTGGTGTTCTGGTGTTTTTATTCTGGATTCCATACTTTGCGGATATTGTAAGAATAATTTCTCCCAAATCTGTATTGGCAAATAATGATTTAAATTCTATGGCAGCCATTGTGCCTCGTCAGATAGCAAATGCACATACCATTTTTAATATTATTCTTACTTGTCTGGTTCTGCCTTTTACTAAACAGTTTGCTGTTCTGATTGAAAAAATTCTACCCCTAAAACCTGATGAGAAAGCTGTGTTTAAAACCCATTATCTCGATCAAAGCATGGTAAAAAGCCCATCGCTGGCACTTAGCCTGGCCAAACAGGAAGTAATCAGGATGGGGCGTTTGGTGCAGGATATGACATCGGATATTATAATCCCTTTCCTGATTAAAGGAGAAGGAGTGGTAGACATTATAAGGGAAAATGAAGAGGTGATTATTTTTTTAAGGGAGGAAGTAAATAATTACATTCTTAAAATTACTCGTGAAAATATTGGAGAAGAGCGGGTTAACGAATCTTTTCAGTTGCTCTACACGATAAAAGAATTTGAACAAATTGCCGATATTATATCTACAAACTTAATCCCTAAAGCCGAATTTTGGTGTTCGCAAAATTATGAATTCTCGACGGAAGGGAAAAAGGAAATTGTTGATTATCATACACGTACCCAAAAGCAATTAAGCAGGGCTATTGATGTTTTTACAGAAGTGAATCTTGAAAAAGCAAAAGCCATGAAACAAAAATATAAGCAATACCGCAATTTAGAATTTGACCTGGAAAAACAACATTTTGAGCGCTTACGTGATGATGTGGAAAAGTCAATAACCAGCAGCAAAACACATGTTGAGCTAATGACCAACCTTAGGGCAATTAACGGGCATGCGACAAATATCGCCAGAATTTTGCTCAAGTGGTCAAAGTAAAGATTATTTTCAATATCATTTTTAATGATTAATTTTACCACTTCTGTATCGAAAAAAAACTACATGCCCTATGAGTAACTACCATTTGATAGAAGTTAATGACAAAAAAACGGAAAAGGAGTTTTTACTTTTCCCTGTTAAGTTGTATAAAAATGAAAAAAACTGGATAAGGCCTTTGGACGATGATATTGAAAGTGTTTTTGATCCCCAAAAAAATAAGCTATTCAGGCATGGTGAGGCCTTTCGTTGGATTTTAAAAGATGAAAAAAATGATGTGGTTGGCCGTGTAGCCGCTTTTTATGATAAGAAATCGGCTGGTAAAAATCAGCAACCTACTGGTGGATCAGGCTTTTTCGATTGTATTAACGATAAAGATGCTGCCTTTATGTTGTTTGATGCATGTAAAAATTGGCTGCAATCGAAAGGCATGGAAGCCATGGACGGTCCAATTAATTTTGGTGATCGTGATCGTTGGTGGGGTTGCCTTGCCGATGGTTTTGAATATCCACCCAATTATTGTATGCCGTATAATTTCCCGTATTATAAAGATTTATTGGAAGCCTACGGATTTAAAAATTATTTCAATCAATATACCTATTACCGTAAAGTTGAATTTGAAGGATTAAGCGAATCGATACTGGAAAAAGCCAAAAGGCTTGAAAAAAATCCTAAATACCAGTTTCGACATCTGGAAAAAATGAAACTCGAAAAATATACCGAAGATTTCAGGACTGTTTTTAATAATGCCTGGGCTCGTTTTCCTGGTGTTGCAGAGATGGCCAAGGCGCATGCACGGGGTTTAATGAAAAGCTTAAAACCAATATTAGACGAACGAATTATGTGGTTTGCTTATTACGAAGATGAGCCTATTGCATTTTTTCTTCAGGTTCCGGAAATTAACAAAATTGTCAGGCATCTAAACGGAAAAATGAACTTATGGGGTAAACTTAAATTTTTATATTATAAAATTACTGGTGAATGTGATACTGCACTAGGGTTAATTTTTGGCGTAGTTCCCGAACATCAGGGTAAAGGTATTGAAGGAGGAATTGTAATGGCTTTTGCCGGAGAAGCCCTTAAAAAAAGTTTTCCGTATAAACATTTACAATTTAACTGGGTGGGCGATTTTAACCCTTCTATGATGAAAGTAATAGATCAAGTAGGAGGACATGTTTTAAAAACACACATTACCTATCGTTATCTTTTCGACCGGAATAAGCCTTTCGAGAGAGCTAAAAAAGTAAATGTTTAATCAAATTCAGAAAAAGAAAATAGATGCAATCGATACGAGAAATTTATAAGATAGGATACGGGCCATCAAGCAGTCATACCATTGGGCCGGTGAGAGCAGCAAGCCTTTTTCAGGAAAAAAATCCTGATGCCAAACGCTTTAAGGTTACATTATTTGGCAGTTTGGCTGCTACAGGGAAAGGGCATAATACTGATAAAGCCTTAAAAAAGACAGTGTTACCCAGGGATATTGAGATTATTTGGAATGCCGATAAAGAATTGCCCGAACACCCCAACGGAATGTTATTCGAGGCAGTTAACAATAATGATGAAATAACCAACCAGTGGACTGTTTATAGCATTGGTGGCGGCGATTTAAAAGATGCTGACGGTATTTTAAACGATAAGAAAATTTATCAGCATCAATTTCTATCTGATATTTTAGATTGGTGTAATAATCAGGGTAAAACTTTTTGGGAATACGTTGAAGATAATGAAGGGCCTGATATTTGGGTATTTCTTAAGCATGTTTGGGGTATTATGAAAGATACCATTACCAACGGGTTGGAAAATGAAGGGGTTTTGCCCGGAAAAATAAAGCTTCCGCGTAAAGCCAATAATTACTTTGCTAAAGCACAAAATTCACGCGGAGCAATTCACGACCAGGGTTTGCTTTTTTCATTTGCATTGGCCGTTTCGGAAGAAAATGCTGCCGGAGGCAAAATTGTTACTGCACCAACTTGTGGATCATCAGGCGTATTGCCTGCCATGTTATTTTATTTGCAACGCGAAGAACATATTACCGAGGCTAAAATGTTACGTGCACTTGCAACAGCAGGATTAATAGGCAGTGTTGTAAAACGTAATGCGTCAATTTCTGGTGCAGAGGTTGGATGCCAGGGTGAAATAGGAACCGCTTGTGCAATGGCTGCCGGAGCAGCAGCTCAAATTATGGGTGGGTCGTTGCGCCAGATTGAATATGCTGCCGAAATGGGTTTCGAACATAATTTAGGATTAACCTGCGATCCGGTTTTGGGTTATGTGCAAATTCCCTGCATCGAACGAAATGCAATTGCCGTTGGCAAAGCGCTTGAATGTGCTGTATATGCTTTGTTTTCCGATGGAGGCCACAAAATTTCTTTCGACGATGCTGTCCGGACTATGGAAGAAACAGGACGCGATATTCAAAGCGCTTACCGCGAAACAGGAATTGGAGGACTGGCTAAAACCTGGAAGCCTTTTAAAGAGTAAATCAGCAGAGACAGGTTATATAATTGTTTTGCGTTTAATTAAAATGTAAATTTGGAATTTAATTATTATGGAATTAGTAAAATATGATTGAAAATAATGTTTTAATTGCTTTTGGATTAACTCTTTTTGCAGGCCTTGCTACCGGTATTGGCAGCGTTTTAGCTTTTTTTACCAAAACAACAAATACTAAATTTCTTTCATTATCTCTGGGGTTTTCTGCCGGAGTAATGATTTATGTTTCAATGGTGGAAATTTTCTTTAAAGCTAAAGAGTCTTTAATTTCTGAGCTTGGCGAAAGAACTGGTTCATGGATTACGGTTATTTCTTTTTTTGGCGGCATTTTTATTATTGCACTTATCGATAAGTTAATCCCTTCTTATGAAAATCCGCATGAAATTAGGATGATTGAGGAAATGGATGAAAAGGCTAAAATTGAGCATAAGAATAAAAAGCTAAAAAAGATGGGGCTATTTACTGCCCTGGCTATTGCCATTCATAATTTTCCCGAAGGCCTGGCTACCTTTACCGCAGCGCTTACAGATCCCAGCCTGGGTATTGCAATTGCCGTTGCTATTGCTATACATAATATTCCGGAAGGAATTGCTGTTTCTGTTCCTATCTATTTCGCTACCGGGAATAAGCGAAAAGCATTTTGGCACTCCTTTGCTTCTGGATTATCAGAACCCATAGGAGCCATTATTGGATATTTAATTTTAATGCCTTTTTTAACCCCGACTCTTTTTGGAATTTTATTTGCTTCTGTGGCAGGTATTATGGTATTTATTTCTATCGATGAACTTTTACCGGCAGCCAGAGAATATGGCGAGCATCATCTGTCCATTTATGGCTTAATTCTTGGTATGATTGTTATGGCTGTTAGTTTATTGCTGTTTATTTAAAAAGGTTTAAACCCTATAATTTCTCTTACTTCTTTAAGTGTTTTTGATGCACTTGCCCGGGCTTTTTCAGCTCCCATTTTTACTACTTTACTTAAATACTGGTCATTAGCTGATATTTCAAGAATGCGTTCACGGATTGGTGATGTAAATTTTATGATATCTTCAGCCAGTTGCTTTTTCATATCGCCATAGCGAATTTCGCACTGATTATATTTTTCTGTAAATAATTCAACCGTTTCTTTTTCCGATACAATATCCATAATGGTAAAAAGATTTTGAATAGGTTCCGGCATTTTTTGATTTTTTTCTGTCGGGCCGCTATCGGTAACTGCACGCATTACTTTTTTGCGAATTACTTTTGGGTCATCAAATAAATATATTCCGTTACCTTCAGATTTCCCCATTTTTCCGGTTCCATCCAATCCGGGCACTTTTACCAAAGCGTGGCCAAAGTTGTAGGGTTGTGGTTCTGTAAAATAATCAACATGATATATATTGTTAAAACGGCGTGCAAATTTTCGAGCCATTTCAAGATTTTGTTCCTGGTCTTTTCCTACAGGCACTTTAGCTGCATTGTGTATAATAATATCAGCAGCCATTAAAACCGGATAGGTTAATAAGCCTGCATTTACATTTTCTGGTTGCTTGCGAATCTTATCCTTAAATGACGTTGTTCTTTCGAGTTCACCCACATAGGCATTCATATTTAGAAGTAAGTATAACTCGGTTACTTCAGGCACATCGCTTTGTAAATAAATTGTTGCAACTTCCGGGTCCAGTCCGCATGCTAAATATTCTGATAAAACTTGTTTTACGCTACCGTGTAAATCTTCTGGAGTAGGGTGTGTTGTTAGTGAATGGTAATCAGCAATAAAAAAATAACAATTATTTTCGTGTTGCATTTTTACAAAATTTTTTAATGCTCCAAAGTAATTGCCTAAATGCAAATTTCCTGTTGATCTTATGCCGCTTACAACCGTTTCCATAAAGATTTATTTATTTAATGCTTAGTTTATTTTAATTTTGCAAAAGTAAAAAATGTTTATTAATATATTTGCTACAAAAATAGCATTTATAATTATTATAATGATTGATCAGGAAATTTTAAACAGATTAGCAAAAGCATCAAATCTAAAGTTTGATGAAAAGGAACAAGCAGTCATTTTAAATGATCTTAACCATATTGTTTCATTTATAGATCAATTAAACGAAATTGATGTGTGCAGTGTTTCCGATTTTAGTTTTGTAAATCATTATAATCATCAATTGAGAAAAGATCAAACGACAAAATTCCAAAATATCGAACGGATTAAAAATAATGCAACTGAAATGAGCAATAACTATTTTGTTGTTAATAATGATATAAATAAAGAAAGGAGTTAAGAGAATGGCGTTAGCACGTTTTATTTTAATTTTATTGGTTATATTTTTTATAATTAGGGTGATCACCCGTTTTGTTTTAAAAAAGTATATTAAAAATATGCAGAAAAGATATGAAGATCAGCATCATCCAAACAAGAATGAGGGGGATGTTACTATCAAATCATCATCAGATAGTAATAAAAAAATTGACAACGATGTTGGCGATTATGTTGATTATGAGGAGGTAGACGAAGATTAGCCGTTTACCAACCACCTCCTGTAATATTTAAACCAAATACAGAAAAAACTCCTTGTTGCTGAAATGGGATGGCAATATATGGCTCAAGTATTGCGTAACCAAACAAATTAATTCTGAGAGATAAGCCTGTGCTAAAAACCGGTACATAATAATTATAATCAGGCTCCCATGTCATTTTTATTCCGCTGTTTTTGGCAAAAGGAGATTCGGAATTCCATGCCAGTCCGCCATCAAAAAATAGCACCAGGTCTGAATACAATAACCCCGATTTAATTAATGCAAGCCTTTCATAACCTGAAAATGGAAATCTTAATTCGGC
The DNA here is from genome assembly GCA_041686115.1 of Bacteroidales bacterium. Taxonomy (GTDB): domain Bacteria; phylum Bacteroidota; class Bacteroidia; order Bacteroidales; family UBA12077; genus UBA12077. Next base: position 9,691 of record JAWLEM010000067.1, read on the forward strand.
ATTTGCCACTAAAATTTTACTTCCAATTAAGCTATTAATATTTAAGCCTTTATTGCCATCTACTTCTCCTTTCTGAAAAGAATTGTAAGTATAACCGCGAATAAAATAATGGTTTCCTAAATAGTATGGATACAACCGATCTTTATCTTCTCCATAAGTCCCCATATGCATTCCCCTTAAAGCAAAGCTTAATGGCTTAAAATAGAAGTATTTTCTCAGATCGACAATGGCTCTATATGAATTATAATCCAGAAACATTTTTTCAGCCTCGATTCTGAATCGATAACCATCTAACGGGGATGTAAATCCAAAACTCGAATTGTCGCCAACAAATGCGAGGTTAACAGAGCCGACATAAAACGGATCAGGTCCGTCAACCTGGTCTCTTGTCTCACCAACTTTTTGGCCTAAAGGATTATAATAATGATTAATGCTGTCGATGCGATAACTATATTTGGCTGCTGATATACCGTTTTCAAAGCGTAGTTTTGACGATAGGGGGTAATAGTTAAAGAAAGATACCTTATCTTCAAAAATACGAATCCGCATATCAACCAGTGTGCTGACAATTGCTGTGTATTCATCGTTATATTGAATGGTATCAACTGGTTTATAATACCATGATGAATACCGGTAAGGAATATGACTGTATCCTGCTCCCCAGTTCATCCTGTTTTTTTGGCTAATATAGGCCAATTGTCCTCCTATGTCATAAACTTCTCCATTAACTGCCAGCACCGTATAAATGGTATTATATTTAAGCATGTCGGTAAATAGTGCAGCTATAGCACCAGACCCATAGGTTCCCCATTGAGATCCTCCAACACTTAATCCGCTTGCTCCAAGATATTCTAAGGTAAATTTTGGGTTATATGGCTTCTTTTTAAATTCAGTGGTATCCTGTTTTGGATGTGTATTCATTTGGTTGCCTACCAGGTTGTAAATACGATTATTTGGAGGTGGTGGCAGCTGTTCTGCTGATCTTTCTACAGAGTCTTTTGTGAAAGGAATTTGTAAAAAATCTTCCGGTTTGGCTTTATAAATAATATAATTGCCATGCTTATACATGGTATAGGCAATTTCGCCCGATGTTTTAGCTATACTGTAAGCTGGAGCAAGGTCTGTAATTCCTGTAACACCTGTCGAAAACTTTGAAAGTTTAAAAATCTGGTTTGAATGGATATCATAACGATACAGGTTTTTATACCCATCGGCATTAGATAAAAAGAAGATTGATGTATCTTTTGGACCATATTGTGGTGAGTAAATATCGGCTTCGGGTAAAATATCTATTACTTCAACTTGTTTGGTGTTTAGATTTAATTCACAGAGCTTATATGAGCCATAAATTTGTTTTTCTAAATTAGTATCATCTCCCCGCTCAGAAATGAATATAATATGATCCCCATCACCAGACCATGACGGATGAATGTCTGAATAATAATCGTTGGTTAGTTGATTAACTCTTCCGGTTTCGAGATCGTACAAATACAAATCACTCTTTCCATTAACCAGTCCGGTTATTAAAATACTATTGCCATCAGGCGACCATTTGGGATACATAAAAGCATCAATGCCTTTAATCGAGATATCATCAATGGTTTTTATCCTTTTTTTTGATACTTCGACTATAAGAAGGTTGTTTGAACCTTTTGAAAATGTAGTTAATGCGTATTTTGTTCCATCCGGAGAAAAAGAACCGACATCTTCAATAAAATTGAAATCATCAATATGCGTTTGTTCAACGCTTTTTGTTAATCGTTTAATAATTTTTTTACTTTCCAGGTCGGCCATTAAGATATCAATTCCAATCACGTCGCGATTAGAAATAAATGTCATATATTTCCCATCGGGACTAATTACAGGTGAAAGGTTATATGTTCCTCCATTATCAAGTCCAAACATTTCTTCTCCAATTACGCCGGTAGTGTCTTTTAAGTAAGGTTCGTAGTGCTCTTTTAGTGAATTGGCCCAAAGGGTAGATAAACTATCAGCCGATATTTTAAAAGTTCTTTCTATGGCTTTATCAGGGCCAAATTTAAGTGTGTTTTCAAATAAAGGATAAATGACTTGATCTCCCCACACACCACCAACAAAAGACCAGAAGGCGTGACCATAACGGTATGGGAAATATTTATATGCTTTTTTAGTCATGTCTTCAATGGTTGGAATATCATTGTGAATTACAGCATCCCTCATCCACATTGCTGTTTGGTTGTCAACGGGTCCAATTGAAAGGTATTCTGCCAAACCTTCGATCATCCATAAAGGAACATACATAAGATTTTGTAACGACAGGCTGTCATTTTTCTTAACCATATTGTAC
>JAWLEM010000068.1:0-11971 GCA_041686115.1 Bacteroidales bacterium
TGCAGCACAATGGTTAACCATTCATGAAACAGCCCACCAGGCAGGACTCCCATCTAATGCAACAATGCTTTATGGCCATTTAGAAAATTATAACCACAGAATTGAACATTTAGATCAATTAAGAAAACTTCAAGATAAAACAAACGGTTTTAACACCTTCATACCTCTTAAATTTAAGAAAGAAAACAATCCATTAAGTTATATTGGAGAAGTTAATACGCTGGAAGACTTAAAAACATTTGCCGTATCAAGAATTTTTCTCGATAATTTTCAACACATTAAAGCTTACTGGCCCATGCTTGGAAAGGATATTTCACAAATTGCTCTTTCCTTTGGTGTTGATGATATTGACGGAACCATAGACGATACTACAAAAATATATTCTATGGCAGGAGCAAAAGACAAAAAGCCAGGTATGACGACAAACGAAATTGTGCAGCTTATTAAACAATCAGGAAAAAAGCCTGTAGAAAGAGATACTACCTACAAGATATTAAAAGAGTACAGCTAGTTTGATATTTAGCATAAAATTTATTTTAGTTTATGCGTACATAATTTTATATTTGTCTCACCGTTAACTAAATTGATGATTTAATATCCCGGAACCAATGACTTTATTTCAATTTATTAAAAGCAGGCTGTTTTTTAAACATTTATCCTATGCAATAATAGCAGCCATAGTATTATTATTTTTAACTTTTTTATCATTGCGTATTTATACCCATCATGGCCAAAAAATACCTGTCCCTGATTTTAGAGGGTCAACACTGGAAGAAGTTCATAAAATAGCTGAAAATTATAAACTAAATATTGAAATAGCAGACTCCGTTTTCAATAACGACATGCCAAAAGGAACTGTTATTGAACAAAGTCCGGAACCAGGATTTGATGTTAAGAAAAGAAGACGCATTTTCATAACACTTAATGCATTTAATCCCGAAAAAATTAATATGCCCAATGTTGTTGGGGTGTCGCACAGGCAGGCCAAGGCAGTGTTAAAGAATTCCGGTTTAGAAATTGGTAAGCTTATTCATGTTCCCGATATCGCAATAAACAATGTACTAAAACAAAGGTTTGACGGAGAAGAAATAGCTCCCGGAACCCCAATACCTAAGGGATCTAAAATAGATCTGGTACTTGGTAAAGGATTAAGTGACGAAAAAACCATCCTGCCAGACTTGTATGAATATACACTATTTGAAGCAAAAGACCGTTTATTAAGAGCGGCTTTAAATGTAGGCGCAATTATTTACGACGAATCGATTGAAACAGCTGTTGATACTGCACAGGCAAAAATATGGAGACAGTATCCGGTTTATAAAGATAATAAAAAAATAAGGTTGGGGTCTACAGTTGATTTATGGTTAAGTGTCGATTCTGTTAAATTTGCAAAAACAGATACGCTATTGTTAAATAATTAAATTTATCGTTGTTGTTTAAATTCCAAAAATATATCATATCCATTGTCTCTTTTCTGGCTCCATTTTTTCTTAATGCCCAGGAAACGCTAATACCTTTGGAAATAAATCCTGAAATTAAAAACAATCTGGTAAAAATTAGCCATAACAAAAAAACAAAAAATACAAAAACCATAAAAGAGGTTCCTTTTATTGATGATTTTTCCGTACCAACCATATATCCCGACTCATCTTTATGGATTGACAATTATGTATTTGTAAATACATCTTATGCCATTAATCCGGTTAGCATTGGAGTTGTAACATTAGATGCAATTAATGAAAAAGGAGGCATTTATCCGGAATCTGGAAGTGGGCAATTTCCTGCCGATACCTTAACTTCTAAAATGGTGAATTTAAATTACCCCGGCAATAATACGATTTATATCAGTTTCTTTTATCAACCTGGAGGATTGGGAGATACTCCCGAACCCAAGGACACACTGCTGCTTGAATACTATTCTCCCGATTCGCTTTCCTGGAATAAAATCTGGCATGTTACCTTTAACGAAAAAGATTCGATACTTACCGAATATTATCAATATAATAACAGCGAAAAAATCCGGAAAGGCGATACATTAACCCATTTAAAAAAAGAGTTCTTTCAGGTGATTCTGCCAGTTAATGAAGAGCAATACCTAAAAGAAAATTTTCAGTTTAGATTTAGAAATTATGCCAGCTTCACATCGAGCACAAGCTTAGAGAGTAAAACCAGTAATTCAGACCACTGGCATATTGATTTTGTAATACTGGACAAAGACAGAAATATAAATGATACCATTATTAATGATATCGCATTTAAAAAAACTTTGAGCCCCTTATTAAAAAATTACGAATCCATTCCATGGCCTCATTTTACTCGTGCAAGTGCATATGAAATGGCAGACTCAATTTCCATAACCTATGGCAATATTAGCGATCAGGTTTGGAATATTAGTCGCGAGTTTGAGATTGAAGATATCATGGGCAATACAGGTACAGAAAAATTTACTGGTGGTACCGGAGCTAACATTGAGCCCTTTTCGAATGAAACATATAAACGATTTATTAATTATATTTTCCCGTACACCCCGGAAAATGATTCTGCCCTTTTCGAGATAAGTAGTTACATGGTTACCGATACATTATCGGAACGGAAGCCTTACCGGTGGAATGATACAATTCGTTACAAACAAAAATTTTATAATTATTATGCTTATGATGATGGTACAGCAGAAAATGGATATGGGCTTATTGGCGAAGGAACTGAGCTGGCAATGGTTGCAACGAGGTTTGAAACCTATAAAAAAGATACTTTAAGAGGAATCCAAATCTATTTTAATCAAACTTTAAACCAGGCCAACCAAAATTATTTTAAATTAATGATTTGGAATGAGAAAGATAATCGCCCCGGATCAGTTATTTATAGTAAAGAAGACATAAAACCAACTGATCAGGACAGCCTAAATAAATTTACCCATTATATTTTAGATTCTACTTTAGTGCTTGAGAATCCTTTTTATATCGGATGGCAAAAAATTAGCACTACCGAAATGCTCAATGTTGGTTTTGATGTTAACAGAATAAATAACGACAAATTATTTTATAATTTCACTGGTAGCTGGGAACAATCGCAGTTTGAAGGTACGCTTATGATTAGGCCTATGTTTGGACACGAAATAAATATTCCAACAGGATTACAGCAAACAAATATTAGTGAACCTTTACAGCTCACAATATACCCCAATCCTGCTAAAGATGAATTAAACATAAAACTCCACGATGCATATTCAAAAAATTACAGGTATACAATTTTTGATACGTATGGAAGAGTATTCGCGGACAGTTTCTATGATCAAAATCCTATTAACATTTCCAATTTAAACCAGGGTATCTATTTTATTCGCTTTTCAACATCAAAGGGAGAAAGTATTACAAAAAAATTCATCGTTATCCGTTAAATAAATAAGTAATAAAAGACATATGATAAAAGAAGATTTTAATGATAACGAGGAGCAGGAATTATACGAGCATTTTCGATTTGATATCGACCCGGGGCAAAAGCCGCTTAGAATAGATAAGTTTTTGGTAAACAGAATAGAAAATGCATCAAGAAGTAAAATACAAAGCGCTGCCGATGCAGATAATATCCTGGTAAATAACAAAGCTGTAAAATCAAACTATAAAGTAAAACCCGGAGATGTTGTTTCAATTGTGATGGCTTATCCTCCCAGAGAAATTGAGCTTATACCTGAAGATATACCGCTTAACATTGTTTACGAAGATGATCAACTGATTATTGTAAATAAAAATCCCGGAATGGTTGTTCATCCATCATATGGGCACTATTCTGGCACTTTGGTAAATGCTTTAATGTATCATTTAAAAGATTTGCCGCTCTTTAAAACGGGTGATTTACGCCCGGGCCTGGTTCACCGTATTGACAAAAATACTTCGGGTTTACTGGTTATTGCCAAAACTGAGCAGGCAATGAATAAGCTGGCTAAGCAATTTTTTGATAAAACTACAGAACGCAGGTATATCGCCTTAGTCTGGGGATCTTTCGATGAAAAAGAAGGAACCATTGTAGGAAATATTGGCAGAAATATCCGAAACCGAAAGGTAATGCAGGTTTTTCCTGATGGTGACCAGGGAAAAGAAGCAATTACGCACTACAAGGTAATTGAAGAATTAGGATATGTTACTTTGGTTGAATGCAAGCTGGAAACCGGCAGAACGCACCAAATTAGAGTGCATTTTAAACATATTGGACATCCACTGTTTAATGACTTTGAATATGGTGGCGATCAAATTCTAAAAGGAACAACATTTACAAAATACAAACAATTCGTACAAAACTGTTTTAAAATACTACCCCGCCAGGCTTTACATGCTAAAACACTGGGATTGATTCATCCTGAAACAAAAGAATTTATGCAATTTAATTCTGAACTGCCCGATGATATGGTCCAGGTTATTGAAAAATGGAGAAGATATACTTCCGGGCGGGAAATTGATCTTTAATGATTACGCTTTCTTTTTTGGTATACAAATTAATCGTAAATTGTATGATCAAAATCGATAGAGAGATATTATGCCATTTAAATTACTTGGAATTATGCTTTTTTCAATATTTAGTCTTGGATGTAAAAACATTCAGCCCCTGAAAACAGTTCCAGAAGTTAACCTGGAAAAATATATGGGTAAATGGTACGAAATATCTACCATACCTCAACGGTTTCAAAAAGGATGTGTATGCACTACAGCCGAGTATAGCCTTGTTAACAATGAATATGTTAAAGTTGTTAATACCTGCAGAAACAAAACACCCGATGGAGAAATTAAACAAATTGAAGGTAAGGCTTTTATTGCCAAAAAAGGTAATGGTGCAAAATTGAAAGTACAGTTCTTTTGGCCTTTTAAAGCAAAATACTGGATTATTGACCTTGCTGATGATTATTCCTGGGCTGTTGTCGGGCATCCAAATAGAAAATATCTTTGGATTTTGTCCAGAACCCCCGAAATGGACAATGAAATTTATCAAAATATCATCAATAGACTTGAAGAACAAAATTATAATACCAGCCTTTTAGTGCGTACAAACCAAAATTGCAATTCATCAAACTAGATTATTCATGAAAAATACATTCTTTCTATTTCTATTTATTATTTCACAACTCTTTATAAGTCAATCTTTTTCACAAACAACAGGTCCGGAGTCTGGCACGCTGTTAATTATTGGAGGGAATGCAAGTGATAGCCTTTTTATTCCTGCTTTTAAAAAATTAGCAGGAGGTGATAGTGCCGAGATTGTTATTATTCCAACTGCCAGAGATGATGAAAGTATTGCAACTGATCCGGATTTTAAAACTTTGCGAGATCGTTTTGCTAAATTTCAATTTAAAAAGATCAGTATTTTACATACACGGTCGGTTGAAGATGCGAATGACCCTGAGTTTGTTAAACCACTGCAAACAGCAACAGGAGTTTGGATCCAGGGTGGAAGGCAATGGCGCCTGGTCGATTCCTATTTAAATACATTAACACACCTGGAAATTTTTGGTGTTTTACATCGTAGAGGTGTTGTAGCCGGAACTTCTGCCGGCGCAACAATACAGGGGTCATACCTGGCAAGGGGTGATACAAAAAAAAATACCATAATGATGGGCGACCATGAAGAAGGTTTTTCGTTTATAAAAAATATTGCGATTGACCAGCATTTGTTAGCTCGTAACAGGCATTTTGACATGTTTGAGATATTAAAAAACAAACCTCATTTATTGGGAATTGGTTTAGACGAAAATACAGCCATAGTAGTTAATGGAAATAAATTTGAAGTAATAGGTGAACATTATGTTGCTGTTTATGATAAAACACGGTGGTCGCAGGAAAGAGACACAATTTACAAATTAAAACCAACAAGCAAAGAATTTTATTTCTTAAAACCAGGCGATCAGTATGATCTGTTAAAGCGCACAGTAATAGAATAATCCATCTGATTATAATAATAAGCTAGTGTCATGTCAAGTATGAATTATCTATTGCCAGCGCTGCCCCTAACCCCTTAAGGGGAATTCCTTCCCGCGAGGGATGGTCCCTTTAGGGAAAAAAGGGTGAGCGAAGGCAAATTGTAATTCGACATTTGAGGATTGACATGACACTAATGCTACAATCCATCAATAAGTTTGTAAATGGATTGATAATTGACAGTATATAAAACATCCAGGTACTGCAAAACATATTTTCACTAGTTCAAAATGTACTCAGTTATATCTTGATCTAAGTAAAATAATAAAATATAATCTTTCAAACTTTTTTAACCTTCTCTCCTTTTAGTTACTCTTGTTAGGGATGAATTCTCATAATTCAACCATTAAATCTTCAAATAATTAATTCATAAGATGATTTTATACAAATTAGAAGGCCATTAATCATCAAAAAAAAACCGTTCGTCATAACGTTTAAACCTATTAAGAATCTATGCGTATCGATGAGTATACAATAGATAAACAAGCATATGTTAACAACTAACAATTTAAATATGACTGATCGAAATCTTAGAAAAATAAGCGACGAAGTCTGGAAAGAAATCCCGTTTGCTGATAAAAAATATGAAGTGAGCAATTACGGGCGGGTTAAAAGTTATTGTTACAATAAAGATGAGGGCAGAATTTTAAGGCCCGGGATTACTAAAGGATTTCATACCGTTACATTTAAAACCAACGGAAAGAAAAAAACATTTCTTGTACATAAACTTGTAGCGATTTTATTTGTACCCAAAGAAAGCGAAGACCAGACAATAGCTATTCATCTTGACTGGAATAAACGCAATAATTATTTTAAAAATTTGCAATGGGTTACAAGAGATAAAGCATATGAACGCATAATGCCACGATTACAAGAAATCAATAAAATAAAAAACAAAGGACTAATAAGAAACTCAAAGCTAAAAGCTGATGATGTTAAAGTTCTAAAAAACATGCTCGAAAAAGGGGTAAAACAAAACGTTATTGCAAAACTTTTTTCAATAAGTGAAATGCAGGTTACCAGAATAAAGAGGGGAGAGAATTGGGCGCACATCAAAGCTTCTTCTAATTAAAACACAACGACCAAAAATCTGCATAAAACGCTGCAAGCCCAATGCAGCGTTTTTTTTATAAAAAATACATAGAAACAACATTTTGGCAAACTATTTGTTATCATTTTTTAGTTGAACTAAAAAATTTTAAACAATGAAAAAAACAGTCATATTTTTAGTGTTAGTGCTAACATCAGGATTAATTATTGCTCAAAACGATGATAATATTGAAACCCTGTTTAACAAACCTGAAAAAATTCGCGGTTACTTAGGGCCTATTACCAATATTACAACTCTGGATGGAGAAACTTCATATATGCAAGGTTTTAATGCAGCTGCGATTCTTAACGACCACATGATCGTTGGATTTTATAATTTAAACCTGGAAAATAATATTTTTTCCAATAATGATGCATACATTGGTAATGTTATAGATTTTGAACATCGTGGAGTGCTGCTCGGTTATATTTTTATGCCTAAAAAAGCCATTCACTTCTCGGCATCATTAATGTCCGGTAAAGGAAATCTTGAAATTTACGACGAACCTACAGATACCTGGATTGAAGACAGAAATATTTTCATTCTTACACCCGGGGTCGAAGCCGAATTTAATATTGCCAAATTCTTTAGAATTGGGGTTGGAGCCAATTATCGATTTGCTATGGATATAGATCAATTTGATAATTATGATAATAATGATTTTTCCGCCCCGGGGGCATTTGTAAGTTTTAAATTTGGATGGTTTGAGTAATCACTTTTGCTACTCAGTATATAATTCATCTTAATCATTAGGAACTCTTTATGGGTTCCTTTTTTTGTATCAATAAACAAATTCAACAACTACAACTTTCCGAAATTAGAAAAAGTCTTTAACAAATAATATTTTAACCTGCTAATGCATGACTTCTGAATCAGTATTTAGATCATTTAATTATCTTTACTTATTGCTAACTTTATATCCTTTGATCAATATAAAAATCTATGAATAAGAAAATGATTATTCAAAAAACCATCCATTTCGTAAAAGATGTCCTGTCGGATGCTGAAGGAGGACATGACTGGTGGCACATCTATAGGGTATGGCAGCTTTCCAGGCATATTGCCAGAAAAGAAAATGTTAATCTTTTTATCGTTGAACTGGGGGCATTACTTCATGATATTGCAGATTCTAAATTTCATGATGGCAACGAACAAATTGGTTCACACAAAGCAAGAAAGTTTCTAAGCGAATTAAAGGTTAATGAGGAAATTATTATCCATATCGAAAATATCATATCTAATATATCATTTAAAGGCGGAAAACACGCACAAACATTCAAATCGCAAGAACTGGATGTAGTTCAGGATGCCGATAGGCTCGATGCTATGGGTGCTATTGGAATTGCAAGGGCATTTAATTATGGCGGATATAAGGGACGGGAAATATTTAATCCGGAAATTAAGCCAAACCTCAATATGACAAAAGAAGAATATAAGCATAGCAATGCTCCTACCCTTAATCATTTTTACGAAAAACTTCTTTTGCTTAAAGATTTAATGAATACAGAAACCGGAAAAACTATGGCAGAGCATCGTCATCAATTTATGGAGCAATTTCTGGATGAATTCTACAACGAATGGAATGGAGATTTGTAAAAGATTACCTTATAATGATTTGAAAAGCCTTATGGTATGTACCCCAAACATTTTTATTAAACTAATCGCTGTTGAATTTAATTCTTTTCAGTATAAATCTTATTTTTGATAAAAATATCCAATCAGCTACCTATGAAAAAAAATATTGCCATAGTTTGTGGCGGCGATTCGTCTGAATATATTGTTTCCATGAATAGCGCCAACCAAATTGCCCAATGGCTCGATAAAGAAAAATACAATGTGTATACCGTTGTAGCCAAAGGCACCGAATGGATTGTTAAAAGCGAACTGGTTTGCGACCTTATTGTAAACAAAGATGATTTTAGCTTTACACTCAACAACCAAAAAACAAAATTCGACTGTGCGCTAATAACCATTCATGGTACACCAGGCGAAGATGGCAAAATGCAAGGATATTTTGATACGCTGCACATTCCCTACACAACATCAAATACGCTGGCTTCAGCCCTTACATTTAATAAAATTTTTAGCAAAAACTATATCAAAACATTCAATATTCCACAAGCCAGATGGGTATCGCTAACTAAGGGAGACCCTATTGATGCTAACCGGATTCTTGAAGTAACCGGGTTACCCTGTTTTGTAAAACCAAACTGCGGAGGTTCGAGCTTTGGAATTACCAAAGTAAAAGAAAAAGAAATGCTAAAAGATGCCATTGAGGAAGCCTACAAAGAGGATGATGAAGTAATTATTGAAGAGTATTTAGAAGGTACAGAGTTAACCTGTGGCATGATCAAAACCCGGCAGAAAACATTAATCTTCCCTCCCACCGAAATTGTAAGTAAAAATGAGTTTTTCGATTACGACGCCAAGTATAACGGCATGGCCGACGAGATTACACCGGCACGGATATCAGACGAATTAACCCGGGAAGTGCAAAATCTTTCATCGCAGATTTATGATATATTTCAACTTAACGGCATTGTAAGAGTAGACTATATTTATACAAACAATATTCTTTATTTCATGGAAGTAAATACGGTACCCGGAATGAGCGCAGCAAGCATTGTTCCACAACAGGTTGAAGCGATGGGTTTAGAGATGAAAGATGTTTTTACAATAGCCATAGAAGATGCAATGGATAGACATGAAATATAACGCAATTTAATGAAAGTTCACCACACAGCCTGCCCGCGAAATTGTTACAGCACTTGCTCCTTTAAAGTGTGGACAGATGACGGCAGAGTGGTAAAAATTGACCCTCAGCCATTAAATAAAGCCACACCTGAAGGTATTTGCCTGAAAGGGTTAAGCTATGTGGAACGTGTAAATTCACCTGAACGGATTTTACAACCACTAAAAAAATATGATGATCAATTCATGCCCATTACCTGGGACGAAGCTATTGATGAAATAGCTGAAAATCTAAATCACTACAAAAACAAGTTCGGACCGCACTCCATCCTTTTTTACGCAGCCAGCGGAATGTCCGGATTACTCAACGGAGTAAGCACCAATTTCTGGAGAATGTTTGGCGGAGCAACCACCGTTTATGGCAATTTATGCTGGCCGGCAGGCCTCGAAGCTACAAGGATTACCCTGGGCGAAAATAAGCACAATGTACCATGGGATTTGGAAAATGCAAAACTTATTGTTGTGTGGGGAAAAAATCCAGCCGAATCGAATATTCAGCAAATGATTCCCATTGAAAAAGCGCAGCAGAAAGGTGCCAAACTTATTTTTATTGATCCCCGGCGGACCGCATCAAGCGAAAGAGCCGATTTATTGGTACAACCCATTCCCGGAACCGACGGAATTTTGGCTTTAGCCATTGCCAAAATACTTATCGAAAAAAATCAGATCGATCATGAATTTATTGAAAAATATGTTTTAGGATTTGATGATTTTAAAGAATCGGTATTAAAAATTAATCTCGAAGAGGCAAGTCATGAATGTGGCGTATCGCTTCCCTTTATCGAAAAACTGGCTGAAAACATAGGAGACATAAAACCTATGACATTAATTCCGGGGTACGGTATGCAAAGATATACCAACGGCGGGCAAACCACACGCTGCCTGCTGGCATTATCGATCATTACCGGGAATATAGGTAAACCAGGAGCCTGCTGGCATTATGCCGACTTGCAGGGCGATATTTTTAGCGAAGTAAAAGAACCTGAAAATTATTATCCGCCCGAAAAACCAGATGGTATTTTTCGCCGCGAAATTGCCACAGCCCGCCTGGGTGAAGATATGTTCCTTATAAACAATCCCCAACTAAAAGCAGCATGGGTAGAACGTGGCAATCCTGTTTCGCAGAATCCAGACAGCAATATCGTAAAAGAAGCTTTCCGGCAACTGGAATTTAAAGTGGTAGTTGAACAGTTTATGACCGATACTGCCCTGGAAGCAGATATTGTATTACCTGCTAAAACCATGTTTGAACAGTCGGATATTATTTCATCGTACTGGAATCCTTACGTACAATTAAGACAAAAAGTAATTGAGCCGGTTGGCGAAGTGAAACCGGAAACTGAGATATATTATCTACTTGCCAGAAAAATGGGTTTTAGCGATGATGAAATTGAGAAAAACATTCCTTATCCATCGGACGAATCCATAGAAAAATGGTTAACAATTCAACTGGAACCATACCCTGAACTTACGTTGGAAAAATTAAAACAGGAACCCATTTTAGCACCAGGATTGCAGGAAATTGCATTTTCCGATTTTCAATTTAGAACACCTTCGGGAAAAGTTGAACTCTATTCTGAAACAGCTCATAAAAAATGGGGCGTAAATCCTTTGCCAACTTACGAAAGGACAGTTGAAGGACATCATAACCAATCGCAATATCCGTTCCATTTAATGTCGCCCAATACCAAAAATAGGATTCATTCACAGTTTGGAAACCTGAAAAGCATTAAAGCGATAGATCCTGAACCCTATGCGACCATAAACTTAGGCGATGCACAAAGGAAGGGAATTCAGGAAAATGATTGGATTCGTGTATTTAACGAACGCGGAGAGTTAACGATTAAAGCAAAAATCGATGCCAGCCTTAGGCCGGGAAATATTGTGATTGTAAACGGATACTGGCATCAGGAAGAAGCATGCCCGAACATTTTATCCAAAGGGCGTGAAACGGATATGGGCCATGGAACAGCCTTTCATGATAACCGGGTTGATTATGAAAAAGTAAACCGATAATGGAAAAAAATATTTTCATATTTGATTACAACAAATGCGTAGGATGCCATGCCTGTGTTGTTGCCTGTATGAATGAAAATGGTTTTCAATCGCCCTTTCAATGGAGAAATATTCATCAATCAGATAAGTATCATTATCCACAATTACCGTT
>JAWLEM010000069.1:0-11860 GCA_041686115.1 Bacteroidales bacterium
AAGTGTAAACCTTTGTAAACATCATTAAATATCAAAATAATTACCAAGTGTGAAATTTATAGAAAATTATGAATCTATCCTAAAATTTGTAAAAATTATCACTGTTGTCCGATAAAAATATTGAATCCATTCTGAAACCTTGATTTTATTTACCAATTTCCTATTTCAGGGGCTTTGCCCCAGACCCCACATACTTTCTTGTCTTGAAACAAGAAAGTACGCAAAGAAATTCAAGGCTACGCCCGCCTCACTCGAAAAACTACGCGATGTGAGCTAAAAAATCTAAACTTGCACTTCCCTCCGGTCAGAGCTTCGAACAGCAGATTTTTTTTAACGCTCACTGTGCTTGTTTTTCGGCTCACCGGACAATGCCAATCAGAAAACGAATCGTCAAACAAAAAAATAATCAGCTATCTGGAAAAAAATCTTAAACCCGCTAGCTTTACTCGTTTATAAAACGAATCGCAAATTATAACCCATAAGGATAGCCCCGGGTTTCAACCCGGGGGTAAAAGGCTCTGCCACCAAACCTGCGGCAAGCACCGCAGACCATTCCTTGCAGATAACAAACATGCCGCGGAATATTGAAATCATAATGCACCCCCGGATCTGAAGCCTTGATTTTATTTATTTTTATCGGACAATAATGAAAAATCATGTTTTAATCATGTATTTATACGCAGTCCGGATGTGCAGTTTCTGCACATTTCAATTGTTTTTCTTTTGTGTAGTATTTTTTTTCTAAAGCGATTAAATGGTTCTGAAAACCATATACTTATTAAATCCTTATTTTTGATATTTCCCATTTTATAGCTCGCATCTTTATCGAAACAACAGGGTATAATGTCTCCGTCCCAGGTAATAACCATTGTACTCCATAATCTAAAACATCTGTTTTTTAGTTTATTTTTGATGATGATCCTGTCTCTTAAAATTTTATATCTCGAATATTGCGAAAGGGTTGGTATTAATTCTTGCTTTTGTTCAAACTGTTCAATTTGGGCCGATTTTATTTCAATCCGGTTTGCGCCTGCTTCTTTTCCTGTTTTTTTAATGACTTTAATTTGATGTTGGTTAAACCTGAAAACAAGAAACTGGATAACAATTTTTGGTGATTTGGAATGATATTGTTTTTTTAAGTCAGATAAAGTTTTTATCCCAGTAATAACTTTTTTTAGATCGCCCCCCTTTCTATATTCTTCATAAACATTCTGGTCAGTTCCATCAACCGAAATAATGATTTTATTTAATCCGGACTTGATAATTTTAGTGGCATTTTCGGGAGTTAAAAAGTGCCCGTTGGTTGATGTACAGGTGTAAATTTTCTTATCATGGGCATATTTTAACATTTTGAAAAAATCGGGATTTAGAAAGGGTTCGCCCTGGAAATAAAGCATATGATAAAGTAAATACGGCGAAAGCTGGTCAATAATTTGGGTATATTCTGCGAAATCCATGTGCCCTTTGGCTCTTGTTGATGAATTATTACCAGTAGGGCATTCCGGGCATTGTAAATTGCAAATGTTGGTAGGTTCAATGGTGAGGCTGGCAGGCTTTCCCAAAACCACCGTTTTTTTTATAGTCATTGAAATTACATAGCCAATATAAATTTTTATGGCATGAATTAATTTCTGTAAAGTAATCAACCTGATCCAATCCATTGTAGATAATCTAACTAGTTAAAATTGGAATTTTTGGGTTTTCCGCTTTTGATGGCAACACATTATGAACTTACGCATGCTGCTTCTGAGCATGAAACGTGAGAAAGCAACGCAAATATTTTCTCTTTAATTAGTTTCCAGGATTTTAAACAGCTCATCGAGTTTCGGAGTAAGAATGATCTCTGTTCTCCTGTTTTTTCTTCTGGCTTCGCTTGTTTTTAGCGGATCAATGGGAACATATTTACTTCTTCCGGCAGCTATAATTCTGCCACCTTCAATTTTTGGGTTTTCCATCAGAATTCTTACGATTGCTGTTGCACGTTTTACACTTAAATCCCAGTTGTCTTTTATTGCATCGCCTGGGATGTAGGGTACATCATCTGTATGGCCTTCCACCATAATATTTATATCAGGATTTTTTCCCAAAACATCGGCTAGTTTTTTTAATGCACTAACCCCTTTGGCGTCAACAACTGTACTGCCTGATTTAAAGAGCAGCTGCTCGTCAAGTGAAACATATACTTTGCCGTTTTTTAATTCTACGGCAAGGCCTTCGTCGGTAAAACCGATTAATGCTTTTGAAACCTTGTCTTTTAGTGCGTTTACAACCGAATCTTTGCGGTTAAGAACTGTCTCCAGCTCAACCAATCTTGCATTTTTTGTTTCCAGCTCTTTCTTGTATGCATTTAATTTACTTCTTTCCGATTTCAGATTATCTTCCAACTTACGGAGTTCATCTTCTTTTTGAATAATATCTGCCTGTGTATTTTGAAGCTCTCGCAACAGTTTTTTTGTCTCGTCAATATTACCTTTCAGCAACTGGTCTTGCGATGTTTGAAGATCGTTGTATTGTTTGTTCAATTTATCGTACTTAATTTCAATGGTTCGCAGTTTATTGGTTTTTTCAAGACTGTCTTTTTGTAAATGATTGAGTCTTTCCTGTAGCTGCTCGGTTTTTGATTTTAATTCTGTATTGTTTACCGTTAAATTTTTATTTTCTTCCTTTAAGATTTCTCTTTCTTCTTCACACTTTTTGGCGCTCTGTTGTAACTCTTCAAATTGTTTTGCCGGAACACATCCTGCCAGGAATACCAGCAAAAATAAAAAATATCTGTATGATTTGATTTTACGATACATATCAACTAATTTGGTTAATAATTTATAAAGATAGTAAATTTGTTGTAGCAAATATATAAAATATGTTGCAGCGAATTGGCGTTAAAAACAAAGTAAAAATTATTCCTATCTTTGCAACGAATTTTAATGTTTTATGTCAGACGAATTACTTAAAAATATTCTTTTTCCGGATGATTTAAAAAAGCTGGAAATAACAGACCTTCCAAAATTAAGCGAAGAGTTGCGGCAATTTATCATCGATATTGTGTCGTCAAATCCGGGGCATTTTGGGGCGAGCCTAGGTGTTGTTGAGCTCACGGTTGCATTGCATTATGTTTTTAATACGCCTTACGACAGGATTGTTTGGGATGTAGGCCACCAGGCATACGGGCATAAAATTCTTACCGGCAGGCGCGATGTTTTTCATACCAACAGAAAATATAAAGGAATAAGCGGTTTCCCGAAACCATCAGAAAGCCCTTACGATGCATTTGGTGTAGGGCACTCTTCAACATCCATCTCTGCTGCTTTAGGTATGGCAAAAGCAACCACATTAAAAAAGGAAAAAGACCGGCAAATTGTTGCTGTTATTGGCGATGGCTCAATGACAGCCGGACTGGCATTCGAAGGCTTAAATAACGCGGCAATCGAAAAAACAAACCTTTTGGTTATATTAAATGATAATAATATGGCCATAGATCCTAATGTGGGTGCTCTAAAAGAATATTTATTAGACATTACAACATCAAAAACATATAATAAGTTAAAGAACGATGTTTGGACCCTTTTGGGACATTTAAATAAACTTGGCCAGAATTATCAGAAGTTAGCACAACAAATCGATAATTCTGTAAAAACGTTTCTTTTAAGGCAAAGTAATCTGTTCGAATCGTTAAATTTCAGATATTTTGGACCGGTTGACGGCCATGATGTGGTTTACCTGGCAAAAATCCTTAACGATTTAAAAGATATTAAAGGGCCTAAGTTACTTCATGTGGTAACACAAAAAGGTAAAGGTTTTAAACATGCCGAACAGGAACAAACAATCTGGCATGCACCCGGCAAGTTCAATAAAACAACAGGCGAAATTTTTAAAATAAAATCAGACAAGCCTATTCCTCCAAAATACCAGGATGTTTTTGGGCATACCATATTAGAACTGGCCAGGCAAAATGATAAAATAGTTGGTATTACGCCGGCTATGCCAACAGGGTCATCATTAAATATGATGATGAAAGAGATGCCCGAACGCACTTTTGATGTTGGTATTGCCGAACAACATGCGGTAACCTTTTCTGCCGGCCTTGCTATTGAAGGGATGTTGCCATTTTGCAATATTTATTCATCTTTTATGCAGCGCGCTTACGACCAGGTAATTCATGATGTTGCCTTACAGAAACTGAATGTGGTATTCTGCCTTGACCGTGGCGGACTGGTAGGTGAAGATGGAGCTACACACCATGGCGTATATGATCTGGCTTATATGAGAAATGTCCCCAACATGACTGTTTCGGCTCCACTAAACGAAGAAGAGTTGCGTAATTTAATGTTTACCGCACAACTTGATAAAATGGGCCCTTTTTCCATCCGCTATCCGAGAGGAAGGGGTGTGATGGCTGACTGGGAAAAACCATTTAAGAAAATTAAAATCGGCAAAGGGCAGCTTATCCGCAATGGTGAAGATATTGCTGTTTTATCAATAGGTACAATTGGAAACTATGTTATTCAAGCATCAAAAATACTGGCTAAAAGTCACCATATTGATGTGGCGCATTATGATATGCGCTTTGTGAAACCTATGGATGAAGAGATTTTACATCATGTAGGTAAAAAATTTAAAGCCATCATAACAATAGAAGAAGGAACCGTTTTGGGAGGCTTTGGAAGTGCAGTGCTTGAATTTATGAGCGATAATGGCTATAATCCTATCATTAAAAGAATGGGCGTGCCCGACAGATTTGTTGACCATGGCACACCGGAAGAGTTGCATAGCGAATGCGGACTTGATGTGGCAGGTATTGTTAAAGAAGTTAAAGCCATTGCCAAACCCAATCTTTTATCCAATGTAGGATAACCTTTTTTTCGAAACATCGAAAATAAATTTTGACGAACAAAAACAATTATCTATTTTTGCACTCGCAAAGGTTCATTGTTTGTTATGCCTGGATGGCGGAATTGGTAGACGCGCTGGTCTCAAACACCAGTGGACATTAGTCCGTGTCGGTTCGAGCCCGACTCCAGGTACTATTAACAGAACCCTCTTTTTGGAGGGTTTTTTTGTATTTCCTAAAAAAATCTGCCATATGGACAACTCTGAGTCAATTCATCCTTACAAAGAGAAACAATTGGAGTATGATAAGCGCTACCTCGAAATGGCAAAAATATGGGCCAATAATTCCTATTGTATCCGACGGCAGGTAGGAGCATTAATTGTAAAAGGGAAAATGATTATTTCTGATGGATATAATGGAACGCCCTCGGGGTTTGAAAATATTTGCGAAGATGAAAACAATCTTACCAAACCATATGTTCTCCATGCAGAAGCTAATGCGATTACAAAAGTTGCCAAATCAAATAATAGTTCCGAAGGCGCTACGTTATATGTAACTACATCTCCCTGTATGGAGTGTTCAAAATTAATTATTCAATCAGGAATTAAAAGAGTTGTTTTTTGCGATAAATATCATAATACAGAAGGATTACAGTTACTCGAAAGAGCTAATATTGAAATTATTCATTTAGAAATATAAAGGATCAAAAGATGAAAGGTAAAAATTTAAATAAAATATATCTACCCATTTTGTTTGCTATTGTTCTGATTGCAGGCATAATTCTGGGCAGGCAATTCAATCAAAACCAGGGAAATGATTACGCCTACCTGTCTAATAGTAGTGAGGATAAATTGGTTCGGATCGTTGATTATATTCAAAGCAGATATGTAGATACAGTTTCTAGAGAAAAACTTGAAGAATCGGCTATACCGGCATTGCTTGAAGAACTTGACCCGCATTCGGTTTATATTCCGGCAGAGGATATGCAAAGCGTTAATGAAGATTTGCAAGGGAATTTCGAAGGAATTGGGGTTGTTTTTAATCACGAAACAGATACTGCCATTATTATTAATGTTATTTCAGGAGGCCCGTCGGATAAAGCAGGTGTTATGGCTGGCGACAGGATTATTAAAGTGAATGACTCTCTAATTGCAGGGCAAAATCTTCCAAGCAACGATGTGGTTGGAATGTTAAAAGGAGAGATGGGAACAAAAGTAAAAGTAAGCCTACTGCGTAATGGGGTTCCCGACCTTATTGATGTTGAAATTGTTCGCGATAAAATACCAATATACAGCGTTGATGTTTCTTATATGGTATCTGACGAGATTGGATACATAAAAATTAATCGGTTTGCCGAAACTACATTTAAAGAATTTATTAACGGGGTTGAGAAATTAAAAAAACAAGATCTCAAGAAATTGATTATTGATTTAAGGGGCAATAATGGCGGGTATATGGTTGCTGCTACCAATATTGCCGATCAGTTTCTTGATGCGGGTAAATTAATTGTTTATACCCAGGGAAAGGCAAGTCCGCGACAAGAAGTATATTCAACATCAAGAGGTATTTGTAAAGATATTGAAGTTGTGGTTTTGCAAGACGAATGGGCTGCTTCGGCAAGTGAAATTTTAGCAGGCGCTTTGCAGGATAACGACAGGGGAACAATTATTGGAAGAAGATCGTTTGGAAAAGGACTTGTACAGGAACAATATCCTTTATCAGATGGCTCAGTGATCAGACTAACCATTGCAAGATATTATACTCCAACAGGTCGTAGTATTCAAAAACCATATGGCGATGATAAAATGGAGTATTATAATGATATTCATCAAAGGTTCCAGCATGGGGAATTTGAAGTTGCTGATAGTATCCAATTTGCCGATTCGCTAAAATATGTAACGCCGGAAGGGAAAGTAGTTTTTGGAGGTGGTGGAATCATGCCCGATATTTTTGTGCCAATCGATACAACCGGATATTCAAAGTATTATTCAGAAATAGTACGTAACAGGGTGCTTTACGATTTTACTTTTAATTATGCCGATGAAAACAGAGATGTTTTAAATCAATTTAAATCTGCATTTCAAATCGATCAATATCTGGAGGCTCAAAACATTTTCGATCAATTTGTTCAATACGCAGAAAAAAACGGAGTTCCAAAAACAGTGAAGGGGTTTAATAAATCAAAAAAAATAATTAATACTCAGGTGAAAGCAAATATTGCCCGTAACATTTTAGATGACGACGGCTTTTATCCTATTATTAAAGATATTGACAGAACTTTAAATGTTGCTATTAAGTTTTTAGAAAAAAATTAATATATGATTAAACCTTTTTAATCTTATACCATCAAAAGGTTGAATTAGGATTAAATGGTAGATTTAATTCATAATTTTGGGTTTTTAGGTTAGTTGCAGGCACTCTGGGGAGAGTGCCTTCACTTTTTATAATGGGTTATCAATGTCCAATGGTTTAATCATTGGATTTTTTATTTAAAAAAAATACTGTTGGTTGTAATAAATTAAAATTCCTTGTGTCATAAGCATAGAAATTCGAAAGAAATAAATGTTTAACATAAAAATTTAAAAAGATGAAAACACAAGGAATGAAAAAAATCAGCATTTTAGCAATCGCTTTTTTAATGGTATTAGGAACAAATGCTTTTGCCCAAAGAGGCAGAGG
Source organism: Bacteroidales bacterium (assembly GCA_041686115.1). Classification (GTDB taxonomy): domain Bacteria; phylum Bacteroidota; class Bacteroidia; order Bacteroidales; family UBA12077; genus UBA12077. Next base: position 7,508 of record JAWLEM010000069.1, read on the forward strand.
ATATAAAAACTACCCCGACAGAGCCAATCGCTCGGGTATGGTTTGCCAGCGTATCCCAGATTTAACAGAGGCTCAGGAAACTAAAATTGAAGCATTAAGGGTTAATCACCTGAAAGAAATGAATTCGTATCGAAATCAAATGAACGAATTAAGAGCAAGAAAACAAACACTTAATACATCTGATCAAGCAAATTTGGATGAAATTAATGCTGTTATTGATCAAATGACTGGTGTACATAACAAAATGATGAAAGTATCTGCTAAGCACCGTCAGGATGTGAGAAGTATGTTAACCGACGAACAGAAAGTCTATTTTGACTCCATGCCTGCTCGAGGCCGTGGTAATAACCGGGGAGCCGGACGACGTGGAACAGGTTATGGCAACCCTGGCGGAATGGGACAGGGCTATGGTACAGGATATGGTTATAGAAATTACAACATGCAGTCTATTGATGAATAGAATCTAATTTAGTTTTTACAACTCAAAAAAGCCTGGTGCAATTAGAGTACCGGGCTTTTGTATGTAAATTTTAAATTTTATTGAGCCCATTATTAACCAATTAATACAAAGCAATAAAACTAAGATATTCTGTTTATTTTCAGATGTGTAAAAACAAAGTCTTTTATACTTTGAGCGGTTTTTTCTTTTTCTTCTATAAATCCCATATGTCCGGATTGTTCAAGTACAATTAAATCTGAATGCCTGGGGAGTTTAATTTTTGGGACAACTGCATCGAAGGGAATGTAATTATCATTCTTCCCTGCAATGAATAAAAAGGGAATAAGACTGTTTGCTAACGGTTCGGATAAATCAGGCCGGTTCATCATGGCATAAACATTGGCGATAATACCATCGTCAGGTGTATTTAAAGCAACTGCTTTTGATCTTTCAATATGATCTTTAAAGGATACCAGATTATTAAATGCATAAGCATTTGGAATATTAACTTTTGCTATTAAATCCTTTTTCCCGCTTTTAACTAAATCCATTTCGCGCAGCCTGTTTTTTTTCGTTTCGACAGTGTCGGCAAAGGGATGCGAATGGAACAATGAAAAGGCAGCGAGTTTTTCGGGATAAAGTTGATGGAACATAAGTGTAATATATCCACCCATGGAATGCCCAATCATGAAACATTTTTTTATGCTTAGTTGTTTCAGGGCGTTAAAAATGCATTCGGCAAGTTGCTCCATGGTATGCTTTTCGCTAAGTGTGTCACTTCTCCCATGGCCCGGAATATCAAAAGCAATAACACGAAAATTTTCGGCTAATTGGTCAATAAAATCGCCCCAGATGGAAAGCGATTCAAGATACCCATGTAATAAAACAACCGGAAACCCCTTCCCCTGATCAGAATAATAAATTTTTTTATGTTGAACAGTTAAGTAACTATTCGGCATCAATCCATTTTTTTGCTGTTTCAATATCATTAAAAATTTGGCTTGACCAACCTGTTCCTTTCATAAATGTATTGTACTCTGTGGTGAGTTCTTTTACATAATTATCAGTTGTAATAACAGCAACCTTCATTTTTTTGTTAAACTCGGCTTGCGACTTGTCCATTGAACCAATAATAGCCATATCGTAAGCTGTAATTTGAAAATCATCTATTTCCGAAAAATCGAAAATCTGGTAATCTATCAATTCAAAATTAGCATTGCTAATTAAATAATTATTAGCATCAATAAGGTCCTGTGAATTTACAATTCCTCGGAACTTTAAAAATACCCCTTTTTTATGCCATTTAATATTAAAGGTCATAGCTTTTGGTTAAGGTTATTTTACAAATATAAAGCTTAATACCGGAATATGTAATATGAATTTATCTTATTATTTCTGCGCCATTATTTTTTCAATTTCATCAACTTCTTTGGGTATATTTTTCATAAGATCAACAGGTTTGTGTGCAACTATAATATCATCCTCTATTCTAATTCCAATATTTTCTTCAGGGATATATAAACCGGGTTCGCAGGTTAGTACCATTCCTTCTTCCAGTGTAGCATTTTTATCACCGACATCATGTACATCAAGTCCGATAAAATGGCATGTTCCATGTGGATAATACTTTTTCACCAATGGGTTATTCGGATCCTGCTTATCCACATCCTCCTGAGTATACAAACCCAGTTTAATATGCTCTTCTTGTAAAAGATTTTCAACTCTTTCGTTTACCCGGTTAATGGTTGTTCCAGGTGTTAGCCAGCTAATACCTTTTTTCATTACCCTTAATACAGCCTCATAGCATTCTCTTTGACGTGGTGTAAATTTACCATTAACCGGAATTGTTCTTGAGCAGTCGGCAGCATAGTTTGCATATTCTGCTCCAAAATCCATTAGCAATAAGTCCCCATCTTTACATTCGCTAATATTCTGGTTGTAATGTAATATGCAGGCATTTTTTCCCGATGCAACGATTGGATGGTATGCATGCCCGTTTGCCCTGTTCCATAAAAATTCGTGTGTTATTTCTGCTTCAACTTGATACTCGGCAACTCCAGGTTTTACAAATTTCAAAACCCTGTAAAATGCTTTTTCTGTAATATCACAGGCTTGTTGCATAAGTTTAATTTCCTCTGATTCTTTGGTCATGCGAAGTTTTTTCAAAATCGGTGCGAGCCTTTGGAAATCGTGCGCCGGAAATTCGCTTTCTAATCGGGAAATAAATCGCTCATCAGCAGATTTTATTTCTGGTTTAAATTTGGGGTTTTCGCTTAAATTGAGATAAATGTTTTCTGCTTTTAAGGCTAGTTCTCGGAATATCGAATCAAACTCATGAATATACTTTACAGTTTTAATGCCGGAAGTGTTTTGGGCATCTTCAATACTGTATTTATAACCTTCCCAGGTGTTTATTTTTTCATTGCTTTCAAGAATAAATAATATTTCCCGCAAGTCTTTATCAGGATGGTTAGGACAAAGCGTAAGTATTGTTTTTTCCTGGTCAATTCCTGTTAGATAAAAGAGATCTGAATTTTGCCGAAAAGGAAAATACTGGTCACCATTTCTTGGCATTTGATCGTTCGAATGAATTAATACAACAGAACCGGGTTGAAGTTGTTTTGTTATTTTTTTTCTGTTTTTTACAAATAATGCGCTATCCAGCTGATGATATTTCATAACTTAGAATAATTTTAAATTATAATTAATGTGCTACTAAACATTGGATTTACATATTTAAGGAAATATATTTGTGTATATCATGATCTCTCTAATTGTTTTTTTGCAAGTTAACTAATGTTCTATAAAAATTAAATTCTATGAGCAAATTTTTCACTTCATCTATTGGGCAAAAATTTTTCATGAGTATTACAGGTATTTTTCTCATGTTATTTTTAGTTGTCCATTTATCCATTAATTCTTTATTGCTTGTTGGCGATGGAGAGCTTTTCAATGTTGCTGCTAATTTTATGAGCAGTAATTTTGTTATGAAAATCATTGAACCCATACTGGCCATTGGATTTATTTTGCATATCATCTATGCATCTTACATCACAATAAAGAATCAAATGGCCCGGCCACAGAAATATAAAGTGGCCAATAATTCAAAGGCTGGTTGGGCATCTAAGAATATGTTTATTCTAGGTGGTTTAGTTTTCATTTTTTTAGTGATTCACCTGGCTAATTTCTTCTGGAAAGTAAAATTCGGTACTGTTGCCACTATTTCTTATGGAGGAGAAGAGTTGCATGATGTATATGGCCTTGTAGCAAGCCTTTTTAAAGGATGGTGGTGGTATGATGTCATTTATATTTTAGGCGCAATCTTTCTGTTCCTCCATCTCACACATGGATTTTGGTCAGCTTTTCAAACATTAGGCTGGGATAACGATAAATGGATCAACAGGCTAAAAGTCATTTCATATATCTATGCCATTATTATTGCCGGTGGTTTTGCTGCAATTCCAATTTATTTTCTTGTAAAATATGTTGTGTAAATAATTAATTGAATGTAAAATAGTAATATATACACTATGAGTAAATTAGATTCAAAAATACCAGAAGGCCCATTGGCCGAAAAATGGAACAAATATAAAGCTACACAAAAGCTGGTTAGTCCAAACAATAGAAAGAAACTTGACATTATTGTTGTAGGAACGGGTATTGCGGGAGCTCCTGCTGCTGCTTCTTTTGGTGAAATGGGATATAATGTAAAAGTTTTCTGTTTCCAGGATTCTCCTCGCCGCGCACACTCGGTTGCTGCTCAAGGCGGTATTAATGCTGCAAGAAATAATAAAAACGATGGCGATAGTGTTTACCGTTTATTTTATGATACAATAAAAGGTGGAGATTATCGCGCACGAGAAGCAAATGTATATCGTGTAGCTGAAGTAAGTAGTGAAGTTATTGACCAGCTT
>JAWLEM010000070.1:0-11694 GCA_041686115.1 Bacteroidales bacterium
GATAAACTAAAAAACAAAAGCCAAACTTTTATCGGTTTGGCTTTATTTTTATTTTCTTTAATCATTTTTATTCTTCGGTAATATCGTAATGTACTCCCCTGTCATTCAAATAATCCATAATAAACTTGTAATTTTTTTCATCAACACCAAGATATTCCGGTGGGCATAACCCTTTATGTTTTACCATTCCTTTTAAAAACAAGTTAGTAATGGCAGTACAGGTATATCCTGTTGTGCGGGCCATTGATGTAGTCTCTGTTTTTTTATCGTATTGATCAAAAAGATTGTAGGTATATTTTTTCTCTTTCCCATCTTCTTTACCCTTAATAATTACCCGCATCATAGTATAATCTTCTTCGTTTCGCTTAAGCTCCCAAACCGGGAATAATAATTTAGCTGTAAAATCAATCGGCCGCACCTGCTTACCATCAACAAGAATATAATCGTTATCGAAAAATCCAGTCTCCCTCAATACTTTAATATACTCAATTGTTCCGGGGTACCTTAGCGTTTTTTCGATCATATTCGGAATTTTCATGGTTGTAATCAGTGTTCTTAAACCATCGGTATTCCATGCTTCCAACGACCCAATAGGCTCAAAAAGCTTAATTTCATCTTCTGACAGGGCTTCTCTAACCACCTGTTCTCCGTTTAAAATATATCGTGCCGGGCGGGTATATTCTTCCAAAACATCCATGGGTGAGAATACCGCTTTATATTCATAAGGCCATTCGCGTTTAAAAGGCAATCCTCCGCTATAACATTTATAACTGTTCACCTCCATTCTTTCGTTATGATATCCTAATATTACATTCCCCATTCCCGGAGCAACTCCGGCATCAATAATAGCAGTTACATTCTTTTCTTTGGCTAATTGATCCAAATCGTAAGGCTCCTCGCGGAAAAAGGAGATATCGATAATATTTTTACCAGCCAAAATGGTTTGTTTTACAGCCTTATATCCCATATATCCGGGCAAAGCACCAATTACCAAATCAAAATCTTGTACCACATTCTGAAATTCTTCTTTATCAGCCAAATCAGCAATCCGGGTTGAAATATTTTTATATTTCTCTAGCTTCTCTAAGCTTGATGGATTAATATCCACTGCAGTAACATCGAATGATTTGGCCAGATCAACTGCAATAGCCTTTCCAACAAGCCCTGCTCCTAAAACGACAATTTTTTTCATATCAGAATGATTTACGAATTAATATGTAAAATTATAAAACTTTTCGACATCTGCCTTATTTACTTTTTCAGCATCGATGGTTATACGAATTTCATTTATTAGCCTATTTTTCTCATTTGTTGGTTGAGCTGCAATCTCATCAATCACTTCAAAGCCACTCATAACCTGTCCAAAAACAGTATATTCTCCATCGAGATGATGCGCCCCGTTACAATTTTGGACAATATAAAACTGCGTACCACTTGATCTTTTTTCGGGATTTTGCTCTCCACCATATCTGGCAGCACCAACAGCTCCCCGAATATGCTTGTGATGTGATTTAATTTCGGCCGGAATGGTACTTTTTATGATCGAAGGATCATAACTAACCGGTTTATTTCGTGTTGAATAATCTCCGGACTGAATCATAAAATCATCAATTACACGGTGAAAAATAATATGGTTATAAACACCGGCCTTAACTAAATTAATAAAATTTTCTTTATGCAAAGGTGTATCATCAAACAACAACAATTTTATTTTACCATAATCAGTATGGATCGTAATTAAGTAATCAGAATCACTTGTATTATTTTGCCCAAAACAAGGAGACAAAAAAATAAGTAAAGAAATAAAAACTACAAATCGTTTAAATTTCATTATCAATGCTGTTTTTTAATTGATTATTGATTTTATATGCTATCCTAATATCATTCCAATAATGGTAGCCGATAATAATGAGGCTAAAGTACCACCCAACAAGGCTCTCATTCCTTGTTTTGATAAAAACCCCCGTTTATTTGGGGCCAATCCTCCTATTCCACCAATCTGAATGCCAATAGAAGCAAAATTAGCAAAACCACAAAGCATATAGGTGGCCATTATTATAGATTTGTATTGTGTAAAGCTACCATAAATGGCATCACCGGTTGTTTTTAATTTAGCTAAACTGGTATATGCAACAAATTCACTAGCAATTAATTTTTCACCAAGCAATCTTCCTAAAATAGTAATATCTTCTTTGGCCACACCAATAACCCACATTAAAGGGGCAAATAAGTAGCCAAGAATAAATTCCAGTGATAATTTGTCGTATTGACCATCAGTAGCATTAGCAATGACTTCATTTAAGTTTACCCATGCTCCTACCTTTGTAAAAACAAAATTTACCATGGCAATAAATGCAAAGAAAACAAGCAACATGGCGCCTACATTAGCTGCTAGTTTTAATCCTTCGATGGTTCCATTTGAAAGTGCATCCAGAAAATTTGAACCAATTTTATCTACAGAAACATCCATCTCTTTTTGAATCTTTTCAGGCTTTTCGGTTTGCGGCATTAAAATCTTGGAAATAACAATTGCTCCGGGCGCTGCCATGACCGATGCTGTTAACAAGTGTTTCGCAAACATTACCCGCTGAACCGGATCGTCGCCACCCAGAAAACCAATATACGCAGCTAACACTCCACCGGCAACTGTAGCCATTCCTCCAATCATAACCAACAACATTTCAGAATCATTCATTTTTGGCAGATAGGCTTTAATCATTAAAGGCGATTCTGTTTGTCCTAAGAATATATTCCCGGCTACCGACAAGCTTTCTGTGCCGGAAAGTTTCATAGCCTTAATCATTAACCAGGCCAATCCTTTTACCACCACCTGTATTACTCCCCAATAAAATAAAATACTGGTTAGTGCGGAAAAGAAAATAATGGTTGGTAATATTTGGAAAGCGAAAATCATTCCCACAGAATTAGTGTCCATTAAGGATCCAAAAAGAAACTCGCTGCCAATTTTAGTAAAGTCCAAAATTTTAACAAATATTTTACCTACAAATTCGAAGAAGTAGGCTACAAAAGGAATGTATAAAATACTAATAGCCAATATTAACTGAATTGCCAGTCCTTTTGCAATCACAAGCCAGTCTACACTTCGCCTGTTTGCACTAAAAATCCAGGCAATAATAATTAAAACAACCATCCCCAAAAATCCACGGGCAATAGTTACCAGGCTAAATCCTTCTCCATTCTCACCTTTAATCAGAATATTCGATTTGGAAACTTCTTCTGCATTTTGTTGAGTTTGCTCCGAAACAAGATATTCATCTGTTGTTACAGAATCGGTTTCAACGGCTGAAGAGTCGCTGGGAATTAAAGCTTGCTGATTATGTGTTGTGGCTTTTGATGCAATTACTCCGGCAATAACTATTACAAGAGAAAAGAGAATTAAGACTTTCTTCATTGGTTTGTGTTGATAAGGTGAGTTTTGTTAATCTGATTTACGCTTGTTAATTTCATCCCTGATAATTGATGCTTTTTCGTATTCCTCTTTTTTAACAGCTTCGTCGAGCAGACTTTCTAAAGAATCAATATCTAAGTTTTTATATTCATCCCGTGATAAGGGAGCTGTTTTTTTTGATGATTTTTTTGGTGGATCATCCTTTTGAGAAGGCTTAGATTTTATATTCTCATCACTGTCAATGTCAATCACAATTCCTGATTTTTGCAAAATATCTTCGGTAGTAAAAATAGGACATTTAAACCTAAGTGCTAAAGCAATTGCATCTGATGTTCTTGCATCTATTGCAATATCTTTACCTCCGTTATTACATATCAGCTGAGAATAAAAAACTCCTTCCTCCAAACGGTAAATGTTTACCTCCAATAAGTTTATACCAAACGACATGGCAAAGTTTAAAAACAAATCGTGTGTTAATGGCCTTGGTGGCTTTAACCCTTCTAACTGTATTGCAATAGCTTGTGCTTCAAAGCCTCCAATAATTATCGGAATTCGCCTTTCTCCCTTTTCTTCTGTTAAAACCAAAGCATAGGCCCCGGTTTGTGTCTGACTATATGATATTCCCAGTACATTTAACTTTATCTTACTCATAAAATATCAGGTTACGATATCAAAATTACACAAATGTAAATAAATCATTTTTAAAATAAAGATTTAAGCTTTATAACCTCTAACAAAATCATTGAAATATGATAGCAAGTTTAACAATTAATTTAATGAAATAAAAGCTATCGATTCGTTTTTAAACTTTTCAACCTGTTATCATTCCATTTTTGGAAAGGAATTATTATCTTTAAAATCAATATAACAAGTTTATAAAAGATTATTTTTACCTTAGTACCCCATAAATAACAAAAAATGATGGATATTATTAAGTCGGATTTTATTGATGCTCAGAAAATATTATCAACATTTTTAGAAGACAATAATAATTTTGATAAGATTAAATCCGCTGGTGATTTAATGATCGACGCTATAAAGAAAGGGAAAAAACTAATCTCTTGTGGTAATGGAGGGTCTATGAGCGATGCTATGCATTTTGCCGAAGAGCTTACCGGAAGATTCAGAGATAATAGAGCTGGCATTGCCGCCATATCAATTTCTGATCCTACGCATATTTCATGCACTGCCAATGATTTTGGCTACGATTATATTTTTTCAAGATACATTGAAGCTGTTGGACAGGAAGGGGATATTCTTCTGGCTATTAGCACAAGTGGCAATTCAGCCAACGTGCTCAAGGCAGCCGAAGCATCGCACAAAAAAGGAATGAAAGTAATTGCGCTTACAGGAAAACAAGGGGGAAAATTAGCTTCGGCCTGCGATGTGGAGATTAGGGCTCCCTATTCGGAGTATGCAGATAGAGCTCAGGAAATACATATTAAGGTAATACATTCCTTAATTCATTATATCGAAAAAAATCTTTTTTCAATTTAAATTGTCTGTTTATGCTTGTAAAAACCTATGGAAGTGCTGTACAAGGAATCAATGCTACAACCATTACCATAGAAGTAAGTATCTCGCAGGGTGTTAATTTTTATCTTGTAGGATTACCTGACAGTGCTGTTAAAGAAAGCCAACAACGAATAGATTCCGCACTAAGAACAAATGGATATAAAGTGCCCGGAAAAAAAATTGTAATCAATATGGCTCCGGCAGATATCCGCAAAGAGGGCTCTGCTTATGACCTGCCACTTGCTATTGGCATATTAGCCGCTTCGGGGCAAATTCAATCTGATCAGCTGGAAAATTACATCATTATGGGAGAGCTCTCCCTTGATGGCGGATTACAAAAAATCAAAGGTGTTTTACCCATTGCTATCCAGGCCAGAAAACAAGGTTTTAAAGGATTTATTTTACCTAAAGAAAATGCAAAAGAAGCAGCTGTGGTAGATGATCTTGACATATACGGAATTGAAAATATTAAAGAGGTCATTGATTTTTTTAATGATGACGTTGAGTTAGAAAAGACGGTAGTTGATACCAGAGATGAATTTTTTGCCAATATCAACAATTATGAACTGGATTTTTCTGATGTACGTGGACAGGAAAATGTTAAAAGAGCACTTGAAATATCGGCAGCCGGAGGGCATAATATGGTAATGATTGGTGCGCCGGGCGCCGGAAAAACCATGCTTGCCAAACGCATTCCAACCATTATTCCACCTTTCACCCTGCGTGAAGCGTTAGAAACAACAAAAATACATTCTGTTGCAGGTAAAATTGATGGAGAAACATCATTAATGACCCGAAGGCCTTTCCGTTCACCTCACCATACCATTTCGGATGTTGCCCTTGTTGGTGGTGGGGGGTATCCTCAACCCGGAGAAATATCACTTGCACATAATGGTGTACTTTTTTTAGACGAACTGCCAGAGTTTCAGCGATCTGTTTTAGAAGTTATGCGCCAGCCTTTGGAAGACCGGGTTATTACCATTAGCAGGGCAAAATTCACGGTAGAATACCCGGCAAGCTTTATGTTGGTAGCATCCATGAATCCCTGCCCTTGCGGATTTTACAATCATCCCGATAAGGAGTGTGTGTGCGCTCCGGGAAATATTCAACGTTACCTAAATAAAATTTCAGGCCCCCTACTCGACCGTATTGACATACATATTGAAGTAGTGCCTGTTTCGTACGACGAGCTGGCAGAAACAAAACCTGCAGAAAGCAGTGATGAAATCAGGAAACGGGTAATAAAAGCACGAGAAAAACAGTCTGAACGATTTAACCAGCACGAGCAAATATATTGTAATGCTCAGATGTCATCTAAAATGATTCGTACCTATTGCGAAATAGATACTGCCGGAAAAACACTGCTAAAAAAAGCGATGGAAAAACTCGGATTATCGGCCAGGGCATACGACCGCATATTAAAAGTAGCCAGAACCATTGCCGACCTGGAAGGAACAGAAAACATTCAATCGTACCATTTAGCTGAAGCGATACAGTACCGAAGCTTAGACCGCAGCGGCTGGGGTAATTAACCTTAATTTAATTTTTAAAATATGCTCAGACACTACATTACCACTGCACTCAGAAACATAAAAAAAAATAAAACAAGCTTTTTTATTAACCTTATAGGCTTAAGCCTTGGGTTAGCCAGTGCATTTATTATTTCAAGTTATGTATTAAAAGAAATAAGTTACGATCAATTTCATTCGAATAAAGATCGAATTTACAGAGTTTTAGGTGATAACAACGAAGTAGGTTGGAGCAGTCCCGGTGTGCCTTATATTATTAAAGAAAATATCGACCAATATGTTCCTGTTGTAGAAAAATCGTGCTTAACAAACTATTTGTATATGGCTAAGGTTAAACAGGGTGAAGAGTTTGTCCCTTTTAGAAGATTACATGCTATAAATAAAGAGTTTTTTGACATTTTTGATTGTAATCTGATATACGGGAATTTAGACGAAGCTCTTTCTAACCAAAACTCATTAATAATTACGAAGACAACAGCAGATAAATATTTCCCCAACGAGAACCCTGTTGGAAAAATCATGGAAATTAACGTAGGTGCCGAAACCATTCATTTAAAAATTGATGCTGTTATTGAAGATTATCCACAAAATTCTTCTATTAAATTTAATGCATTATGCCATTACGATTTAGCCTTAAATTTTTATGAATCTCAACCCTGGTCAGCAAACTTTCAAAACGAGTGGCACTTAAATTTCAGCAGAATGTATATCCTGCTAAAGGAAAAAAATCCAGGCCTTTTCCAAAAAGCCTGGAATCAATTTGAAGAAAATAATAATCTATCCAAACAAAATTTACACTATTATTTACAACCACTTACCGACATTCATCTTAACTCTGCACAACTGGTTAATGACGGCACAAGAGGGAATAAAAACAATATATACCTTTTCTCAAGCATTGCATTTTTTATTCTTATTGTAGCGGCTTTTAATTATATTATCCTGTCGATTTCGATTTCAAAAATGCGCTATAAAGAAATTGGAATAAAAAAAATAATCGGAAGCCATAGCTCCTTAATAAAAAAGCAATTTTTCACCGAATCAATTCTCATTACACTAATTGCTTTCCCTATAGCCTATTTATTAACGGTATTGGGTATCGATTACATAAATCAATTTTTCAATTTATCTCTTGATGTTAATATCTTAAAAAATATAAATCAGCTCATTACTTTTCTCCTGTTGCTTTTTGTTTTAGGATTAATTTCGGGAAGTTATATTGCTTTTTATGCTTCGCGCCTAAATCCTTTGGAAATCATAAAATTCAAATTTGAGAATCAAAACAGAAAAGCACGTTTCCAATACATAATGCTTTTATTTCAAATTATGGTTTTTACCGGGCTTACGGGAGCTTCGTTAAGCATCTACAATCAAATTCGTTTTATTAAAAACATAGATACAGGGATAAACCTAAAAAACAAATTTGTTGTTAATCTTGATGATATTACGTTAAATCAAACATCTTTTCAAAAATTAAATAACGTTATAAAGGATATTCCTGAAATAAAAAATTCTGCCACAGGCGTATATATGCCACCTGAAAACAGCAGGCAGGTTCAGGCTGCTCCTGACCCGAACGATCCTACAAAGAATATTATATACGAATCAGAATTTATTTCACAAAATTATTTTAACTTTTTTGATATTGAATGTATAGAGGGAAGGTTATTTAATCCGGCTCTTCAAACAGACTCATCAAAAATAATAATCAATGAAAAAGCTTCGAAGGTTTTTGGATTCAAAGACCCAATTGGAGAAAAAATAAATGGCATGGAAATTATTGGTATGGTTAATGATTATCACACCCACTCACTGCACGAAGAAACAGCCCCAACAATATACGCTCTCATACCCCACAAATACATCTTTTCTATAGGAATAGAATATCATCCGGGCCTTGCAAACATAAGCGCTAATAAAATTAAAAAAGAAATTCAACAACTTTTTCCTGAGGCTTCTGTAAATATCACATATATTGATGATAAGATTAAAGCTATGTACAGTGAAGAAGATGATTTGAATAATATTATTTCTTTTTTCAGCCTGTTTGCAATCATTATTGCTTTGATAGGTATTTTTGGGCAATCTCTATTTGCGGTAAAACAACAATTCAAAGAAATTGGCATCAGAAAGGTAAATGGTGCTACAAGTAAAGATATTATTTATCATTTTTTAAAAAAATATTTCATGCTTTGCGTTATTGCAAACATCATAAGTTGGCCTGTTGTTTATATTATCGTAAATAACTGGCAGGATAGATTTATATACAAAAGCCCTGTAAACATATGGATAATACTTATTACATTCTTAATAACTGTTTTAATCGTTTTGGTTTCTGTGCTAACAAATGCATGGAAAGCTTCAAAAACCAACCCTGTTAATGTTTTACAGTACGAATAATTTAAACAAAAAAATCATTTTCAATGAAACGAGTTAATTACACCGGTTGCCCATTATGCAATAGTTCAGATATAAAACCCAATATCAAATTAGAGGATTATTCTATCTCAAAACAACCATTTGAAATCTGGCAATGTACATCATGCAATTTCCTTTTTACCCAAAATATTCCTGACGAAGAATCTATCGGTTCTTATTATGCCAGCGAAGATTATGTTTCACACTCAGACACCAAAAAAGGAATCGTTAACAGGCTTTACCATTTAGCTCGCAAAATCATGCTGAATAAAAAATACCGTTTCATAAAAAAGATAAATTCCGGTAAAACGATTCTGGATATTGGCTGCGGAACGGGCTATTTTTTAAATTACATGCAACAAAAAGGCTATCAAACGTTGGGCATTGAAGTAAATGAAGATGCCAGAAATTTTGGGAAACAACATTTTGGGTTAACAATCTTATCACCCGATGAATTATTTAACGGTAAAATCAATCAAAAATTTAAAACGATAACCTTATGGCATGTGTTGGAGCATTTATATCAACCGGAACTATATCTTCAGAAAATAGCAGAAATATTAGATGATGATGGTGTTCTTATCCTTGCACTACCTAACCCGGAAAGTTTTGATGCCAGATTCTATAAAAACTATTGGGCTGGCTACGATGTTCCAAGGCATATCTGGCATTTTACGCCACAAACCATTGCCCGCTTAATTTCAGGGCATTTTACCATTACCCGGTTAAAAAGATTACCTTTTGATTCATTCTATAATTCGATATTAAGTGAAAAATACCGAAATAAAAACCTTCAATTTTTGCGAGGGATTTTTATAGGTTTTATCGCCTACACATCCAGCTTAATTAATATAAAAAAGTCAAGCTCAGTGATTTATGTTTTAAAGAAGAAAAACTATTAGAATTAATTTGTTAGATTATAGTTTATTTGAAGTAAAAACTGATTACGAATAAAAAACTTTTCCACCAGTTAACAAAAGTAAAAAACATTTTGGTAATTAATTAACAAAAAGTAATTTAACCAACAATTATTTTAAATTTATGTTGTACAACAGAATTTTATACTCTATTTTTGAATTCGATTTTTAAACGATTATCAGGATACTCAATTATTAACGAAGAATAAACAGGTTCACAAAAAATAATAACTCAAATAATAATTATTAATTTAAAAATTGAATTAGCATGGAAAATGTTTTTTGGTTTATTCCTTTTGCATCAACTTTAGCATTAGTTTTTGCATGGTTTTTCTTTAAAGATATGATGAAAAACTCTGAAGGAACAGATAAGATGAAAGAAATTGCCCAGCATGTTCGTGAGGGTGCAATGGCTTACTTAAGCAGGCAGTACAAAGTAGTTACTCTTGTATTTATTGTATTATTCCTGTTATTATTAATGCTTGCCTATTTTGGAGTACAAAATCCATTTGTTCCGGTGGCTTTTTTAACCGGTGGTTTTTTCTCTGGTTTATGTGGTTATCTGGGTATGCGAACAGCTACTTATGCTTCGGCTCGTACAGCACACGGAGCATCCCAGTCGTTAAATAAAGGGCTAAAAATTGCTTTCCGTAGTGGCGCAGTTATGGGCCTTGTAGTTGTGGGATTTGCTTTACTCGATATAGCACTTTGGTGGATTGTATTAAACAAATTTGTATATACAGCCGAGCATATGCAAAGCGGGTTACATATGTTTGGTTTAACATTTGTTCATCCTGGAACTACAGACCATGGCAAGCTTGTTGAAATTACTGTTACCATGTTAACTTTCGGTATGGGTGCATCAACACAAGCATTATTTGCACGTGTAGGTGGAGGTATTTACACTAAAGCAGCCGATGTTGGTGCCGACCTGGTAGGAAAAGTTGAAGCAGGAATTCCTGAAGATGATCCAAGAAACCCTGCAACCATTGCTGATAATGTGGGTGATAATGTTGGTGATGTTGCAGGAATGGGAGCCGACCTATACGAGTCGTATGCAGGATCAATCCTGGCAACCGCGGCTTTAGGGGCAGCTTTGCCTGCAATTGCAGGTGTTGATTCGACCAAAGCAATTGTTGCTCCAATGTTAGTTGCGGCAATTGGTATCATACTCTCAATCATGGGAATTTTTATGGTTAGAGCAAAAGAATCGGCCACTCAAAAGAATCTATTAAACGCTTTGCTTTTAGGTACCGGAGGCAGTTCAGTATTAATTCTGGGAGCTGTTGCTGGTTTAGCACATCTCGACTGGATCAGCTGGGGTGTGTTTGGATCTGTTGTAGTTGGTTTAGCTGCCGGAGTAATTATCGGACAGGGAACAGAATACTTTACATCAGACGAATATAAACCTACAAAAGGGATCGCCAGGCAAGCACAACAAGGCCCTGCAACAACCATTATTGATGGTATTGCTGTTGGCATGTACTCTACCTGGATTCCAGTTGGCACTATAGTTTTGGGAATTATTGGTGCCTTTGGATTTGCCGGAGGATTTACCAACTTTGGTATGGGCGTTTATGGTATTGGATTTGCAGCTGTAGGAATGCTATCTACCCTGGGGATTACCTTAGCAACCGATGCTTTTGGACCCATTGCCGATAATGCAGGTGGAAATGCTGAAATGTCGAACTTACCCAAAGAAGTTAGAGAACGTACAGATGCCCTTGATATGTTAGGTAATACAACAGCCGCTACAGGAAAAGGATTTGCCATTGGTTCGGCAGCGTTAACTGCTATGGCATTATTAGCAGCTTATATGGAAGAAGTGCGATTGTGGCTGGGAAAACTTGCTGCATCAAGCACAGAAGGTTTTAAACAAATTGGTGATACCTTATTCTATAAAGGA
>JAWLEM010000071.1:0-11639 GCA_041686115.1 Bacteroidales bacterium
ATCAGGTATGTTATGATTAAAATTGTATTGAGGATAAGGAATAACGGGCGGATGATTTTCTTTAAAAATGAGTATAATAATAAAAATGGAATCAATGAGATCAATGCCAGGATAGATACAAAAACAAAATCGTAATAAATGCCTTTTAATTCGTATAGAGCATTTGAAAATTCAAATCCGTAGTGGTATTTCAGGTAAAAAAACTCAAATACCCGGAATAAAAAAAAATTTAAAAAAAGAATGGCTGATAAAACACCCAACTCATTTAGCCCTGGAATGGATTGTTTAAATAATTTTGAAAGTCTGGATAAACTATTCTTTGCTAAAGTTTTTACTAAAATCATTGAGTTAAAAAATCATGATACGAAATTGCTAAATTAAATTTGTTTTAAGAAAAAAAGTAATTAGTTCGCAAATAATTAATATTTTCGCTTTCATAAAAAATAATATCCAAAAAATGATTCATAAACTATCCATTATTATCCCGGCTTACAATGAAGAAAATACCATTGAACAAATTTTAGACAGGATATTAGAAGTCAACTTAGGATCTATAAAAAAAGAGATTATCATTGTTAATGATTGCTCAAAAGATAATACTCAAAGCATTGCCGAAGAATTTATTAAAAACCATCCCAGTGATGATATTCGTTTAATTAACCAGGAAAAAAACCAGGGAAAAGGCGCAGCTTTGCATAAAGGGATTGCCAATGCCACCGGCGAATACCTGGTAATTCAGGATGCCGACCTTGAATATGATCCCAATGAATATAATGATTTGTTAAAACCTGTTTTTAATGATGATGCCGATGCTGTTTACGGCTCGCGTTTTATGGGGAATAATCCGCACCGGATATTATTTTTCTGGCATACCATTGGCAATAAGTTTTTAACTTTTCTTTCCAATATGTTTACCAATTTGAATTTAACTGATATGGAGACCTGTTACAAGCTCCTGAGAACAGAGATGATTCAGAAAATTAATTTGAAAGAAAAACGTTTTGGTTTTGAGCCTGAAGTAACGGCTAAAGTTTCGAGAGTGCCTAAGGTGAAAATTTACGAAGTGGGGATTTCATATTACGGGCGAACGTACGAAGAAGGAAAAAAAATTAACTGGAAAGATGGATTTAAGGCTATTTATTGTATTTTTAAGTATAATTTATTTTCACGCAAATAATATATGAGACTGAAGGAAAAACATTTCATCATTTTTTTTCTAGCCGGATTATTTATTTTTTTTGGTATCCTGGTAATTTATTCCGAAGCTGCTTATGGCGGCTCCGACAATTACAGCCATTTTAGAATTTCTAAATATGCGTTTAAATATCCGCAGTTGCTTCTCGATCATTGGGGAAAACCGTTATTTACCATTTTAAGCGCTCCTTTTGCTCAATTTGGATTTAAGGGGCTTCAGTTTTTTAATGTTATTGCTGGTTTACTTACGGCTCTGTTTGCCTACCTTACCTTAAAAAAGCTTGAATTTAAAAACGCATGGCTTGTTATTTTTTTCATTTGTTTTGCACCCATCTATTTTATATTAATGCCATCGGGGTTGACCGAGATTTTGTTTGGTTTGATTTTGGTTTTTGCTATCTATCTGTTTTTTAATCAGCATTTTATTGCAACTTCTATTGTAGTTTCATTCATTATTTTTTCACGTACCGAAGGGTTTATATTTATTCCTTTATTTCTACTTGTTTTTATTTTAGAAAAAAAGTTTAAAGCCATTCCTTTTTTGTTGACAGGGTTTCTTGTTTTTAGCATTTTAGGTTATTTTATTTTAGGTGATTTTTGGTGGTTTTTTACGCAAAATCCCTATGCCGGCAAAAGCGGAGTTTATGGTTCGGGCGAACTAACGCACTTTATAGAGCAAACTAAAAACATAAACGGGATACCTTTGGCTGTAGTTTTTGTTTTTGGTATTTTAAGTTATGTTGTTGATTTAATTCAAAATAAACAGTTGCCCAAATCCTTTTATCACGAAATTATTTTGATCTTCCTGGGTTACATGGCATACTTTGCCGCCCATTCCTTGGTTTGGTGGAAAGGTGAAGGCGGATCTGCCGGTTTAATCAGGGTTATGGCAGCTGTAATGCCTTTAGCAGCTATAGTTAGCTTACGCGGATTCAATCTAATTTATCAATTATTAAAATTCAATCAGTTTGCACAATATGGTGTTCTTCTGGCATTTTTGTTTATTGTAATACGCACACCTTTTCAGCTTTTTGATGTGCCGGTTCAACGCGATTCAAGAGAAAAAACCATTCATAAAGCAGCAGAGTGGTTAAAATCATCTAAATATTACGATCAAAAAATATACTATTACGATACCTATTTTTGCCATGAACTGGATATTGACCCTTTCGATAAGGATCGTTGCAATGAGCGTGTTCATTCAATAGAAAATCCCGGGAAAAATATTCCATATGGAAGTATTATTCAGTGGGATGCGCATTTTGGGCCAGAAAGGAATTTGCCACTTGATTCGTTAATGAACCAACCTGATTTTAAGGTTTTAAAAGAATTTTATCCTGATCAAAATTTTAAAACCTATGCTGGAAACGAATATGGCGTTTATATTTTTCAAAAAATTGATGAGTGATGCTTACAAAAACATTGTTTTCCAATAACAGGATTTCTTTAATTTTAGTTTTTTTTACTTTATTTGTTTGGCTATGGACCGTTTTTAATATTTCTGCATGGAGAAGGGATAACGTTGTTATTCACGATATCATCTCATATTACTCTTATCTTCCGGCAATATTTATTTATAATGATTTGAGTTTTACTTTTGTTGATGAATTACCCGATGATTTTACCGGAAAAATATGGTACTTAACAACAAAAGACGGAGCTCGGGTTCAGAAAATGAGTATGGGAGTTTCGATTTTATATTCGCCATTTTTTTTTATTGCACATCAACATGCAAAAATGGCTAATGTGCCTGCCGATGGCTATTCCTGGCCATACAGCATGTGGTTAGCCTTGAGCAGTGTTTTTTATGCATTTCTTGCTTTGTTTTTCCTTCGGAAAATTTTACTGCGGTTTTTCAATGATAAAATAACGACAATTACTTTATTAATTATTGCCTTTGGCACTAATTGGTTTTTTTATGTTACCAACGAAGGGCCAATGTCGCACACCTTTTCGTTCTTTTTATTTACCCTTTTTCTTTTGTATACCATAAAATGGCACGAATTTAAGTCAGTGTCTAATGCTGTTACACTTGGGGTAGTAGGTGGATTAATTGTTTTGGTTCGACCCAGTAATATTGTGATTTTTATTATACCGATATTTTATGGGGTTTTTAATAAAGAATCTTTTGTATGGAAACTTAATCTGATAAAAAATTACTGGCATCACTTAATCTTAATTTTATTTTTGATTGGCCTGATTTTTTATCCCCAGTTATTATACTGGAAAAAAGCTACCGGCGATTGGTTCTATTATTCATATGGAAACGAAGGGTTTTATTTTTCTAATCCAAAAATATTGAAGGGTTTATTTAGTTACCGCAAAGGCTGGCTTGTATATACTCCGTTAATGATTTTTGCTTTAGCTGGTGTACCCATGCTTTTTAAAAAAATGCGTGAATTTGCTTTCCCGGTTACCCTGTTCTTTATTGTAAATATCTACATCGTTTTTAGCTGGTGGTGCTGGTGGTATGGTGGAAGTTTTGGAATGCGGGCACTTATTGAAACTTATGCCATATTGGCCATCCCGTTGGCATTATTTATTCAGTATATTTTTAAACAAAAGCTTTGGCTGCAAGTGATCGCTTCGATTTTAATATTTCTTTTGATTAGCTTAAATTTATTTCAGACACTTCAGTATCGAAGAACTGTAATCCATTGGGATTCTATGACTAAAGAAGCTTACTGGGCAGTTTTCGGAACGCTTACCATTCCCGATAATTACCAGGATTTAATTCAGATTCCCGATTATGACAGCGCCTTAAATGAAGGAAAGGAGAAACTTAATGATGAAAAATAAATTGATATTTGTGTTAATCTTTGCTTTTGCGGTTTTGCTATCGAATTGTGAAGAAGATGAACACGATAATCTGAACGGAGTAAATTTTACTTTGTTCAATGAACCCGGAATGCAATCCGGCATTACATTAAGCAATACCAATATTGTTAATTATGATGAAATACTAGGTTATGATTCAACTTCGCATGTTTTTTTACTAAACGATAAGGCAAAAGAAAGAATCATTAATTATTCTACAAGCTCTTTTGCTGTGGCAGTGGATGGTTCTGTTGTTTATATGGCCAGCTCTATTC
The DNA here is from genome assembly GCA_041686115.1 of Bacteroidales bacterium. Lineage (GTDB taxonomy): Bacteria > Bacteroidota > Bacteroidia > Bacteroidales > UBA12077 > UBA12077. The sequence continues at coordinate 4,287 of JAWLEM010000071.1, forward strand.
CGGGATATTCATCAGTTTCATGTTTTGAATGTATAAGAATTGAACCCTTTTCGACAGATAATAAATATCCTGTTGAATTAGGTTATCCCGGGGGATCTGGTTTTACTGGTATAGATGACAGGAATGATGAAAGAATTATTGAAGTATTAAAAAGAGACAATAAATTAATAAATATCAAATAAAGTTAAGGTTTTATCAACCATTTTTCAGTAAATTACTACGTATTATATCATTCTTTTTTAAGCAGTACTGATTGACTAATTTCATATTCTTTTATTATGGCCGCATTTTCAATATCCGGAAGTTGATCCTTTAAAACATATAGATAGTCATAATTGTCATCTATTCCTTCGCGTGTTACTTTTTCTAACCAATCAAGATTTCTGGTTTGTCGATAAAAATTGATAGTTGGTTCAAAAAGCCAATTGATACCTAATTTAACGGTTTGATTTTTTGTTTTTTCCGGAACAACTTTTTCTAATTCAAGGATCATATTTTTAGTATTTGCATCATATTTCCATTCGCTGAAATACTTAAAATTTGCAGCGTTTATTGTATGAAAAAACATGGATCCCGAAATTAGCATTAACAGAATTGATGCTGGTATTTTATACTTACTGTTGATAAAAAAATCAAAAAATGACACTATGGATAAACCCAATATGGGGACAAATAATAAGGTTAACCGATAACTTAAATACTCATCACCAAGAATATGGTGCTGCAGGATTGATGATAAGGCAGGCAATAAAAGAAGAGCAAAAGAAATACTCAGAAGTGATTTTTTGAATTGATAATTTTTATTTTTCAAGTCAAAAATTCCAGTAATAAATATAATAATGATTAAAACAAGTAAAATGATGGATGCCGTTTCAACAAATTGTTGACTGTAGTTTTTCCCATAGTTAGATCCGTTTACAAAAGAAATAATCGTATCACGAAAAAAACTGTTATTTCCGTGGCCATATAGTTCATTAAATTTACTCAACTTTCTAATGGGCTCAAATAAAATAAAAATTAAAAGTGTTGAAATAATAGTTGTAGGAATGTTCGTTTTTAAAAAGCGGTTAAATTTTTGTTTTATTGTTAAGCCTTTTGCTGCAAATTCATTGAAGTGTACCAGGTTAAAAATTGCAATAACTGTAACGTAAAAGTGTAAATACACAAAATGGGAAAGAACTGCTAATGATGCAAATAAATAACTCCAGTAAATGTATTTTTTCTGTTTACTTTCAATGTTCTTTAATAGCAGATGAATGCTAATCAGCATAAATCCTAATGCCAGACCATATCCACGGGCCAGTGAGAAAAAATCGAGCAGGTAGGGGTTGAAATTTATTAAAACAAAACCTCCAATAATTAATATTGAATTTCTAAATCGTTTTAAAATTAGTATGGAAAAAAGGATGTAGATTCCATGAGCAATAAGGTTGGGAAGCCGAATAAAAAAATCTGTATCAGGGAAAATTTTCAGAGTATATTTAATCAAAAGCGTATTGATGATATGGTTGTTAGCTTTTGGCTGGTGGTATGAGACTATCTGCATAAAACTTTCCGGGAAGTGCCTTAAGAAAGTGTTGCTTTCGTCATGGGTAAAAGACAGCATTCCTGCTCTTACTGAAGTATAGGTTAATAAAGCTAAACCAAGTAAAGTAATAATATATAAAGGGTAAGTTTCTTTTGAAAATTTAATCTTCATTTTTAAAATCAATTAAATCTTTTAATGTAAATCCGGTTTTTAAAAGGTTTTGTGGCTGAAGAATCTTTCTTAGTTTTTTAGAATCCATGATCTGTATTTGCTCATTAGCCTGAAAAATATCCCAGTTGGTTTCTTTCATTTTTTTTGCCAGTTCTGCTGCTTTATGATACCCTATATATGGACTTAGTGCAGTTGTAATTGCCGGACTTTTAAACAATCTCTTTTTGGCGCTATCACTGTCAATTTTAAGTTCGTTAAATAAATTTTCTTTTAATGTTTTATTTGCGGCAATAAGCAATTTAATACTCTCGAGTAAAGCATTTCCGATGGCAGGTAAATTGGCATTTAAATCGAGGGTTCCTTGTGCGCTTAGAGATGAAATCAGGTTGTCGTTTGTATAAATTTTATGTGCAGCGCTTATTACAAACTCCGGGATTACCGGATTTACTTTTCCCGGCATAATGGAACTCCCCGTTTGTTTTTGGGGTATTATTATTTCTTTTCTGCCAGCCAGATCGGAAGAAAGTAACCGAATATCTGAGGCCATTTTTTCGAGATTAACTGCATGTGCTTTTAAAATGGCATGTACTTCAACTAATGAATCTAAGTTGCTGGTTGCATCGGGCATATTTTCGCTTCTGGTAATCGGGAGATTGGTAAGTTTTTGCAGTGTTGCAACCGCTTCCATAATAAAAAAACGGGGTACGGCAATTCCTGTTCCTATTGCACTTCCTCCAAGGTTAACTATTTTTATTCGCTCAAAACATTTTGAAACACGCCACCAATCGCGAGATAAAGCTTCGTTATAAGAACTAAACAACATCCCAAACGAAGATGGCACTGCTTCCTGCATTTGTGTATACCCAATGCGTAATTTATTTCTGTTTTTGTTTTCCAGGGCCTCAATATCAGTCCGGAGTTCGTTAATTTTTTCTTCTAAATCAACAAGAAGTTTTATTGCAGCCACTTTAAGTGAAGTTGGAATAACATCGTTAGTTGACTGGTAAATATTGGCATGCTCAATCGGGTCAATTGTTTGATAATTGCCTGCATTTTTGCCCAGTTTTTTGAGTGATACATTGGCAATAATTTCATTGACATTCATATTAATGCTTGTGCCTGCTCCGCCCTGTATAGCAGGAACTATAAAGTGATCATAATATTTGCCTTCGGAAACTTCCTCGGCTGATTCGATTAATGCATCAATGATTTTTTTTTCGAAAAGGTTTATCGGGAGATCAATATCTGAATATTTTTGAGTAGATGCATTTTTAAATTTATCGTATGTAAGGTAACAGGCTAGTTTGGTTAATCCTACTGCTTTGTACCACTCTAAAGAAAAAGGGGAATTGTCCGGGAAATTTTCTTTTGCCCGCAACGAATGGATCCCGTATAATGCATCCTTGGGAATTTTCTTCTCTCCTAAAAAATCTTTTTCTGTGCGATCCATAATTGTACCTTTTTGTATGATGTTCTAAACTAAGAACCTGCCTCCCGATAGTTATCGGGACGGCAGGCAAGCTCAGAACTCTAAACTCTAAACTTTGAACTCTGAACTATTTAGATATCGGTTGTGCATAAGCCACCACATCTTTTCCTTTAATTTCTTTATCGCATAAAATAATTAACCGTTCCAGCACATTTCTGAACTCACGGATATTTCCTGTCCAGCTTATTTTTTTCAGTTCTTCAATTGCATCGTCAGTTATGTATTTTTTGCTTACTCCATAATCGGCGCAAATGAGTTCGTTAAAATGTTCTGCCAGGATTGGAATATCTTCTTTTCTGTCATCTAACGATGGTACGTCAATCAGGATTACACTTAACCTATGGTACAGGTCTTCTCGAAACCTGTTTTTTTCTATTTCTTCCTTTAAATTTTTGTTGGTTGCAGCAATTATCCTTGCATCAACATGTATATCTTTATCACTGCCCACTCTGGAGATTTTCTTTTCCTCCAGTGCTTTTAGTACTTTGGCCTGAGCATTCAGGCTCATATCACCTATTTCATCTAAAAATATGGTTCCGGTATGCGATTGTTCAAATTTTCCTTTTCGTTGTTTATGTGCAGAGGTAAAAGCTCCTTTTTCGTGCCCAAATAATTCACTTTCAATTAATTCGGAAGGAATGGCAGCGCAGTTTACTTCTATAAAAGGGTTGGCTGATCTGGGGCTTTTCTCGTGAAGCCACCGGGCAACCAGTTCTTTCCCTGATCCGTTGGGGCCGGTTATTAATACTCGTGCATCTGTTGGAGCTACCTTTTCGATCATATCTGTAACTTTTCTAATGGCTTGAGATTCTCCAACAATATCGAATGTTTTGTTAACTTTCTTTTTTAGGGTTTTGGTTTCTTTTACAAGGGTAGATTTATCCATGGCATTGCGTATAGTAACCAGCAAACGGTTTAAATCCAAAGGTTTTTCGATAAAATCATAAGCTCCTTTTTTAATGGATTCAACAGCGGTATCTATATTTCCATGCCCTGAAATCATGATTACCGGTATTTCATAATTGATTTTAAAAATCTCTTCCAGTACTTCAATCCCATCTTTCTGGGGCATTTTTATGTCGAGTAAAACAATCTCATATTTGTTTTCATTAAAAAGGGCTAATCCTTCATCGCCATCGGCAGCCAAATCTACCTGGTGATCTTCATATTCCAAAATTTCTTTTAATGTATCACGTATGCTTTTTTCATCGTCAATTACCAGAATCTTAGCCATAGATTTTAAGTTTTGCTGTTTAATATTTTATCCATCAATCCTTCTTTTATCGCAAAGTTGGATTGAACAATTGTTTTTAGATTTAATTTTCTGAGTATAAAATTAACAAAAATACTTGCCAGAACAATCATTTCAACTCTTACGATTTCAAGTCCCTCCATTTTCAGGCGTTCTGCTGTGGTTGATTTAATTAATTCCTGATGAAGCTTATTGTAGTCGTTAAGGTTAATCAGGTAATGGTTTTGTTTTTTAATCTCGGCAGGAATTGTTCCGTTTTTTGCCAGAATCATGGCTCTGAAAGAATCAAACGTTCCTGAACAGCCAATTAATTCAACTGGCTTGAATTTTTCAACTGCATCATATAATGGAACAAGGTTAATGTCGATATAATTTTCTACAGCAGCAATCTCAGTGGGTGTTATTGGATCTGACGGATTGAATTGGCCTAACAATCTGGCCATTCCCAGGTCAAAACTTTTTTTCCACAATAAACCGGAGTTATTTGCAATGATGAATTCATTACTTCCTCCGCCAATATCAAGAATCAAAACATTTTCGTTGTTAAAAAGAACCGCTTGTTTTACACCCCGGTATATTAATTCGGCTTCTTCATCACCCGAAATAATTTGAATTTTTAGATTAAATTGTGTTTCCAGTGTTTCTACAAACTCTTTTCCGTTTCGGGTGCTTCTAACACCCGATGTTGCTGTTGTAAATATTTTATCTGCTTTGTAGTTTCGGATGGTTTTAAGATGTTTTTCTATGGCATCAATGCCTCGTTGAAAAGCTTCTGGTGTAATTGTTTTTTGATTAATTCCACCTTTTCCGAGTTTTACTCCTGCTTTATCTTTAAAAATGATTTTATACTTTTTATCCTTGTCTGTTTCTGCTATTAGCAGGTTAAAGGTGTTGGTGCCCATATCAATAACAGCAATTCTCATATATGGTGTTTTTCTATAACAATTTGGGAATAATGATCATCAAAATTACGAATATTAACGTTTAGTTCGGTTAATCGTTCAATAAAAAGGGGAGCAAAATAATTAAGCTCCCCTGTATTAATGGTTATGATTTATATCTGAGCCATTTCCAAAGCTCTTTGTAATTTACTTTTTTCCCGTACATTAATATTCCTGTACGGTATATTTTACCGGCCATCCATGTTGAACCTATAAATGTTAAAACTAATAAACCCATAGAAAGGGCTACTTCCCAGTAAGGTACACCAAATGGAATACGAACCATCATTACAATGGGTGATGTAAGCGGAATCATTGAAAACCAGAATGCTACCGGACTGTCGGGAGTGTTAATGGCATTGATCATAACAAAAATTCCCAGCACTAGAGGAATGGTTATCGGGAACATAAACTGCTGTGTGTCGGCTTCGTTGTCAACTGCCGAACCTACGGCTGCAAATAACGATCCGTATAGTAAATATCCGCCAAGGAAAAAGAAAATAAAGGAGCCAATCATTACACCAAAATCGATCGATTTTATGGAATTAAAAATGCTTGAGAATTGATCCATATTTTGTGGCTGCATATTTTCTACTTGTTCCATCTCTTGTCCCTCAAACAAGTCCTGTACTACAACTTCCTGTGCATTTTTTGTTCCCAGATCGGGAAAAAAAGCAGTTTTTACACCACTAACAATTAATAGTGTAAGAACAATCCAAAGTAAAAATTGTGTTAGCCCTACCAAAGCAATACCAATGATTTTCCCCATCATTAGTTGAAATGGCTTGACCGATGAGATTATAATTTCTACAATCCTGCTCGATTTCTCTTCAATAACACCTCTCATTACCTGTGCACCAAACATAAATATAAAGATGTAGATCATAAACCCGCCGGCATATCCAACAGCCATAGCTATTTCGGTCGATCCTTCTTTTTCTTCACCATCGTCTGTCCATTGTATTGTTCTTATGGAAACATCTGATTTTATGGAATTCAAAATATTTTCATCAATTCCATGGCTTTTTAATTTATTGTTTTTCAACTCCCTTTCCATTGAACTGGCAATGTGCGATTTTACTGAAAAGCTGGGTTGTTTTTTTGAAAAAAGATGAACAGCAGTTGGTTCGTAGGTTATGCTTGGCATTATTTGTAAAATCGCATAATAGTCTAACTCCGAAAAATTTTCTTTTATTTCATTTAATGGTTTGTTCTTTATATATTCAAATTTAATATAATCTGTATCAGGAAGGTTGTTGATAAATATCCCGGAGCTGTCAATTACCGCTATATTTTTTATATCTGTATCATCTAATGATGCAATCCATGCAGGGCCTATAAATAAAGCAGCAAAAAGGATGGGCCCTAAAATGGTCATTATAATAAATGATTTTTTCTTAACGCGAGTTAAGTATTCTCTCGATATTATCAGATTTATTTTATTCATGATTGATTGAAATATTTTATGGCACGTTTATTTTTTATTTTCATTTACAACTTTTATAAATACATCATTCATGCTTGGAATAACCTCATTAAATGAGATAATTTCGACTGCAGGAATAATTAGTGATAAGAGCTCATTTTCGTTTGTATGATGAAGCAGTTTAACTCTTACAGCATTATTACCATTCATTTTCATTTTGTTAATAATCTCATAATGGTTGTTTAACGATGCTTCTAATTTTTCTGTTTCTCCAGAAAAAGAAATATCATATATGCTTGATTTATATTCATGCCGGATTTTATCGATAGGCCCTTCAAGAATATTCTTGGCATTATTAATCAGGGTAATATGATCGCACAATTCTTCAACAGAGCCCATGTTATGGGTTGAGAAAATAATGGTTGACCCTTTTTTCTTTAATTCCAGAATTTCCTGTTTAAGCAAATTAGCATTAATAGGGTCGAATCCACTAAAAGGCTCATCAAAGATCAAAAGTTTAGGCTCATGCATAATGGTGGTAATAAA
>JAWLEM010000072.1:0-11552 GCA_041686115.1 Bacteroidales bacterium
CCCTGAGTTTGTGAATAAAAAAATAAATATTAAAATACAGCCGTACAATGATGAACATCCGGCGTTATTTATTGTTTTTTTTACAGTTTTCGGCTCCTGAATTAATTTTAGCTCATAGAATTAATTAGTATATTTGGTGCCATAAGGATAAGATATGTCAACTGCAGATAAAATAAAAGCTCCTATAAGAGATGAAATGGAAAAGTTTGAACCTTTTTTCCGTTCATCAATGCAAACCAGGGTGCCGTTGTTAAATATTATTATGAATTATTTGCTGCGGCGTAAAGGGAAGCAGATGCGCCCTATGTTTGTATTTTTAACATCCAAAATGTTAAAAGATGATGTTGGCGAATCAACCTATACCGCTGCTTCATTAATTGAATTATTGCATACAGCTACTTTAATTCACGATGATGTAGTGGACGAATCATACGAGCGACGAGGATTTTTTTCCATTAACGCATTATGGAAATCGAAAATTAGTGTTTTAATTGGCGATTATTTATTATCGCAGGGATTATTGCTGGCCGTTGAGCATGGTGAATATGATCTGCTTAAAATTGTTTCTGTGGCTGTCCGCGAAATGAGCGAAGGGGAGTTGCTGCAAATCCAAAAATCCAGGAAACTGAACATTACAGAAGATGTGTATTATGATATTATCCGTAAAAAAACAGCAGCATTAATTGCTGCATGTACTGCTTGTGGAGCAAAATCTTCGGGTGCTGATGACAAGTTGGTTGAAACCCTATGGCAATTTGGCGAATATGTGGGAATGGCATTTCAGATTAAAGATGATTTACTCGATTATCAAAATAACGGAAAAATTGGAAAACCTTCGGGTAATGATATTAAAGAAAAAAAATTGACCCTGCCGGTTATTTATGCTTTGGAAAAAGCATCTCTGACTGAAAAAAAGCAGATATTAAGCATCGTAAAAAGGCATAATAAAAACAAACGCAAAGTACAGGAGGTGATTGATTTTGTTATTGCAAAAGGGGGGCTTGATTATGCAACCCTACAAATGAACGAATATAAAAATAAAGCACTTGAGTTACTAAGCGAAATGCCTGATAACGAATCTAAAGTGGCGCTTCAGGAACTGGTGAGTTACGTAGTTACCCGGAAAAAATAAAAGAGAACACACTGATTCAACAACCATCTGTTGACTATTATTTTTATTGGATGCCAGCGGCATCCTACATTTATAGCAAAAAATAACGATATAGCTTAACGATTTCTCCGGAGTCGCTATCCCAAGGATGCTCCTCATTTTTTATAAACGATTAAACCCTTCCGGAACTTTGAATTTTTTAATAACAACACGATAAGCGGCTAATTTTGAAGAAATCAGCAGATGGGTTGTCTGTTAATAACTGCTAAAATTAATGGAATCAGAGAATTTAAGTAATAGTCATCCGATGTTTATAATATAAACTGTTTGTTAAAACACCAGGAAGCTTTTAAGACACCGGCAGGTTTAGGTTTAAATATCAAAAGCTCAATGGACAGGAATGTCCGTTGAACGATTATTCCGCCGACTATTGTTCAGAAGCGCTTGCATCTCCGGCCAGCCAGCCGGTAGAATAAGCAATCTGGAGATTATATCCACCGGTATCTGCATCAGTATCTATAATTTCTCCTGCAAAGAAAAGTCCTTTTATCAGTTTCGATTCCATTGTTTTTGATGATAATTCATTCGTTGGGATCCCCCCTGCAGTAATAATGGCTTCTTTAAAGGAGCGGTAGCCTATAATTTTGAAAGGCATATTTTTTAGGTAATAGCGGATTTTTTTTCGCTCTTTTGCGCTAACCTGGTGGCACTCTTTATCCGGGTTAAGATGTGTAAGATCAAGAAAAACCGGAACCAGGGCTACAGGCAATAAATTTTTAAAAACAGCACTGATATTTTTCTTGCCATTTTCGTTTAGCTCCCTTTGCAGCCTGTTGTCAAGTTTTTTATCATCCAATGCAGGCTTTAAATCAATAAAAATATCTACTTTACTGCCATTTTGTAATGCAGTGACTACATTCCTGCTAAGTGTTAGTATAATGGGCCCTGAAAGTCCGAAATCCATAAATTCTAATTCGCCAAAAGCCTCTGTTGTTTTTTTATCATTGACCCACACTGCAGCCAGCACATTTTTTAATTTTAATCCTTGCAGCTTTTGTGGTATATGATTTTCTGTTTCAAGAGGGACAAGGGCTGGTTTTGGATGCTCTATGGTATGCCCTGCCTGTTTGGCAAGCTCATAACCATCTCCGGTTGATCCGGTGGCAGGATAGGATTTGCCTCCAGTAGCAATGATGACTTTACTTGCTTGAAAATCTTTCCTATCAGCGTGCACTCCTTTGATTTTGTTATCACTAATCAATAGTTTTTCGGCCTTGTGTTTTGTGTAGATATCAACATTTAATGCTTTGTTCCACGCCAAAAGCGCGTTTAATACATCAACAGCCCTGTCGCTTTCAGGAAAATATCGTCCTCCACGCTCAAGCTTGCATTCTACACCCTGTTTTTCAAGTAGTTGAATGATATCATCCGAAAAGAACTGATGGAAAGCATTTTTTAAAAACCTTCCATTGGGATGCACATGTTTAATAAATTCGCTAATTGGAGAATCGTTGGTAATATTACACCTGCCTTTGCCGGTGATTTTTAATTTGCGTCCTTCCTGGTGCATTTTTTCCAGGATCAATACTTTTTTCCCTTTTTCTGCTGCTCTTCCGGCTGCAAGTAAACCAGCAGGCCCGGCACCGATGACAATAATATCGTAATGGTTCATAGGCTGCAAAGGTAAGTTTTCTTAATGAATGTTTATCCGAGACAAAAATAAAACATCAATGAATTGTCCGAAAGAAATATCTTTTATTTCAGACTTTTCAAAATCCTCATTACACAACCAGCAATGGTAAAACTCACGGTGTTTCTTGAAGCGACGCTGTGTAGGTCTACATTGCTGGTCCGTGACTTACACAAACTGATCCGATGATTCCAATTCATCGGATCAGTAAGAAATTTATTATCTTTAAAGTTGTTATAAACAATTAAGAATAAATGAATTTTTTTCAAACCCACTTATCGAAAAAATCAACGGCACTGCTTCAAGCGGCACCGTAGTTAAGCAGAAAAGCTTAAAAACATCTAAAATTATGCAATTCGAAGAAGGTTTCTTATATCGCATTTATAATCAGGGGAATAACCGGCAAAAAATATTCTTTAACAAAGAGAACTATATGTTTTTCCTGAAGAAAATAAAAACACATATTACTCCTTATGCTGATATACTGGCTTGGTGTCTAATGCCTAACCATTTTCATTTCATGGTGTTGGTTAATAAAATTACCAGGACTACTGATTCGATTACTCCAAGTCATCGGATTAGTCACGGAAAAACTCACGGTGTCGCTTTAAGCGACGCCGTGAGTAAGCAAGGGAAAGAACCCGGCGACATCTTGGATGAAAAGGGACAACCCACGGCGTCTCTCCGAGCGACACCGTTGGTGAGCCCGAAAAAAGAGAAAAGGCGAACTTTTAACGATTCGATTGGCATTATGCTTCGGTCTTATACTAATGCTATAAATAAACAACAAAACAGAAGCGGAAAACTTTTCAGAGAAGCAACCAATGCCGAATGCCTCAATTGCCCTAAAAGCATCACTCCGTCCTTTATTACAAAAAATGGAATTACAGAGATAAAAACAGGAGACACCGAAAAGGAATACCCACAGATTTGTTTTAGCTATATTCATCAGAACCCGGTTAAAGCGGGGTTAGCTATAAAAGCAACAGACTGGGAGTTTTCTTCTGCCAGAGATTATGCCGGATTGCGAGATGGGAAACTGGTAAATAAAAAAATAGCTGAAGAGCTGGGGTTAATTTAATCTGGGAAAAACTTACGGCGTAACCCAAGAAAAACCCACTGCGTCACTTCAAGCGACACCGTGGGTTGCTTTTAGGGGAAATAATTAAGTAATTAAAAATATTTTACTTCTTTTTGATATATTTCAGTTAATAGATTATTTGCCAGTCGGCTGGCTCCTATTCTAAATAATTTTGAATTTAGCCAGTCATCACCAAGGTTTTCTTTTACAATAGCAAAATAAGCAAGGGCTTCTGCAGGTGTTGCAATTCCGCCTGCAGGTTTTATACCTACCTTCTTGCTAGTAACATCATAAAAAGATTTTATGGCTTTGGTCATCACATAAACTGCATCGGTTGTTGCTGCTGGCGATTGTTTTCCGGTTGATGTTTTAATAAAATCGGCTCCGGCTTCCATAGCCAAAATACTAGCTTCCCAGATTTTTTCGTGTGAAGGTAAAGTCCCTGTTTCAAGTATGACTTTAAGATGGTTGTCGCCAATGGCTGATTTAATGTCTTTTATTTCCTTAAAACAATACTCGTAATTGCCTTCGAAAAATTCGCCCACGCTAAGTACAATATCTATTTCTGTAGCCCCGGCCTGAATAGCTTTGTTGCACTCTTCAATTTTTATGTCTAAAAAAGTTTGTGATGAAGGGAAACCGCCGCCCACTGAAGCAATTTCTACTTCGGAGACAATAAGCGTATTTTTCACACAGCTTACCATGCCCGGGAAAACACATATCGCTGCTACATTGGGCATATCGGAATAGTGATTTTTAAAAACATTTACCTTTTCACACATTACTTTAATCTTTGTGCAATTGTCTTCTGTATTTAAGCTGGTTAAGTCTATTAAGCTAAATGCTTTCTTTAGGTTTTCTGTTGTTAAATATTGATGACTGTTATTAGCCAATACAGCCACTTTTTGTTGAATGGGTTCCTTTAAAATTTCTTGGCTATATTTTTCGAATATTTCTTTCATAATCATAAATATTTTAGGTTAGCTTATTATTTTCTATATGTCGATTCGAATCTCTTTTTGTTTTTTTATCTAAATTTTCTTGAAAAGCTTTTGTTAAATCAACACCTGTTTGATTAGCAATACAAATTAACACAAAAAAAACATCTGCAAGCTCCTCTTCCAGGTTTTTTTCTTTGTCGGGATCTTTAAACGACTGCTCACCATATTTTCGGGCAATAATCCTGGCTAACTCGCCAACTTCTTCGGTAAGCAGAGCCATATTGGTTAGTTCATTAAAGTACCTAACCCCATATTTTTTGATCCATTGATCTACTTTTTCTTGCGTTTCTTTTAGGGTCATTTTCTTCTGTTTATTGAATTAATGATGTGTTGAATTCTGCTCTTTCTAATGTGTTTTATCTGTTTTGTTTTCCTCTGGCTAAAGAAAAGAAGATACCGATAAAACAAAGAACAGCAAAAACTAAAAATGCTATTCGTAACGATGTAATAAATGCCGGGTAATTCGACGGATTAATTTCTACTTTGCCAATAACCATGGAAAAAATCATCATGGCAATTCCCATGCTCGACATTTGCCCTACCAATCGCATTGTTCCCACTGTCCCAGAAGCTATACCATAATATTTTTTTTCTACCGAGCTCATAATGGCATTGGTATTGGGCGACGAAAACAATGCGTAACCAATACCAAACAGCACTAAAATAGCGCTAATAAAAAGAATGCTTGTATTAAAACCAATGAATGCAATAATAAATAAGCCCGCAGAAATCAATGCCATTCCAATTGATGCAATTCTCCCGGGATCCATCCGGTCAGATAATTTTCCTGTAATGGGCGAAAATATGGTCATTAACAGGGGTTGAATAACAAGGATTTGCCCAGCCTGCTGAGGGTTTAGCCCCTTAATATATTGCAAATACAAGCTTAACAGGAATCCTATGGCAAAGGTAGCGCTGTAATTAATTAATGCTGCATAATTTGAAAAGGCAAATATTCTGTTTTTGGCAAATAAATTAATATTAAGTACAGGAAACTGCTGGCGCTTTTCAAACAAAATAAATAGAACCAGTCCCGCAATACCTCCCAATGAAAAAATTGTCCCTTGCAATTCGGGTAACTCGCCGAACCCGTACATTAACGAAACAATCGACACTCCGTAAATTACAGAACCTTTCCAGTCGAATTTCTCACCTTTGGCATCGGCCCATTCCTGTTTTAGGTATATGAAACTAAGAGCAACTGCAATAATTCCAAGAGGAACAGTAAATAGAAAAATACCCTGCCATCCCCATGTTTTGGTTAAATAACCTCCAATAAATGGCCCAAGTGTCAATCCGGTGTATACCGATGCAACAGCTATTCCTAATGCTTTACCTCGCTTTTTTCTGGGAAATACAGATGTAATAATAGCCATAGCTGTCCCAAAAATTAAGGCCCCTCCAAAACCCTGAACAACCCTCCAAAAAATCAGCCATTCGATGGTTGGAGATAAAGCACAAAATAAAGATCCAATGGTAAAAATGATTAAACCGTAATTAAGCACTTTTTTACGGCCTAAAATATCTGCTAACCGCCCAAAAGGAGCCAGAAATACAGCTGCCGACAATAAAAAAGATGTGGCTACCCAGCTTAAGGTTACCGCATCGGCCGAGAAATCTTTTCCAATAGCCGGCAGGGCAATGTTGGTTGCAGACCCGATAAACGGTGTTGCAAACGATGCGAAAGAAGCAACAATTAATGTTACACGTTCCAGGGATGCCGTGGATTGTTCAGCCATTTTTATGTTTTATTTTTTGTATCGATCATTATGGTTACCGGGCCATCATTAGTAAGGTTGATTTTCATATAAGCACCAAATTCGCCGGTTTTTATTTCCTTACCTAAATCAGAACCTAATTGTTCAACAAACAGATTATATAAAGGAATAGAAACGTCGGGTTTTGCTGCCTGCTGGTATGAGGGACGGTTTCCTTTTTTTGTTTTGGCATGTAGCGTAAACTGGCTTATGGCAAGGATTTCTCCATCGATATCTTTTACCGATAAATTCATTATACCATCTTCATCATCAAAAATCCTTAATTGGGTTATTTTGTTACTTAACCACTTTATATCTTCAATTGTATCGGCAGCCTCAATTCCTACCAAAATTAATAAACCATTATTAATGGATGATTTTATATGTTGATCAATGGTTGCGGACGCCTGAGTAACCCGCTGTATAACTGCTCTCATAAAAAAATGTTAAAATTTGATTGTCGATTATTTGACGAAATTAAAAAATAGAAACATAAATATGGGCTATTTTACAGAAATTTTTGTAACAATTGTATCCTTTTTCGATACAAACCCTAACCATAAATCCTTAAAAACATACAGTAATTAATATACCTTTTTAGTGCAGTATTTTTGTTTTTGAAAAACTGTTCAATATATTTGGGTTGCTTTTAATGATTCGATATAAAGAAACACATAATTCCGTTGTTCGTTTTTTGGTTTAGGTTAAAAATCATATAATTCTCTTAAATATAATTTTAAGATATATTAACTAAAAAACAGTTTAGATATGCATATCATTGATTTATCCATTTTTGTATTATACATGATTTTAATGTTGGGGGTAGGATATTATTTTCTTCGTCGAAATAAGAACCCTGATGATTATTTTGTTGGTGGAAGAACCATGGGTAGTTTACACGTTGGTCTTTCGGTAGTAGCAACAGATGTTGGTGGCGGTTTTTCAATTGGCTTAGGCGGACTGGGATTTGCCATGGGGCTTTCTGGGTCGTGGATGCTTTTTACGGGATTAATTGGGGCATGGGTAAGTGCGGCCTTACTTATTCCTAAGGTGGCCACATTAATGAAAAAAATGAATTTATATACTTTTCCGCAAATTTTTGGAAATTTTTATAGTAAACGAGTGGCATTGGTTGCTGGGATAATTTCTGCCATAGGCTACATTGGATTTACCAGTTCACAAATACTGGCCGGAGCAAAACTTGCATCTGCTTCTTTTATTGGATTGAATATGAATGCTGCTTTAATTATTATGGGAACAATTGCGGTTATTTATACCGTTATGGGAGGACTTAAGGCTGTTATTTATACCGATACGATTCAATGGATTATTTTAATGAGCGGGTTAATATTTATAGGAATTCCGCTGGGATATCAAGCCATTGGAGGCGCTGAGGCCCTTCGGGAAACGGTGCGGCCTGAATTATTGCAGTTAACCAATGTTTCGTGGCAGCAGCTTGTAAACTGGGGAGTTACCATTATTCCTATCTGGTTTGTGGGAATGACCCTTTACCAACGAATTTATTCTACCCGCGGAAAAAAGCAAGCCCAAAGAGCCTGGTTTATTGCAGGAGTATTTGAATGGCCCTTAATGGCTTTTATGGGGGTTACCCTCGGACTGTTTTCAAGAGTAGCTTTAGATCAGGGAATGTTTGCAGAGTTGGGTTATGCAACTTTTGAAAGTATTGACCCGGAAATGGGATTACCGTTATTACTAAGAACGATTTTGCCGGTTGGGTTAATGGGCTTAATGATGTCGGCCTATTTTTCCGCAATTATGTCAACAGCCGACAGTTGCCTGATGGCTGCATCAGGTAATGTTCTTACAGATATTCTAAGCAGAATTTTTCCCATCAAAGATGACCATAAAAGTCAATTGCGACTTTCGCAAATTCTTACCCTTGTTATAGGAATTTTGGCATTAACACTGGCCCTAAAAATGGAAAATGTACTCGAACTGATGCTTTACTCATATGCTTTTATGGTTTCGGGCTTATTTATTCCGCTACTTGGAGCATTTTTCGGGAAAAGAAAAAACTCACTGGCCGCCATTTGGGCAATGCTGGTCGGAGGTTCGACAACACTTATTCTTACTGAGATGAGTGTTGAACTACCTTTAGGACTGGATCCTAACATTTTTGGAATATCTGCATCATTTGTTGTATTTGTATTGTTTACACATTTGTTTCCACGATATTCAACTTATATAAAACTTTAAAAAAAGTCAGCTTTAATACCATATGTTTTTATCTTATGGTAAGGAGTAAAACCAAAGACTTTGTCAAATAAAAAAAGTGTTTATCCGTCGAGTCGCCCCAAGCGGCCCGGTGGTTTGTTATTACTACACTGTTGCCGTGCGGTTTTATTTAATATGTGGTATGGTATAAAGAAACATAGGCTCGAAATTAAGGTAGAAAATATGTTCCTATCTGTTTTGCCAGAATCGTATGTTTGGCATTATGGTTTGTTTGATAATGATAACATGCATGATCGTCATGGTGTTTGCGAAGCTAGCGGGTTTGAGCCATAAAAAAACCCTGCCAGGGCCGAAAACCACTGGCAGGGTTATTATCGCCTGTTCCCATTAATTTGTGTTTATTGAAACAGATTTTCCTCTAATCCAGTATTGATTTCGACCGAATTAACATTTAACTCCATATTTTGCATTCCTGATATTTTAATGAGTGTTGGATATTTAATTCCACCAAATTGTTTATAATCAAGGTATGTTTGTGTTTGTGTTACATCTCCCTGTGGGGTGCTTACGGTTTGTTTTGTCATCAATTTCAATCCTGATTCAGCATCATAAAAATCATAGGTTGTTTGTCCTGTAGGTGACACCACTTTTATTTTATAAACATCTTTATTATTTACCGTTTCCATCCCGTCTAAAGACAATTCTACGCCAAGTTCATCGTACTTTAATTCCTGGTTAATGGTGGCATCAATTTTCAGATTCTCAAGGTCATCTCCTTTAATTTCCTGCTCACCCTGGAAACTTTTCATGGAACCTTTTTCGCCATCAAATTTTTGTTCCATCATAACATTTCCGTTCATACTCATTTTCATCGCATATTGATTTGGAGCTTTGCGGTAAGTAATCTGCTCTATTTCCATACCATTCATTACAGTACTGGCTTTCATTGTTAAATCGTTAATTGACTGTAGCTTTTCTTCACCTCCAATGGCTTCAACATACTGATCGATAATTTTTTGTACAGTTACTCCATCAGGTATTTGTTTTGCTTTATCTTCTTTTACAGGATTTCCGTAAGCATCATAAATTTCGATTTTGCCGTCAGCATCAAAAGGCTTAAGTCTGTCGTGTAATTTATTTTTATCGCCAACAACAATAATAATGGTATTTTCGGGGGTGATATATTTTTGTGCCATTTGCTGTACTTCGTCTATTGTAACAGCATTTAGTTTCTCGAGATATGTGGCATAATAATCATCTGGTAAATTGTACCGCTGGGTATTAAATGCAAAACGAGCAATTGTTTGAGGCCTTTCCAGTGAAAGGGCAAAGGAACCGGTTGATACATTTTTTGATAATTGAATCTCATCCTTCTTAACTTTTTCGTTACGGATTCTGTTCATTTCGTAGATAAACTGCGTAATGGCGCTATCGGTAACTTCAGTTCCTACTTCTGCACCTGCTTCGAAATATCCTGCCAAAGGATCGGTACTGATACTTGATCGTGCCCCATAAGTATAACCTTTATCTTCGCGAAGATTTTGCATTAGTCTGCCAGAAAAAATTCCACCACCAAAAATCTGGTTTGTTAAGTATATAGGAATCGCATCTTCGCTACCTGGCTTAATGTTAACCGGATAAGTAACTTTTATCACCGATTGTACAGCATCGTCTTTATGCACCACTGCAACCCGGGTTCCAGTATTTTTGTCTGGAAACTGATATTCATGCTCGGGTACATTGCCTTTTTCCCAGCCGCCAAAGTATTTATTAGCTAATTGTTTCGATTCGTCAGCTGTTATGTCGCCTACAATTACCAGGTATGCAGTATTTGGTTTGTAATAGGTATTATAATAATTCAAACATTTTTCACGCGTAATATTTTCAATGGTTTCTTCTGTTCTTATTTCACCATAAGGAAGATTAGGAAACCTTAATTTTTGTGCTACCCGATTAGCAATAGCTCCCGGGTTGGTCTCAGAAGATTTTAATCCTGAAATAGCCTGCTTTTTGTTTTTCTCCAGTTCTGATTCAGGAAAAACAGGGTTTAGCATTACATCAGACATTAATTCAAGCAGTGATTCTGAATGTTTTTTTAGCGATTGTGCAAAAACACCATTGGTATATGTGTTTAAAGTTGCGCCGATAAAATCAACCTGCTCGTCAATTTCGGGTTTGGTTCTGTTAGCAGTTCCGGCTCTTAATAAACCTCCAGTTAAACTCACATAACCAACAGCATCTTTTTCCATTACCGGATCAACATCTAGAGTAAGCTGAAAAGATACTACAGGAACTTTATGGTTTTCAACCACAATTACCTTTAAGCCGTTATCTAAAGTAAATGATTGGTGTTCGCCAATTTTTATTTCAGGAGCTGGCCCTGGTTCTGGCCTTACGCTTCTGTCTACCTGAGCAGAAGCATTTGCAATTATTAGAATTGCAAATAAAATGGATGATATAATATGTTTATAATTTTTCATTGGTAAAATATTTTTTTGAATTGGTTTTTAAATAAGGAAATTAATTTTTCTTTGGTAAATAGTAAAGAACCACTCTGTTATCATCTCTGAAATATTTGTTTGCTACTCTTTTAATATCATCTTTGGTAACAGCCATATATTTTTCAATTTCTGTATTTACCAGGTTTGTGTTTTTGAAAAAAGTGTAATTTATAGCCATGTTGTAAGCTCTGTTAGCAAGTGTTGTATTGCTGTTT
>JAWLEM010000073.1:0-11344 GCA_041686115.1 Bacteroidales bacterium
AGATTTTCATGTTCATGTGGGACAGGAAATTGAAGAGTGCCCTGAGTGTAAGAAAAAAACAAAATGGTCACCAAAGCAAATATTTTCTTTTGCGAAGTCCGACAATGAAATTTTAAAGAGCCTGGCATTATTTGCCAGGCATAATCCACAACCTTTATTTAGAATTGATGCTAATGGAATCATTAGTAGTTCTAATCCTGCATCAGAAACATTATTTGAAGATATTACTTTATCAGGGCAGGATATTACCGAGCTACTACCCGAACTAAAACAGTTCAATTTTGATGAAATTATTGAAAACGATGAGGTAAAAGATGTATTGATCATATTGAAAGGGCACTTTTATAAACTGGTTTTAAAAGGAGTGCATTCTATTAAAACCATCAATATTTATGGTAACGATATTACCAAGATTAAACTTGCCGAGCAGAAAATACAAACTCAGGCAAAAGATATTCAGGAGAGTATAAGTTACGCATGGACTATACAAAAAGCCATGTTATCACATAAAGAGTTTATAAAAAAAATGCTTCCATCACATTTTATATTTTACCGTCCCAGGAATGTTGTTAGTGGCGATTTTTACTGGATAAATCAGGTTAATGATTTTAAAATAGTTATTGCTGCAGACTCCACCGGGCATGGAGTGCCGGGCGCATTCATGAGTATGTTAGGTATTTCTATGCTGAATGAAATTATTTTGCGTGAGAAAATCATTGAGCCTGATTTAATTTTAAATCAATTGCGAAAAAGAATTATTGAATCGCTCGAAACCGGAAGGGCAGAGCGAACAGTGCAAGATGGGATGGATATTGCCCTGGCAGTTATTAATACAAAAAACAATAAACTTTCGTTTGCTGGCGCTTTTAATCCTTTAATTCTATGGCGTAATAATGAGATTGAGAAGATCCCTGCAGACGAAATGCCTGTTGGGAAACATATCAATGATAATGTTCCTTTTTCTGCAAAAACTGTTGATCTTCAAATTGGGGATCGAATTTATCTGTTTACCGATGGCTACAAGGATCAGTTTGGAGGCGAAAGAGATAAAAAGTTTGGGATGAAAGCATTTAAAAATCTTATACTTGAAACAGGAACCCTGCCTGTTAGAAAACAAGCAGAAGAATTTGAAAATACATTTGATTCATGGAAAAATGGTTATGATCAGGTTGATGATGTATTGGTGATTGGAGTTGAAATAATAAAATAGATTATTATGCAAAATTTTAGATATATAAAAGAAGCGTTTAATCCTATGATTTTAAAAAGAGCATTAAGAGTTGCTCTCATTGTCGGGGTTATTTTAAATTTAATTAATCAGGGAGAAAGCATTTTTTCAGGGTTTAAAGATTTTCATATAACGCAGTTTTTGCTCACATTTTTAGTTCCCTACCTGGTTTCAACTTACTCATCGGTATTGTCCAAATTTAATTTTGTAAGTGGCGAAGTGGCAGGATTTGATGCCCACATCAGCTGTAAAGGGTGTGGCGAAGCTTCTGTTAAGGTCCAAAAAGGTGATGTGGTTCCCTATTGTCCGGGCTGTGAGGTAAAAACAAAATGGAACTTAAAACAATTATTGCCCCCCGATACTTTTCTTGAAGAGGATAAAACAAAATCCAATGCATTATTTGCAGAATTTAATCCGGCACCTGTTATCCGCGTGGATAAGCACGGACACACATTAAGAGCAAATCCTACAGCAAGAATGCTTTTTAATATTGATGATAATGATAATCAAATCACTAGTTATATCCCCGAATTAAAAAGTCTTGATGTTGACGAGTTTATTCGTTCCAACAGGGTGAAAACAATTCAGATACAGCTAAATAATGATTATTACCAACTCGATTTACGGGCAATTACCGACTTGATGGTTTTTCATATTTATGCTTCGAAAAATACGCCGTTAATTGAAGAACGTAACCAACGTATTCTTTTTCAGAATGCTATGGAAAAAACCAGCGATTCGGTAATGATTACCAATGCCAAGGGAGAAATAGAATATGTTAATCAGGCATTTGAAGAGCATTCGGGCTATTCTTCGGATGACGTTAAAGGCAAAAATCCAAGCATTTTAAATTCCGGCTATCAACCCCCCGAAGTTTACAAAGAAATGTGGGAAACCATTGAGTCGGGGAATATATGGAAAGGGCTTTTCAGAAATAAAAAGAAAAGTGGAGATCTTTATTGGGAGCGAGCTACAATAACTCCTATTACGCAAGACGACGGATCAATCTGGCATTACATGGCGATAAAAGATGATGTAACTGAAGAGCTGATGCTTAAAGATGAACTAAACAGTTTTTCGTTGTTTGCCAAACATAATCCTGATCCGGTAATGCGGTTTAGTAATGATTTTACAATTAAGGAAGCAAATCCGGCTGCTATAGATATTTTAAAAAAGGGAAATATTATAGGACAAAAGGCAGTCGACTTAATACCTGAGTTAGAACAATTAAATGTAAAAGAGTTAATCGAAGGAAATAAGCAGAAAACAATAAGAATTACTATTGATGATCATTACTATAACCTTGTTGTAAAAGGTGTGAATGAACTGAATTTAATTCATGTATATGGATCGAATATTACCGAGCAGGTCGAAGCCGAGAAAAAAGTTGATTCCATGGCATTATTTGCCAAATTGAATCCTGAACCGGTATTTCGTTTTAATCCTGAATTTAATGTGATAGACGCCAATCCTGCGGCTACCGAAACTTTTCCCGATTTAGTAAAAGGAATCGATATCCGTCAGGTTATTCCTGCTTTTGCCGATATTCCAGTTAATAATTTTATCGACGAAAATGGAATTATTAATCGTGAAGATAAAGTAAATGAGCATGTTTACCGGTTTATGTTAAGGGGTATAAGCGACTCGGATGTTTGCCAGGTTTATACATCTGATATCACAGAACGTGTAGAACAGGAACAAAAAATCCGGATTCAAGCCGAAAAAATACAAAGCAGTATTCAGTATGCATCCAGCATCCAGGAAGCTGTTTTGCCACATTTAGATTATGTTGGACAGGTTATTCCGGAACATATGATGTTGTACTTACCACGCGATGTGGTTAGTGGCGATTTTTACTGGATTAAAAAGGTTGAAGATTCTATTGTAATTGCTATTGCTGATTGTACTGGTCATGGTGTTCCTGGAGCATTTATGAGTATGTTGGGTGTTGCATTTTTAAATGAAATTGTAAAACCAGGAAACTTAAAGGCTAATGAAATTTTAAATCAACTAAGAGATTACGTGATCAGAACGCTTTCGAACTCTTCTGATAGTCGTGCCGATGGAATGGATATGGCTTTATGTATTATTCAACCCGAGAAAAAAACGATTCAGTATGCCGGAGCAAATAATCCGTTTATTCTAATTAATAAATCAGGATTAACAGAGATAAAAGCCGACCGTATGCCAATTGGTAAATATATTAAACAGGAAAAACCATTTACCTTGCATGAGATTCCTTACTCAGAAAATGATACCGTTTACCTTTTCTCCGATGGATACCGTGACCAATTAGGTGGACCCGATTTATTAAAATATGGTTCAAAGAATTTTAAAAAGCTTTTAGTTGATATTCATGAAAAAGATTTTGACCAACAAAAGCAAATTCTTACGAATGAGTTCAATAACTGGTCAAAAGACTATCATCCAATTGATGATATTTTAGTCATGGGCTTTAAATTACCGTAACTTTATATTTAGTGCTTTAAGTTATTATTTATCTTTTCCAGGGTTGCCAGGCATTGTTTGATATCTTCTTCACTAATGGAAGAAAATGCATCGGCGTGAACATTGGTGGCATAAGGTACAATTTTATGGTAAATTTCAATCCCTTTTGGCGTAAGGTTAACGTTTTTAAATCGTTTATCAGTAGGGCTAATAACCCGCTGAACCAACTGTTCTTTTTCAAGAATATCAATTATTCTTACGATTTGAACTTTGTCCAGTCCCAGTAAAGTACCGATTTCTATTTGTGTTAATTTTTTTTTCTGAAACAGTAAGGATAGCACACTCCATTGCTCTGCAGTAATAAAAATATCCCGGGCAGTTAATTTTGCTTCCAGGCTTTTTCCCAATGATTTGGAAATCATCCGGGAAATATTGCCTAAAGATTTGTCAAAACTATATTTCATCATATTTATAAATCTAAAATGCAAAAGTAATTGTTTGAATTTATAAAAGATCAATTTTTGATAAGTTGTTTTGAAAAATTATTTTAATAGTTACATTTGTAACTAATATTTATTTTTTGAACCAATAAAATCAGGAAATGGCAAGAAAAGATAATGCTTTCGACAGGAGAAGTTTTATTAAAACCCTGGGATTAACAGGAGGCGTTTTAAGTTTAGGTGGAATGGCAGGCGCAGGATTGGCTGCAGGTAAAAACAAAGACAGCTTTACGGGATACGGAAGAACTGCTTATGGCGAAGACCAGTTTTTTAAGCGGAAACCATTTTTGGTTGATACTCCCACCTACGAAAAAGTGAGTGCAACAAGGCGTATTTCTTATGTTGAGAATCTTTTCAAACGAAATGGCGAGCTTTATCGGCTTTTATATCCGCGATCTGAAGATGCTCCGAAATGGACTTTTGAGCAAGGTGTTGAGGCTTTACCAGAACCATTAAGAAGCTATTATCAGGATAACCCGGGAGCCTTGGGTGAGTTTAAAAAATCGATGCAAAAAGGCAGGGAACAAAGACAAAATTGGAGTAAATATGAAAAAAAATACCTTTTAGCCGATGCGTGGTCCAATGCCCATGCAAGCCCGATACATGGACGGGGAGCATTTCCGCACCAGCCGGAAGGAAAACCTGAAGAGTTTGATTTTAAAGGAATGCGTAAAGAGAGGTTGGATTTTAAATCAAACAAGCACGCTTCTGATCTCATCAAAAAAATAAGCCATAGCTTTGGAGCGTCGTTAGTGGGTATAGCTAAATTGAAAGAAGAATGGGTTTATCAGGGATATATCAGAGGAGTAGGAAAAACTGATTTTGAAGTACCAAAGCACTGGAAATACGTTATTGTAATTGCCGTACCACACGAATGGGATTCTTTATATGCCAATCCAACTTATGGCACTTCTTATGATGCCTATTCAAGATTGCGTTTTATTGCCGGCAAATTAGAAGTCTTTGTTAAAGAAATAGGTTATGCTGCACGCTCGCATGTGCCACCAACATCATACGAAATTGCAATGCCACCGGTAGCTATTGATGCCGGATTGGGCGAACAGGGCAGGCACGGTGTTTTAATAACTCCGGAATTGGGAGCCAATACCCGTCTTGCCGGAATAACCACTAATATGCCTTTGGCAGCTGATAAACCCATTGACATAGGAATCAAAGAATTTTGCAGCAAATGTAAAATCTGTGCCGAAGAATGCCCAAGTGGTGCCATTAGTTTTGATAGTAGCCCGGAAACCATTGTACGTGGCTACAAGCGCTGGAGAATTGATCAGGATAAATGTTTTACGGTATGGAATTCTGTGGCAACCAGTCATGCCCGTGGGTGTCGTGTTTGCCTGGCTGTGTGCCCTTATTCACGTAAAAATAACTGGATACATAATATTGCTCGAGAAGTTGACCCCCGGGATCCATCCGGATTGTTTTCAACCGGTCTTCTCAGCATGCAGAAGAAATTTTTTAAATACCCAGGTGGACAGGAATATCTGCCACCACCAGATGGAAATAACGAAACCTTTAACGAAGCTCCTGAATGGTTAAGAACCGAAGAATGGTTTGATATTTAAAATTAAATGAAATAAAAAACTGACGATATGTTTACAAATTCAACATTTCTGGAACCCCTGTTTTGGATGATCATGGGTTTTCTATATACAATTTTTGCCATAAGTGCAGTGTATTGGGCAAAAGATTTAAAGCTGAACATGACCTGGTGGAAATGGTCAATTTCAGCCGTTTGGTTTATCCTTTTAAGTGTAACTATAGCCGGAGGATTTACTTTAATTGGCGAAAATGAACTCAGAGCGGGTTTATACTTTTTAGGAGTTTTTGGAACGATTATCATTGTTTCGGGAGTTGGACTGATTCAGTTAATTAGAAATAAATAATGCGCTTTATTCAAAGATTCAGCAATCAATTGATTTGGATTGGTGTTACATCACTTATTGTATTGGCTGTTTTTATTGGAAAAAACCGGTCGGAACAATCTAAAAAAGAACTGATCCAACAGCACTTTTTGGAGTCGAAATACCAAATAAGACAGGTAAATCAGAACAAATGGATTGTTAAAAACCAAAAAGAAAATTTGCTATACTTAGGCAAAGGTTATGGATATAATGGTGAAATAGAAGTTTTGGTGCAGGTAGATAAAGACAGCCTGATTCAAAAAGTTTTGATTGCAAGTCATCAGGAAACACCGAGCTACTTTGATAAAATCATTAAGAAACATTTTTTTGAGCAGTTTCAGGGAAAGAAAGTTGCCCGGTTTCTTACCAACAAACCTGTTAATGCATTATCCGGAGCAACAATTACAAGTAATGCCATAATCGAAGCAACAAAAAACGGGTATGCTCGAGGCGAAAATATTTCCATTTCCGAAACAAAATATCCATTATTCGGGATGCTGGAGGTGATTGTTTTGTATTTATTTGCTGCAGGCATTATAATGTCGAAATTTAAAAGCCAGAAATTAAGGAAAACATTACGGTGGCTTACCATTTTTATTTCGTTAATTTTTTTAGGGGTTGTTTTTAATCAACCTATTACCTATTCTCGCTTGTCCGGTTTATTGTTAGGAAATTTCCCGGACTGGCATAAAGAATTTTATTTTTACATTCTGTTTATAGGAAGTATTGCCGTTATTCTTATCAACCGAAAAAACATCTATTGCCATTCGGTTTGTCCTTTTGGGGCTGCACAGGAAATTCTTGCCAAAACAGGTAAAGCAAAAGTTTTTCGTCCTGGGTATTACAAAAAATTAAAATTGATCCAGCGTTTTATTGCTCTGGCAGCTGTTTTAATTGCTCTGGTACTTAATAATCCTGTAGTTGCCAACTACGAAGTGTTTAGTGCATTTTTCCAGTTAACTGCGAATTTGATTCTTTTTGGCGTGCTGTTTATTGTAATTATATTATCACTATTTATTAAACGCCCCTGGTGCCATTTCATGTGTCCGATCGATAGTGTTTTTGATTATGTAAAACTTACCCGCAAATCAATCACCGGATTATGGAAGAAGTAAAAAAACAAAATAACAGAAATATCTTGCCTTTAATTTTTATAGGCATGGCGATGTTGCTGCTTGTAAGTCATTTGACAATTCAGATGATTGAAACCCACAAATCTGAAAATGAAATAACAAAGAAGGATTTGCAATTGCCTAAAGACCCTGTAGAATCATTAAAACCAGATAGCATTTGGAATGGGACAGAATTTATGCCAGAATAGATTAAACGTATTTCCATTATAGTAATCTAAACGTTATCATTGTAAGGAATTCATTTTTATCCGACAAATAAAGATGAATATTTAAAAGATTTCTCTGTATGATTACTTACCAATTTAATGAAGAGCTACAAATTCTTGAAGTTACTTACTTAGGCGCTATCAAATTTAATGATTTAATTGAGTTCGGAAATAATGTGTATAAAGACGAAACACTTCCAAGAAAACTAAAAATCTTAACAGATGCCACCAATGCCCGGTATAATATAAAGCATTCAGATTTAAAAATATTAATAAACTCCCTTAAAGAGCATGTTTCGGTTTATGAATCTGTTAAAGCTGCTTTTATACAAGATCAGCCTAAAGAAACAGCCTTTTCATTAATTGTTGAAATGAATGCAAAAATACCGAATTATTATCATGCCGTGTTTTCGACCAGGGAAGCGGCCTTCAGTTGGCTGTTGTATCATAAAAAATAGGTCGATAGTTTTTTCCAAGTACCATTAAGGGATAATTCACTTCAATTTTGTCAGGATTAAAGATTTTTCCGACTTATTCAATAAACAAGTTTAACTAAAAGTAAAATATCATGACAAAAATTGCAATCGTAGTGTTTTCGGACACAGACACAATGGAATCCATGGGTAAAGTATCCAATGCTTTTATGTTGGCTCTTGAAGCCATAGAAAATGGTGATGACCTGAAAATTATTTTTGAAGGAGCCGGAACCAAATGGATTGGCGAAATGGAAAAAGAAGATCATAAATTACATCAATTGTATTCAGGGTTAAAAGATAAAATTACCGGAGCCTGCTCATTTTGTGCCAATGCATTTGGCGTTAAAAGCCAGGTGGAAAAGGCTGGGATTACCCTTCTGAATGACTTTAAAGATCATCCAAGCATTCGATCGCTTGTGGTGGAAGGATATCAAATCATAAGCTATTAATACATTAATTATAAACACTAAAAACGAAAAATGATGAAGACGATAAAAACAATTTTAACAAGTGTGATACTGATTACCTTATTTTCTGTATCAGTAATGGCACAATCGGGTGCTAAAGTTATTGCAGTAGTAAACAGAGCCGATTGGTGCCCAACTTGCGAAAAAAATGGTGAACGTGCTATGGCTGCTCTTATGGAAAACAACAAAGACGGAGTTTTCCAGTTTGTAGTTAATGATTTAACCAATGATGAAACCAAAGCAGAAAGTGCTAAAAAATTAAAAAAAGTAGATGTTCATCAGGCAGTATCAGAATTTAACTCTACTGGAATGGTATACTTTTTTAATGCCGAAACAAAAGAGTTGCTTAATAAGATAAGTGTTGCCAAATCAGATAAAAAATTAGCTTTGGCAATGACTGATGTGAAAAAAAGTTTGTAATTAATATGTTACAATTATTAACGCAAAGGGGGCTATTCAAAAGCCCCTTTTTTAATATCTGCACTTCGTCATCCTGAGCCCGTTTTTCTTAGCGAGCAGGCTTGTCGAAGGTTATTATTTTTCAGTTCAATATCGTGAATAATAGCTTGTCGTCATATTGAGCTTGTCGAAATATGACCGAGTTTCGTCCTTATTAGACTACATCTTTTTTTATAAAAAATAAAAATCCATTTTTTGTCAGGTTTGTATAATATCCCGACTAATAAATTAAAAATATTATGAAACGAATACTAGTTATCATTTCAATCACCATGATTATGACCCAAGGATTTTCACAAACATATAAAGATGCTAGCGAAGCCAAAGGGATTGCTGTTGGAACAAAAGCACCACTATTTACTGCCATTGATGCTGAAAGCTCAACTTTTGTGCTTGCCGATGAATTGAAAAAAGGACCTGTAGTGGTTATCTTTTACCGTGGACATTGGTGTCCGGTATGCAACAAACATTTAGGACAAATACAGGATAGCCTGAGTTTGATTACGGATAAAGGCGCAACAGTAGTTGCTGTATCGCCTGAAAAGCCTGAATATCTCGAAAAGATGGAAGAAAAAACAGGTGAGAAATTCAGGTTGTTGTACGACGAAGGTTATAAAATCTCAGATGCATATGATGTAACTTTTTTACCGGATAAAAAGCAGATTGTTCTGTACAATACCATGTTAAATGCCAAATTGAAAGAAACACATTCCGACGATAGTCAGCGCTTGCCAATACCGGCAACGTATATTATTGATACCGAAGGAAAAATTGTTTGGCGGCAGTTCGATCCTGATTATAAAAATCGATCATCGGTAAAAGATATACTCAATAATCTGCCATTGTAAAATAAATTATGTAACTTAAAAGGATAAAAAAATGAAAGCAATATGGAACGATAAAGTCATTGCGGAAAGTAATGACATTGTAAAGGTTGAAGGGAACAATTATTTCCCAATTGAATCAGTAGAAAAGGAATACCTTAAAAACAGCGATATGCAATCGGTTTGTCCCTGGAAAGGAAAAGCTTCTTACTATTCGTTAGAAGTAGATGGTAAAACCAATAAAGATGCAGCCTGGTATTATCCTGAGCCCAAAGATGCTGCAAAAGAGATTAAAGGAAGAGTGGCATTTTGGAAAGGTGTTGAGATAGTAGATAATTAGTTATAAATGAAAATGATTTTCTTCATTGGCCCCGACCCTAAAGGGTGTGAAGAAAATCAATTTGCTCCCTTTAGGGATTTGGGGCAATCAAATTGATTTTCTGTCGATTTACAAAATATTTATGAAACAAAACCGACATTCAAATAAATCAAAAATTTCAAATCAATGAGTTCTAAATTACATCAGATTACTACCCGGGAATTACTAAACAAAATCAATGATTCGTCATCAAGAATTATTGACATTCGTCCCGTTGATGCCTATAATGGATGGCAGCTTAAAAACGAATTGCGTGGCGGGCACATTCAAAACGCCAAAAGTTTGCCTTTTAATTGGACGAATTATATCGACTGGATTGAGATGGTGCGAAAAAAGCAGATCTTGCCCGAACAGGAGATCATTATTTATGGTTACAATCATGAAGAAATTGATCAGGTTGCAAAACGTTTTTTTAAATCAGGATACGAAAAAGTATTGGTTTATTATGATTTTGTAAATGATTGGTCAGCAAATGAAGAACTTCCGATGCAAAAACTGGAACGATTTAAAAACCTGGTTTCGGCAGCGTGGGTCAATGAGCTTATTTCGGGCGGTAAGCCACAACATTATGACAACAACAAATTTGTTATCGTCCATTCGCATTACCGGAATCGAGATGCTTACTTAAGCGGGCATATTCCCGGAGCTATTGATATGGATACCCTTGCGCTTGAAGCTCCTGAAACATGGAACAGGCGCTCGCCCGAAGAGTTAAAGGAAGCTTTGGAAAAGCACGGAATTACTGCTGATACTACCGTTGTGTTGTATGGGAAGTTCATGTTTCCGGATAATGCCGATGAATTTCCCGGAAGTGCCGCCGGCGATATCGGGGCTATTCGCAATGCTTTTATCATGATGTACGCGGGTGTTAAAGATTTGCGCATTTTAAATGGTGGTTTTCAATCGTGGCAGGATGCCGGATTCGAGATTTCTAATGCCGACGAACCCAAAAAACCGATTAAGGAGTTTGGTGTAAAAATTCCAGCTCATCCCGAAATGGCTGTCGACACACCTGAAGCTAAAGAAATGCTGAAAGCCAATGATGCCGAGCTGGTTTGCGTACGAAGTTATCCTGAGTATATTGGAGAAGTGAGCGGGTACAATTACATCGAAGCAAAAGGAAGAATACCCGGGGCTGTTTTTGCCGATTGTGGCTCGGATGCTTACCACATGGAAAACTACCGGAATTTCGACCACACCACACGCGAATTTCATGAAACAGCTGAAATATGGAAAAACCAGGGAATTACACCCGATAAGCATTTAGCTTTTTATTGCGGTACCGGCTGGCGCGGAAGCGAAGCC
>JAWLEM010000074.1:0-10823 GCA_041686115.1 Bacteroidales bacterium
GCTAATAACTGTTTATTCTTGTAACAATAAAGAGAAAAAAGCTCAGGAAGAACATGAAAAAGATGTTATAAAATCAACTTTTATTCAAAAAGGCCAAGCTGTTCCGGAATTTGAGTATATAACTTTACAAAATGACACCGTAAACATAAAAGATCATAAAGGCAAAGTGGTTTTTATGAACTTTTTTGCTACATCATGCCCTATTTGTATTAAAGAACTCCCGTTTATTGAAAGTGATATCTGGGAAGATTATAAAAATAACGAAAACTTTGAACTGCTGGTTTTTGGACGAGAGCACACCGCCGAAGAAATGCTGGCATTTAAAGATAAAAATGATTATGCTTTTAATTTTATTCCTGATCCGGAAAGAAAAATTTACGCCCTTTTTGCCGAAAAATATATTCCAAGAAATATTGTTTTAGATAGAGATGGAAATATTATTTACCAGGCTACCGGATTTAATGAGGAAGAGTTTAATAAACTGAAAGAAATTATCAAAAACGAATTAAGCCAATAATTAATAGTTATCCAAGTATTGTAAATTGTATTAAAAGCCATAGATTTGTTCTGTGGCTTTTTTAAAATCAGGTAAATGATGGACTTAAAATTTCATTCAACCGTATTATTTGTAAAAGATATTGAAGTATCCAAAAATTTTTATTGCAATATTTTAATGCAGGTAATTGATGCTGACTTTGGAAACGTAATTACCCTGAAAAATGGATTATCCCTATGGCAAATATCCAAAAAACATAGGCTTGAAAAAGACTTTCATCCAAAAAACAATAGCAACCGCTCAATGGAAATTTGTTTTGAAATTGAGCATATTGATCAAATCATAGAATTGATTCAATTGAACAAGATACCTTTGCATCATGATTTAACAGAGGAATCATGGGGACAGAGAACGATCAGGTTTTATGACCCGGATCAAAATCTGGTTGAGGTTGGAGAAACCCTGGAAGTGTTTATTCATAGATTGAAAAATCAAGGTTTGACCGTTCACGAAATCAATAAGAAAACGGGTGTTCCTGTTGAACAAATCAAAAATTTGCTAAAATAAAGCTGGCATGTTTGAAGCCTATTACAAATCTCCAATTGGCTATTTAAGAATCATTTCAAATGACAGGGATATCATTAAAATTGAATTTACAGAAGATTTTTACAAGATGAAAATGATGCCTGTACAAATTCAAAATTGTATTCAACAACTCGACGAATATTTTAATGGCGAACGCCAAATATTTAAAATAGGAATTAACCCGGCAGGAACAGAGTTCCAGGCAAAAATTTGGAATCTTCTACTAAAAATACCCTACGGAGAAACGATATCGTATTTAAAACTAGCCAGGGAATTTGGAGATGAAAAAGCAATTCGTGCTATTGCTTCGGCTAATGGCAAAAACCCTATACCCATTATTATTCCGTGTCACAGAGTTATTGGCAATGACGGAAGCTTAACCGGATATGCGGGTGGCATGTTAAAAAAGCAATGGCTATTGGAACACGAAGGTGCAATTCAACAAAAGAGTTTGTTTTGGTAAGAGCCAAAAAAAATTTATTCTTAACTTTTAATAATTACTCTGCAAACGATTGCAATCTTTTATTCTATGAACGATCATCATAACAAGTAAGGTTTACAGATAATCACAATATTTAAATTTGATATGATATGAACATTTATGCCAACCGTGTGTTAGCAATTTTAAAGGATAAAAAATTTGACTGTAACATAATTTTCATATATTTAACCTGAAAAATTTCTGATATTTAGGTATAAAAGGGGTAGTTCATTCGTTTAAAAAATCACTAACATATTGATGTTCAATAAATAAACCCACTTCTATAGTTGTGCCTAAAAAATCAGATGTGTTATATAACATATTAATAATTTAATCCTGTTTGTATGGATATCAATGGCAAAACCTACAAAGATTTTTTAGCCAGAATAGAACGGCAAAAAGTTCAAAATGGCCCAGAAAAGATTAAAAGCCAGCACAACAAGGGGAAACTTCATGTTCGTGAACGGATTGCCCTTTTATTTGATAAAAATTCTTTTGAAGAATTAGATGCTTTTGTTACATCTGCCACTCCCGATAGTGGTTTTGGCAAAATTGATGCAGCATTTGGCGATGGAGTTGTTATTGGTTACGGCAGAATTAACGGACGATTGGTATATGCTTATTCCCAGGACTTTACCGTTATGGGAGGTTCGCTTGGAGCGGTGCATGCAAAGAAAATCATAAAAGTTCAGGAGCTTGCCTTGCGTGTTGGCGCACCAATTGTTGGGTTAATTGATTCGGGAGGCGCCAGAATTCAGGAAGGGGTTGCCAGCCTGTCGGGTTATGCAAGTATTTTTCATCATAACGTAAAAGCTTCTGGAATAATTCCACAAATATCAGTTATTTTAGGTCCCGCAGCCGGTGGAGCCGTATACTCTCCTGCCCTAACCGATTTTATATTCATGACCAAGAACACAAGTTACATGTTTGTTACCGGTCCCGATGTGGTTAAAGAGGTTTTAAATGAAAAAGTTAGTTTTGAAGATTTAGGTGGCGCTGAAATACATGCTAAAAAGAGCGGTGTAGCTAATTTTATATACGAAGATGAAGAAAACACTATACTGGGTGTAAAAAAGCTTCTTTCATTTTTTCCTTCTAACAATATGGAAAACC
Source organism: Bacteroidales bacterium (assembly GCA_041686115.1). Classification (GTDB taxonomy): domain Bacteria; phylum Bacteroidota; class Bacteroidia; order Bacteroidales; family UBA12077; genus UBA12077. The sequence continues at coordinate 2,676 of JAWLEM010000074.1, forward strand.
CGCCTTTTGTTGATACCAACGACAAAACAGAAAGGAATATTGAAAAATTAAGAACATTGGTACCTGACGACCCCAATAAACCTTATGATGTAAAAAAAGTAATTGATTATATTGTTGATAAAGATTCGTTTTTTGAAGTATCGGAGCATTACGCGCAGAATCTGGTTGTTGGATTTGCTCGCTTAAATGGAAAAGCCATTGGGATAGTTGCCAACCAGCCTAAAATTCTTGCAGGAGTACTCGATATCAATTCATCAGCAAAAGGAGCAAGATTTATCCGTTTTTGCGATTCATTTAACATTCCAATATTAACCCTTGAAGATGTGCCGGGTTTTTTACCAGGATTAGACCAGGAACATAATGGGATTATAAAACATGGAGCAAAATTACTTTTCGCCTATAGCGAAGCTTCTGTTCCAAAAATTACAATCATTCTCAGAAAATCATATGGTGGTGCATTTTGCGTGATGAATAGTAAAAATCTGGGTGGCGATTACAATTTTGCCTGGCCAACAGCCGAAATTGCTGTAATGGGCCCCGAGGGAGCTGTATCAATACTTTATAAACGCGAACTACAAAAAGCAGAAAATCCAAAACAACTGAGAAAGGAGTTTGCAGCAAAATACCGCCAGGAAATAGCCAATCCTTATATTGCCGATGAAAAAGGGTATATTGATGAAGTAATAGACCCGGCAGATACCCGCAAAAAGCTCATCATTGCATTCGAATCGCTAGAAAACAAACATATTGACCCACCATCAAGAAAGCATGGCAATATGCCTATATAAAACAGGTGATTGAAAAATAGTGACTAATGATAAAACCAGAAATGATGAAAGAAATCAAATCCATATTAATAGCCAACAGGGGTGAAATTGCAATCCGTATTTCAGAAACTGCTAGGAAAATGGGAATAAAAACCTATGGAATAAAATCATCTAAAGAACCTGAAGCCTACTATCTAAATTTTATGGATGAGATCATAGATTTTACTGAGTTAACAAGCGACATACCTGAATTTTTAGATGTAGAACGGATAATTTTTACCATAAAAGAACATAATATCGATGCCGTTCATCCCGGTTACGGATATTTAGCCGAAAATCCATATTTTGCTCAAAAATGTTTTGATCATAAAATAGTATTTATTGGCCCATCGGCTGACTCTATATATAAACTGGGAAATAAAACCATAGCCAAACAACTGGCATCAAGTCATAAAGTTCCGTTATTGCAAGGGAGTAGTGGAAACATAAGGAATCCAAAACATGCAAAACTAGTAGCTCAAAAAATTGGATACCCGGTGATTTTAAAAGCAGCCTCAGGTGGCGGAGGCCGGGGAATGCGAATTGTTGAACAAGAGAAGGATATTGAAAAGATGTTCCGCATGGCCCAAAACGAAGCAGATAAGGCATTTTCTGACCCATCAGTTTTTATGGAAAAATATGTCCGCAATCCGCGACATATAGAATTCCAGATTTTGGCAGACCATTACGGAAATATTATTCATTTGGGAGAACGTGAATGCTCAATACAGAGGAAACATCAAAAATTGATTGAAGAATCACCATCTACTGCACTAACCAATGAATTGCGAGCAGAAATGGGGCAAGCCGCTATAAATATTGCAAAAGCATCAAAATACCGCAATGCCGGAACGGTTGAGTTTCTGCTGGATGAGTCGGGAAATTTCTATTTTATGGAAATGAATACCCGTATTCAGGTTGAACATCCGGTAACTGAACTGGTAACCGGATTGGATTTAATAGAATGGCAAATTAGAATTGCCCGGGAAGAAGAACTTTCCATAAAACAAGAAGATGTAAGATTGAATGGATGGGCCATTGAATGCCGCATAAATGCAGAGGATGTTCAATCGGGATTTACACCTTATTTGGGTACCATTGAGAAAATTCAGATTCCTAAAAGCAAATATTGTAGGTTCGATACCGGAATTAGCGAAGGTTCAACCATAACAGCCAGTTTTGACTCTATGCTGGCCAAACTAATTTGTTATGGCGATACTCGCGAGAAAGCAATTCATAATAGCTTAAATGCTTTGAGCAAACTGCAAATTCTGGGTATTAAAACTACCATTCCGTTTTGTAAAGCAGTGTTGAATCATCCAAAATTTAAAAAAGGTGAAATATCTACTTCATTTATTGTAAAAGATATGAAACAACTCTTTCATCAGGAGCCTGACGAAGAGCTTATAGCTGCATTCTGGGCTGCTCTTAATCACAATGTTCAGCTCGATATTGAGGATAAAACATATGTTGATTATGAAAAGGGAAAGACAATCACTCCCTGGCTATTGAATAAAAGATTAAAATCATTGTAAATTAAATCTGAAAATGATGATGTTCTCGAGATCAAAATCAAAAAAACAAAAATTTATTTCTTGTACTGAGAAGAATAAGAAATATGAATTTGTGAATCCAAAAGAGCTTTACATAAAACAGGGGAAAGAGAATATCCCCATAGAAATTGTAGCCGATAAACAGGGATTTGTTTATATTATCTGGAAAAAGAAAAAGTATCTGGTGGATATTGTTGAGAAAAATCAAAATCAGTACGAGATTTTGGTCAATGGAGTAAGCTACTCTATTTCAGTGGAATCGCCATTCTCATATAAACGCCGCAAGTTTTTAGCTAAAACCAAAGAAGCTTCGAAAGTTGAAAAAATTCAGGCTCCGATGCCGGGCAAAATTGTTGAATTTTTAGTTGAAGAAAACCAGGAAGTAAAAGAAGGAGAGCCTTTATTGATTTTAGAAGCCATGAAAATGCAAAATGAAATTATCTCTAATATTCACGGGAAGGTAAAAAACATCAATTTTAATGCAGATGATAATGTTATGAAAGATGATGTGCTGATTGAGATGGAAAAATAAACAGATACTTTAAAATCCTTATAATGATGGTAGTAGATTATTTTCTGTTACCATCATTTTAAATTATTTGGTAAATTGGTTATATTCGCCAAATACTAAAACGCTTCCTGAATGAACGATTCAATTCCGGATTTTTTTAAAAATAATGATTATTCTACAAAAGGTAATGCCAGGTTATTTATTGATAAATTATTTTTAAACACCCGTATTTATTTTACAATTAAATATATACAACTGCTTTTAAAAAACAGAAAGCTGGCCATACAAGGTAAATATGACAGGAAAGCATGGGTAATATCATCTTTTAAAGTTTTCAGATTAATTGAAAAATGCGGTGGGAAATTTAATATACGGGGTATTAACAACATTAGAAATTGCAAAGAGCCGGTTGTTTTTGTAAGCAACCATATGAGTGCTATGGAATCGATGGTTTTTCCCTGTCTGATTGCTCCTTTCAAACAAGTTACTTTTGTAGTAAAAAAGAGCCTGACAACACATTTTTTATTTGGTCCTGTTATGCAATCCATAAACCCTGTAACCGTTGGAAGATTAAATTCAAGAGATGATTTGATTTCGGTGGTCAATCAAGGGAAAGAAACACTAAACAATGGAATCTCTATAATAATTTTCCCCCAGGGCAGCAGGTGTGAAAAATTTATTCCTGAAGATTTTAATTCACTTGGTGTTAAATTGGCAAAATCGGCAGGAGTTAAGGTCATTCCTATTGCATTAAAAACCGATTTTTGGGGCAATGGAAAAATTGTTAAAGATTTTGGCCCGTTACGAAGAAAAAATGATATTTATATTACCATAGGAGAACCTATGGAAGTTAAGGGTAATGGTAAGAAAGAAAATGAAGAGATTATAGATTTTATTAGCAAAAACCTGATGGAGTGGCAGAAAAATTGAAAATAAAAATGTCAATAACCTGCCATTTGCCAGGCAAAGGCAGGTTATAGACAATAAAGTGATATAAGTAAATAACTCTGTTTGGATAAAACCGAATTCTCTTTTCTTTAATCAATATGGCAAATAAACCCATGATGCTTCTGTAGGAAACAGAACATTCATTAACTGCCAGGTTTTATCATCAGAAGGCTTTAGCTCCGGATTATGATAGATATTGGCAGGACCAATATCTGGCCTGAAATACTGCAACTGCTCCCAATTTCGATGTCCTAAAACTAAAACTGCAAATAAATCAGCCGGCATATAAAATACATTTTCGACTTCCTTTACAAATGATTGTCCGATAGATTCTATAATGCCATTTTTAAGAGCAATATCAATAGATTCTGAAAAAAAATCTAACCTAAAAGTATCGGAACAATTATTCATTCCGCTATGCTTTAACCTTTCGTTAAAAACAGGCTTCAACTTATTTAAGCATCTTATTTTATTTGGTATTTTGATTTGCCAGGCATACGATTTGGATTTTTCGGCTCCTAAAGCAATTACAAACCTACCGGCTGTTGATTCGGCAGGAATATTAAACCGAATAAATGGTTTTTCCTCTGCTTCTGCCATTTGTCTTAGTTGATAAAGCAAAAAGTTCATGGCTTCAAAATGCATACTATAACTTACTTCGCTAACGATTAATCCCCTGCCAAATCCAACATATAAAACCCTGCAATAATACTTCTCATTTTCTGATTCGATCATATAAACATCTGAACCGTACTCTGTTTTTTTACCATCTGATAAAATATATTCCCATTGTTGTTTACTACGAAACGATGATATAAAATTTTTATGGCGATATTTTTCATCTTCGCTCATTAAAAAAGTAATATCTGAGAAATCAGCCTTGCGTATTCGGAATTGTTCGGAATTATAAGATTCATCAATACAGCCTAAATCAAGATTGATGTGATTCTCCATAGGGATAGTATAATGATAACCAAACTTATGATAAAAGCCCGGTATACCCTGAATACATGCTAAATCATAATGTTCATCTGCCAGTTGCTTGTCAAACTCGGCATTTAGCTTTCTCATTAGGCCCTTACCTCGATGCTGCTCACAGGTGGCAACAAGCCCAAGTTCAGCTACTTTTATTTCTATGCCATTTATCTTCCATATCCATGGAATTAATGCCATTCCCGATACAATTTTATGACTACTAACATCTTCAGCAACCAACCAATGTTTGTTTTTAACACCTGGAAATGAATTATGGATTTGCCGCGCAAATTCATCTACTTTTTCAGGGTAAAAAACTTCATGATATACATCTAACAACATTTTAAAATCATTGATATTTTTTATTCTTCTGATAAGATATTTATCGTTCATTTTAATACTTTTTAAACGTTGATAATAAATTTAATAAAAGAAATGAATATACGAACAGGTTGATTCTGTTTCCGGAATCAATAGTTTTAAAAACTAATCCTGTTCTTATCTTACCAGGATAGAAGAGGTAAAGAAATAAAATGAAGTATTTGTTCTTGTCATAAGTTGCTAAAATACAAAAAAAAGACAGCCATGTAAAGCTGTCTTCAATTTTTTCATAAAAATTAAATCGATTATTATTTTTTAAGATATTGATAGTCTAAATAGTACAATATTTTAAAAGAAATACTATTGATTTGCGATGCGGCAAAAGTATTCTCCAGATTATCTATAAAATTGTTGATAATGATATCGCTACCGGTATAAATTGCATTTTTCCAAACGATTGACAATTCACTACCCGGAGCAAATCTCCATAAATATTGCATATCAATTGTAAATGCATTATAATTAAGGTCAGCAGAATTTCCGTATGTATCATATCCTATCGAAGGACTAAGCTTTCCATCCGGCAATAACCGGTGAAAGTCGGTATATTCAACCCTACTCCAGTAATGTCGCATTCTAAAACTAAGTGAAGCTTTATTATTGAAAATATAGCTTGTATTAAGTGTATTTGTATATGTAGATTGATCCCGGTTACCCATATTTATTATCACATCTCCCTCTTCATTATCATAACTTTCAACATACCCATATGAGTTATATCTATTATTAACATTAAAACTATAAGTTAATAACCATTTATCACTAAAGCGCAAACGAGGCCCAAGGCTATACCAATACCCATACTGATCGTCATCAAAAGATGTCCATGATCCAAATCGCAGATTTCCCGCCAGATTTTTTCTATAATCTGTTGATAACCAAATATTAGCTATTCCAGTGCGCGGCAACTCTAATTTCCACCCATCTACACGAGGTTCAAAATAATCATATCGTTTAAAAGGTTTTAATTCAGCAAAAAATCCAAGATGCATATAACTTTTAGAGAACGTCGTATTGGTTCGATAGTTGATTTCAAAATCGGTATATTCTCTCGGCTTGTAAAGACTTTTATGCCTAAAAGATATCCTGTTATTCCAGTTTAATACTTTCCAGAAAGGTTCTTTAATATCGTATTCTAACTCTAAATCCCAGGCGGATTCATTATTATTTCTTACATATCCCATATCGTTGGGGTCATATGTATCGGACTCAATGATATGCTTTATTTCAAATAAAAACTTTCCACTTGTTTTAGCAAATTCCAAAAAATAGGTATGGCCAAATTCATTACTATCGGTATAATGCTGACTTACAGCGCCACGGCCGTAAACCTGGTATGAATTTTCCTTATTCATAATTCTAAATTCACTGGCTGTAACATTAGCTGTATAGTTTTCTTCGGCATGAAGTACATTGGTATTTGCCAAACTGATATATGAATTGTTTTTTAGGGATTGATCGAGCACAAACATATTATAATTTGTAAATCCTTGTGTTTGATACAATCTATTTTCATCTGATACAGTGTCTCGAATTTCGGCATCAACAGCACCTGTAATTGCGTTAAAGAAACCTATACCAAGTCCGTTTTCGGTTCGTCCGGAAATTTTTGTTGCATTAAGTAACTTCGTTTCCATAGGATTCTCTATGACTTCTTCACCTTCATTTAAATGATCATAAACTTCATAATACTCTTTTGGCCTGCTACCAATTCGTCTGGAGTAAAATATGTTTCCTTTATTAAACAACTCTGTTCCTTCGGTAAAAAACGGGCGTTTTTCAGCATAATGTACTTCGAAAGGAGAAAGGTTTAGCACCTGGTCGTCTGATTGAACCTGCCCAAAATCGGGAATCAATATCATATCTAAAGTAAAGCTCTGATTAATGCCCCATTTTAAATCCATTCCTGCATTAAAATTACTACCCCATTTATTATTTTCTGCATTATTTTCTAAATAAGCAGAAACATAAGGTGTAACTGATAAGCGCAAAGGAGGTTCAATATTCTTTATTCCAGATATTTCACCCATTTGATTAATCATTCCCTGAACCTGATTATCAACGTAATTCCAGGTACTCCATTCGCGGTGTCTTCTGATATGCCTGAAAAAATGTATCCCCCAGGTTTGATCTCCATTTTTCGAAAATCGCAGTGCTGAGTATGGAATTTTCATCTCAACCACCCATCCAAATTCAGTAATATTAACTTTGCTTTCCCAAACAGCATCCCAGTTTTTATCCATACGGTTGCCATTATGCTTTCCATCGGATTGTACCCCTGAAGCTGAAACCATAAATTCCGAAGCATTTACACCATCATTAAATGTGCTAATAATTACTGTAAAAAGATCCGAATTAAGGCTACTGAATTCATCACGTACACCTAAATCTTTAATAATGCTGTCGGGGTTATTATCATACATCACAGCACCAAAATATATGGCGTGATCATCATACAACACTCTTACTTCTGTAGGTAATGATGGTGATTGCCCGTTATATGGTTCGAACTGAATAAAATTCTTTGCAATTGCTGCACTGCTCCAAACATCTTCATCAAGTACTCCGTCTATATGTAGTGCCTGATCTGTTTTTTTAATTTCTAATGTTTGCTTGTTGTTGTTTAATGGATATGCTATTTTACTTAAACCTAATAATATACATACCCCAAAAATAAATTTACTTCTCACTCTTTTAATACTTTTTTATGTTTCCCGTGATTAAAAGACTTAAGAGTCTTAAAAAGGTTTAATCCATTTGCTAAAATTCCGAAGTAAAATGAAATTTTATTTTATCGAATTTTTCCTGAGCCATTCGCAACGAATGAGGTGATTCTGCCATAAAGACTTCTCTCCCATGCTTATCAATGGCAATGGCATTATATTTTCTTTTTCTGAAATCTTCAAGTTGTTCTTTATCGTCACTCTGAATCCAGCATGCTTTGTGCATCTGAATGGGTTCGTATTTACATTTT
>JAWLEM010000075.1:0-10677 GCA_041686115.1 Bacteroidales bacterium
TTATCGCTAAAAAGCGCTGTTAAAGCCTGGCTTGTGTATGTTTTTACCGGAAGTGCATATTTGGAATCGGCACCAATTACCCGGTCAGTAATGTATATTTTTTCTTTTTTTAACAGAAAGTCCAGGGCATCAGAAAATACCATGTCAAATACCTCTTCATGGATAGGAATATTGTTTGGCGATGACCAGTCAATATCTCCTTCACTTTTTGTTCTTCTAACAATGTAAGTATCTTTTGGCCTGCGGCCTGTCGATTCGGGTGCTGTCCATGTGGCTAATGCACCGTTTTTTGATGTAATGGCTTCTCTGTTATCTATTACATGCTTAATAAGTTCTTTTCTTTCTAAATTAACAAGTACATTATTGTGTCCTTCAATAATGTCAATCAGAGATATGTTAAAAGAAGATTCAAATGTTTTGCTCATAATCGTCAATGAATAGCTTTTGTAATTTTTTTAAATGAAACATCAAAGTTAATAATTTATTCATAATTAATATACACCATCAGCCTTATTTACCCTTAAAATTTTTGAAGGATATGTGTTTTCGTGATTTAATTGCTTTTAAAATAATACCACGAAAACCCAAAAATAAAGCCTTAAACTAAACTAATTAAACAAATAGTAATATTTATTAAGGGATTTAATTTTAAGTTTAGGATATATAAACGAGTAATTATCAAAAGAATTGATGATTTAACTTTAAAAAAGTAGCATTTCTATTTAAAATTAACTATTTTTCACGCTTATTTGTTTTGTAATTTTTGAGATATTTTAAGATATAAGATTGATAATTAGACAATTAAAATAAGGGGAGAATCTGAATATGGCATGGTATACACCCAATGAAAAAGCAGTAAAAAAAACAAAAAAGGAGCTATTTGTCAGATGTAAGAAGTGTCATTCGCATATTTATTCAAGTGAATGGACTGAAAATCTGAATGTATGCCCTAACTGCAATTATCACGGTAGTATAACTTCTACAGAACGAATAAACCTGCTTTTTGATACCAATACTTTTAAAGAGCTTTTTTCAGGTATTGGCCCGGTTGATTCGTTAGGGTTTAATGACCTTAAAGGAAGTTATAAAGATAAAATTGAATCAACCAAAAAGAAATCAGGAATTTCTGAAGCCGTAGTTACCGGACATGGCAAAATGAACGGCGTAAAAGTTGTGATGGCAATCATGGATTTTAGATTTTTAGGCGGAAGTTTAGGAAGTGCTACCGGAGAAAAAATTTTGTTAGCCGCCAACTATGCTTACGATAACAATTTGCCGTATATTATTATTTCGGCATCGGGTGGAGCACGCATGCAGGAAGGCGCTTTGTCTTTAATGCAAATGGCAAAAACCTGTGCAGGGGTTGCCCGGTTAAATAAAAAAGATATACCTTTTATCTCTGTTTTAACCAATCCTACAACAGGCGGTGTTTCTGCCAGTTATGCAATGATGGGTGATATCAATATCTCTGAACCCGGAGCGATGATTGGTTTTGCAGGACGCAGGGTGATTGAACAAACCATTGGTGAAAAATTGCCCGATGATTTTCAAACAGCTGAATATTTACTTGAACATGGTTTTGTTGATTCGATAGTGAACAGAAAGGATCTTAAAACGTTTTTAAGTAATGTCCTGAGTTATTATAACCGTTAATTTTTACCTTTTTTTAATGATTTATATTTTAAAATTATGGAATCAGAAGTAGAAAATATGGTAGTAGATGTAAATAAAAATAACAAAAATTCTAATCAAAAAGAATTAACCCCCTGGGAGATTGTTCAAAAAAGCCGTCATCCAAACCGGCCTATTTTACAGGATTATCTTTCACTTATTTTTACCAATTTTATTGAGTTTCATGGCGATCGCTATTTTTCAGATGATCAAGCCATGATCGGAGGTTTTGCACAAATAGGCGATCAAAAAGTTATGGTCATCGGCCATAATAAAGGAAAAACCACCACGGACAATATCAAAAGAAATTTTGGCATGGCAAATCCTGATGGCTACAGGAAAGCATTACGCTTGATGAAGCTGGCACAAAGGTTTAATGTTCCGGTGATTACTTTTATTGATACTCCCGGTGCTTTTCCCGGCCGCGAAGCCGAAGAAAGAGGGCAAGCCGAAGCTATTGCTAAAAATTTAACTGAAATGGCAGCCATCGAAGTTCCTATTATTTCTATTGTTGTTGGTGAAGGAGGCAGTGGAGGTGCTCTGGGTATTGGCGTTGGCAACAGAATTTTAATGCTTTCGAATGCTATTTATTCAGTGATCTCTCCCGAAGGTTGTGCTTCTATTCTCTGGCGCGATGCTAAATTTGCTCCCGATGCAGCAAAAGCACTAAATCTTACTGCAAAAGAGCTGCTTAAACTTGGTGTTATTGATGAAATTGTTGACGAACCGGGTGAAGGCGCTCATACCGACCATAAAAAAACAGCACAGTCTATAAAAAAATCAATCATCAATAATTTAAAATCTTTACATCAATTATCAACTGAGGAATTATTACAAAACAGATTTGACAAGTTTTCCGGAATGGGTAAATTCTCTGTCGAATAATTTAAAAACGGAATATCATGAAAAAAAATATATTAAGAATTACAGATACAACCCTAAGAGACGGGCACCAGTCGTTATGGGCCACAAGAATGCGAACCGATGATATTCTTGGTATTATTGATACCATTGATAATGTTGGATATTACTCGCTTGAAGTATGGGGTGGCGCTACTTTTGATGTTTGTTTACGGTTTTTGCGCGAAAATCCGTGGGAAAGATTGAGGCTTATTAAATCAAGAGCTAAGAAAACCCCTTTACAGATGCTGTTAAGAGGCCAGAATATTGTTGGTTACAAAAATTACCCCGATGACCTGGTAGAGCGATTTGTTGAAACAGCCCATGAGAACGGAATTGATATTTTCCGAATATTCGACGCATTAAACGATTCAAGAAATTTGCAGGCTGCAATAAAAGCTGTTAAAAAAACCGGAGCACACGCCCAGGGAACACTTTCGTATACAACTAGCCCTGTTCATACCATTGAAAAATATGTTAGCGATGCGCGCGAACAAGTTGAACTAGGTATTGATTCGTTGTGTATTAAGGATATGGCCGGCTTATTATCTCCTACAAAATCAAAAGAGCTGGTTTCTGCCTTAAAAGAGAATTTCGATATTCCTATTCAGATCCATTGTCATGCTACCAGCGGGATGGCCGATTCGGCTTATCTCGAAGGTGTTAGGGCAGGAGCAGGGGCTGTTGATTGTGCTATCTCTTCCATGGCAGGATACTCATCACAACCTCCGGTGGAAACCATTCATGCCATTTTCAGAGAAACAGAATTTGATGTTGATCTTGACCTCGAAGCTTTAAGGAAAGTAAATAAATATTTTGCTACTTTATCAAAACAAAGAACAAAGGGTAGGGGATACGAACCTATTATTGATGCAGAGATACTGGTACACCAAATACCGGGTGGAATGATTTCAAACTTCCGATCGCAACTCGAACAGCAGGGGGCCATTGAAAAACTCCCCGAAGCACTTGAAGAAGTTACTAAAGTGAGAAAAGATCTTGGTTACCCGCCACTGGTTACTCCAACAAGCCAGATTGTAGGAACTCAGGCAGTAATGAATGTAATTACCGGCCAAAGATATAAGGCTATACCCCAGGAAGTGAGAAATTACGTAAAAGGAATGTATGGCCGCCCGCCGGCTCCCATTGATCCTGATTTGGTTAAAAAAATTCTGGGTAAAGAAAAACCTATCGATCACCGCCCTGCCGATGATCTCAAAGATATATTGCCTACTGCTACTAAAAATATGCCTAATCCTGAGCTAATTGAGAATGAAGAGGATATTTTATCTTATTGTTTGTTCCCTGAAGTTTCAATGGAATATTTTAAATGGAGAGCCCTACCACCCGAAAGACGACCAAAAACTCCGGCTGATATGGAAATTGAAGAGTTGATGTATGTTAAAGAAAAGCCCCGAAAAGAAGTGGTAGCATCATCATCAGAAACCGAAAGCCCGCTGTTGCATCCCGACGATTATGAGGGAATGAATGATATTCTGGATAAGGCATCGCGAATGCAACTGAATGAACTTAGCATCCGTAAGGGTGATTTTCAATTTACATTGCGCTCCGGAAATGGCAGTGCCAAAGGACACGTATTTGCCGACCCTGTTGTGGAACAAAAAGAAAAGCAAATCGAGAAGCCAGAAGATAATCAGCAGGAAAAAGAGTCTGGAGCAAAAGCAACAACAAAAAGTGAAGCGGTAGAATATAAAGAAACAATTAACTCGGTAATGACCGGTACCTTTTACCGGGCTGCTGGTACTGATAAACCTCCATTTGTTGAGGTTGGAACTACCGTAAAAGAGGGTGATACCATTTGTATTTTGGAGGCTATGAAACTGTTTAATGAGATTGAAGCACCATTTAATTGTAAAATTGTTAAGATTTTAGTTGATGATGGTAGTTTAGTTAAAAAGGACCAGCCTTTAATGGCGGTTGAGAAGTTATAATGAATTAATAGAATAAAAAAAGGCTGTCGAAATTTCGGCAGCCTTTTTTATTGATATAGTTAAAGATTTATCTTAGTGCAGCTTGTGCAGCAGCTAATCTTGCAATTGGAACACGATAAGGAGAACATGAAACATAGTTCATACCTACTTTGTGGCAAAACTCAACAGAACTAGGCTCACCTCCATGCTCACCACAAATCCCTATTTTTAAATCAGGACGAGCATCTCTACCTTTTTTGGTAGCCATTTCAACAAGCTGTCCAACACCTTCCTGGTCTAATACCTGGAATGGGTCATGTTTAAGGATTCCTTGTTGTAAATAGATAGGCAGGAATTTTCCTGCATCGTCGCGAGAATAACCGTAACTCATTTGTGTCAGGTCGTTTGTTCCGAACGAGAAGAACTCTGCATTTTTCGCTACCTTATCAGCTGTTAGCGCAGCTCTTGGTATCTCAATCATGGTACCTACTAAATAGTCAACTTTGGCACCTTTTTCTTCGAAAACCTTTTCAGCTGTTCTTCTTACAATCTCTTCCTGTAACTCAAATTCTTTGGCTGTTCCAATAAGCGGAATCATAATTTCCGGACGGGCATCCACACCCTTTTGTTTTAGGTTTACAGCTGCTTCGATAATAGCACGTGCCTGCATTTCTGTAATTTCCGGATAAGTAATACCTAAACGGCAACCTCTGTGCCCAAGCATTGGGTTAAACTCATGAAGAGAATCTACAATTCTTTTTACATTTTCTAAAGATATACCAAGTTCGTCGGCCATTTCTTTCTGGTTCTTTTCATCATGTGGCACAAACTCGTGTAGTGGCGGATCCAGTAAACGAATAGTTACACCGTAACCTGCCATGGCTTCTAAAATACCTTCGAAATCTTCTCTCTGGTAAGGTAATAGTTTATCTAAAGCTTTTCTTCTGTCGTTTTCATTTTCAGCAAGAATCATTTCGCGCATGGCTTTAATTCTTGATCCCTCGAAGAACATATGTTCAGTACGGCAAAGGCCAATACCATGTGCACCAAAGTTTTTGGCTGTTATTGAATCATTTGGTGTATCAGCGTTGGTTCGTACTTCCATTTTTCGATATTTGTCAGCCATTTCCATAATTTCACCAAAATCACCACTTAGGTCAGGATTTCTGGTTTTTATTTTGCCATCATAAACTTCTCCTGTCGATCCGTTTAATGAAATCCAGTCACCTTCCTTATATTCCTTTCCATCAATGGTCATAACTCTTGTTTTGTAATTGATAGAAACGGCACCTGCACCTGACACACAACATTTACCCATACCACGGGCTACAACAGCTGCGTGAGAAGTCATTCCGCCGCGTGCTGTTAAAATACCGCGTGCAATATTCATACCCTCAAGGTCTTCTGGCGATGTTTCGATTCGTACAAGAATAGATTGTTCGTATTTGTCTGCTTCATCGGCAAAAAATACAACCTGTCCGGTAGCAGCACCAGGCGATGCTGGTAAACCTTTAGCAATAGTTTTTGCTGATTTAATTCCCTCTTCTGAGAAAACCGGGTGTAATAATTCGTCCAGCTTGTTAGGCTCCATTCTAAGAATAGCCGTTTTTTCGTCAATTTTTCCTTGTTTAACAAGATCCATAGCAATTTTTACCATGGCGGCAGCCGTACGCTTACCATTCCTGGTTTGTAACAGCCAAAGTTTACCTTCCTGAATAGTAAACTCAATATCCTGCATATCCTTATAATGTTCTTCCAACTTTTGTTGAATATCATCAAGCTCTTTATAAATATCAGGCATAATTTCTTCCAGCGAAGGGAATTTTGATACTCTTACTTCTTCGGTAACACCGGCAAGTTTGGCCCAACGTAAAGAGCCTTCTTTGGTAATTTCCTGTGGTGTACGCGTACCTGCAACAACATCTTCGCCCTGTGCGTTAACCAAATATTCACCGTTAAAGATATCTTCGCCGGTCCCGGCATTACGGGTAAATGCTACTCCTGTAGCTGATGATTCGCCCATATTACCAAAAACCATAGCCTGAACATTTACTGCTGTACCCCATTCTTCAGGAATTTGATGCATGGCACGGTAGTAGTTTGCTCTGGGATTGTTCCAGCTGTCGAAAACTGCCATTACCGATCCCCAAAGCTGATCCCATGGATTTGATGGGAAATCATGTCCTGTATATTTTTTTACGGCATCTTTAAACTTCTTAACCAGTGATTTAAGGTCTTCAACATCAAGTTGTGTGTCAAGTTCAACGCCTTTTTCTTCCTTAACTTCTTCCATAATAGCTTCGAAGGGGTCAATGTCTTCTTTCGATTCTGGTTTTAAACCAAGAACAACATCACCATACATTTGTACAAAACGGCGATATGAGTCCCATGCAAAACGGGCATTACCTGTTTTTTTGGTTAATCCTTCAACAGCATCATCGTTCATTCCAAGGTTTAAAACAGTATCCATCATCCCCGGCATCGAAACTCGCGCCCCTGAGCGAACTGAAAGTAGAAGCGGGTCTTCGTTGCTGCCAAATTTAGTGCCCATTATTTGCTCAACATTCTTAATGGCAGCTTCAACTTCGCTTTTTAATAATTCTACAACTTTATCTTTTCCTAATTTGTTGTATTCTGTACAAACATCTGTGGTAATTGTAAACCCCGGAGGTACCGGAACACCAATAAGGTTCATTTCGGCCAGGTTAGCACCTTTTCCTCCCAGAAGGTTTTTCATCTTTGAATTACCTTCTGCTTTTTTATCTCCAAAAGTGTAAACTCTTTTTTCGTTTGACATTTTTATCTATTTTAAAATTTATAATTAATTGAATATGATCTTTTTAACAAAAATTCTTAGCAGGATACAAATATATCTAAAAAATAGCAAATGGACGACTTTTACTGTATAATTTTCGATCAATCATCCATTAATTTTTATTATTGTAGCCATTTGCCTGCCAATACTTAAAAGCGTTGTTATTGGTTTTGTACAGCGGTATAATAACAAATTGATTTATTGTTCTGCAAAGGTTTGCGGAAATGTTATGGATGAAAATAGAATAAAATTAATATATTTGGTTTTGTAATTATTAATCCTAAAATAGTAATTAGTTATGGTCGATACTTCGATTTCAGGAATTAAACCTGTTGAAACCAAAAAGCGAATTCATATTCTGGATATTCTACGAGGATTTGCTATCCTGGGAATATTAATGGTTAACATGCCATTGTTTAATTCACCATTTTTTTCCAGGCTTAGTAATTTTACTATATGGGAATCTTTTCCAAACCAGGTGGCGGATATTTTTATTCGATTCTTTTTCGAAGGTAAATTTTATTCGCTGTTTTCTATTCTCTTTGGAATAGGTTTTTTCCTTTTCCTGCAAAAGCAAAACGAATCAGGGAAAAGTATAATCCCCACCTTCAGAAGAAGATTGTTTTATTTGTTGATATTTGGCGTATTACACATTACTCTTTTGTGGTTTGGCGATATTCTTCTGGTTTATGCCTTATTTGGTTTTGTGATGATATTGTTCAAAAATAAATCGACCAAAGGTTTAATAAAATGGGTTGTAGCAATGATATTAATCCCGGTTATCATTACCGGATTGGCTGTATTGCTTGTTTCATTGGGCAAGATGCATCCCGAGGGAGCCGAACAAATTGAAGCTTCTTTTGCTCAGCAGGAACAGCAAATGAGAGATCTATCTGAGAAGGCTTTGCAGGTATATTCATCAGGTACATTTTCTGAAATTTTTAATATGCGATTAACCGAATGGAAGAATACCCTTGGCGGATTTCTATTCTTTTATCCCAATGTTTTTGCTATGTTTTTGCTTGGTTTTTATATTGCCAAAAAAGGATGGCTTTTTAATATTAAAGAAAATATTACGGTATTTCGTAAAATGTTTTGGTATGGATTGATTTTTGGAATTGTTGGTAATGGTATCTATACATACGGAATGGAATATTCGAGCCAGATGGATATGAATCCTACAACGTTTATTTCTATGCTGGGCTTTGGTTTTGGAGTCCCTGCTATGACCCTTTTTTACATTGCTGCTTTTGCTTTAGCCATTGAAAAAGGTATTTTTAAATGGTGTACCAAAAGGCTGGCTCCTGTTGGCAGAATGGCACTTACCAACTATCTTTTACAATCTGTTATTTGTACAACGCTGTATTTTAGTTATGGATTTGGATTATATGGCCAAGTAAATATCTGGCAGGGAATTGTTTTAACCCTTGTGATTTTTGTTTTACAGATTTTTTTCAGCAATCTTTGGCTTAAGCGGTTTCATTATGGCCCTATGGAATGGTTATGGCGAGTACTTACCTATAAAAAAAGGCAGGAGTTTAAAATAAAGAAAGTGTTGGTGTAAGATTATAATCAGAAATGTTTCTGAAGGTTCTTTTTCAAGTTATTAAATTGTTGTGCTAAAATAGGTTGACACTTTTTTGTAGTAAAAATGCGTATGTTAACTTTTTTTTGTATTTTGGTCTCATGTTGACAAAGAGTGAAGTATTAAAGAAACTAAAAGAACTGAAACCATTTTTAGCTAATGAATTTAGTGTAAAAGAGATTGGTTTATTTGGTTCATATTCTAACAATAAGCAGAATGAAAAAAGCGATATTGATATTCTTGTTGAATTTGATAAGCCAATCGGTTGGAAATTTTTTTCACTTGAAAAGTACCTTGAAAATATATTTAATAGAAAAGTAGACTTAGTTACAAAAAAAGCTTTAAAAAAGCAGCTAAAGGATAGAATCTTAAATCAAACACTATTCTTGTGAAAAATTCAGAAAGAACATCTAGGCATTTTTTGGAAGATATTTTTGAATCTATCACAAAGATCTTAAATTATACAGAATCATATGATTTTGATATGTTTAGAGATGACGGAAAAACTGTAGATGCAGTTATAAGAAATCTTGAGATTATTGGGGAAGCTTCAAATAAGATTCCTGAGAAAATAAGAGAAAAATACCCAAATGTTCCCTGGGATGAAATGTATAGAATGAGAAATAAGGCTATTCATGAATACTTCGGTGTTGACCATGAAATAATTTGGGATATCATTGAAAATTATCTTCCAGAGAATTTGAACCAAATAAAAGAAATCATAGAAATTGAATTATAAAAAGTGTCACAATGCTTGACTGGCCGTCAAAAGTAATGCGGGAGATTAGAAAGTAGTGCGGGGAATTTTTCTCATGAGCCGTATGATGAATAAACCCACATACTGCTTATTACACAGCCGCTAGTAATAATAAAATTTAGAATCTCAGAATTCAATATAAAATTTATACTATGAATATTGCTACAACCATTTCGTTTGCGATTTATATAATAGGGATGCTGGCCATTGGCTTTTACTTTTATCATCGAACAAAAAATATTTCGGATTATGTTTTAGGCGGAAGGGGTTTGAATCCTGTTGTAGCAGCACTTTCTGCCGGAGCTTCTGATATGAGCGGGTGGCTTTTGCTGGGACTTCCCGGTTTGATGTTTACAACAGGTATTAGTGGAAGCTGGATTGCCATTGGTTTAACCATAGGAGCTTTTTTAAACTGGCACTATATTGCCAGGCCATTACGGACTTTTACAGAAGAATTAGATGACTCTATTACCATTCCGGGTTTTTTAGCCAACCGGTTTAACAGCGGCAACTTACGGATCGTTTCAGCCATTGTGATTCTGATTTTCTACACTTTATATGCTTCATCAGGATTGGTTGGCGGAGCTAAACTTTTCGAAGCTACTTTTAATCTCGATTATCAAACTGCATTGATTGTTGGAACTGTTGTGATCGTTTCTTATACATTCCTGGGTGGTTACAATGCTGTTTCGTGGACTGATTTTTTTCAGGGCACACTTATGATGCTTACCCTTATAATAATACCCATTGTTGTGATCAATGATATTGGCAGTGTTTCTGAAACCTTACATGTTATTAGAGGAGTTAATACTGATTTTTTGAATATATGGACAGGAACAACCTTCATCGGCATTTTATCATTATTAGCCTGGGGATTGGGATATTTTGGGCAGCCCCATATTCTTGTGCGTTTTATGTCGATAAACAGGGCTAAAAATGTAAAAGCTGCCAAATATGTTGGAATGAGCTGGATGATTATTTCTATTGTTGGCTCATTAATGGTAGGTTTTTTTGGTAT
>JAWLEM010000076.1:0-10513 GCA_041686115.1 Bacteroidales bacterium
TTTTTCAAAAACCTTAATAAAGTTATTCATTATTTTATCAATTTGCTTATCTGTTAGCGTTTTATTTTCATCCTGAAGAATAAAACTTACAGCATACGATTTTTTGTTTTTACCCAGCTTTTCACCTTCAAAAACATCAAATAGCGATACCTGTTTGAGCAATTTCTTTTCTGTTTTGTATGCCAGTTCTTTTATCTCATTAAATCGAATTTCTTTATCAAGCAATAGTGCAAGATCTCTCCTTACTTCAGGGTATTTAGGAATTTCGGTAAAACGGATATGGGTTTGAGCCGAAGATTTTAATAGCTGGTCCCAGTTAAATTCTGCATAATATACAGGTGCTTCAATATCAAATATTTTTAAAACCGATTTGTTTACAATTCCAAAATTGACCAATGAGTTTTTATTGTATTTGTAGCTAAGCCCTTCGGTAAAAATATCCGATTTAAGTTCATCTTGTAAAGTGCCGGTTAAATCAATACCCAGTTTTTCTATAATATTTTCAACAAAAGACTTTAAATGGAAAAAACTGGTTGGTTCTGTTTTGTTAACCCAGCTTTCAGCCGTTTTATTACCGGTAATCAATAGCGCCATTTGCCGGGTTTCGTTAAATTTTTTAAGCGGATTATCGCTATCTGTTTTTTTTCTGGAGTAGCAATTCCCGAATTCGTATAATTTTAAATCAGGATTACGGCGGTTAATATTGTGTGTTATTGATTCCAGTCCGCCAAATAATAAGGTTTGACGCATTACATTTAGGTCATTGCTTAACGGGTTATAAATTTCAACCAGTTTTTCTGCCGGATAAGATTTTAAACCATTATAATAATCAGCTTTGGTTAAAGAGTTACACATAATCTCATGAAACCCATTGGCTGTTAAAGTTTCCGATACCAGATTTTGAATTTTTTCTTTATTAGGTTTTTGCGAATATGAAATACTAGAATTGACATGATCTGTAATTTCAATATTATTGTATCCGTAAATGCGCAGTACTTCTTCAATTACATCGGCTTCGCGTGTAACATCAACCCTGTAAGTTGGAATTTCAAGAGTTAATTTATTGTCATCTTCCGAAATGACTTCTATATCGAGCGACTGAAGAATATTTTTAACTGTATCTTTTTCAATTTCCTTACCAATTAGGCGCTTCAGATTTTTAAATGTAAGATCAACAATTGGATTGGACACAGGTTTTGGATAAATATCAATAATATCTGAAGAAATATCGCCCCCTGCAATTTCTTTAATCAAAAGAGCCGCTCTTTTTAATGGGTATATGGTATTGTTTGGATCGGTACCTCGCTCAAATCGGAACGAAGCATCGGTATGTAACCCATATCGTTTGGCTGTTTTTCTGATATAAACAGGGTTAAAATAAGCGCTTTCGATAAATACATTTTTTGTTTTTTCGGTTACCCCGGATTTTATTCCTCCAAAAACCCCTGCAATACACATTCCATCCTTTTCATGGCAAATCATTAAATCTTCGGATGACAATTTTCTTTCGTTTTCGTCAAGTGTGGTAAACGATGTACCTTCTTTCAGGGTTTTTATAATTACTCTATTCCCTTCGATCTGATCGGCATCGAAAAAGTGCAATGGTTGCCCGGTTTCGTGTAAAACAAAGTTGGAAATATCTACCAGGTTGTTAATTGGATTCAATCCAATGGCTTTTAATTTATTCTGTAACCATTGTGGCGATTGCCCTACTTTAACATTGCTTACTGTAACTCCCGAGTACCGGGGGCAGGCTTCGGTATTTTCAACTTTAATATCTATGGTTAAATTTTTATTATCAACTTTAAAATGATCCACAGAAGGTTTTTTTACTTCTGTCTTTTTGTTTAAGCTTAAATATGCTGCTAAATCTCTGGCTGTGCCAATGTGCGAAGCTCCGTCAATTCGGTTAGGTGTTAAGCCAATTTCAAAAACAGTATCGGATTCAATTTCAAAATATTGATCGGCAGGTGTTCCTGTTTTTACCGAATTGTCAAGTACCATTATCCCGTCGTGCGATGCTCCAAGTCCAATTTCATCTTCGGCACATATCATCCCTTCGGAAACTTCTCCGCGTATTTTTGCTTTTTTTATTTTTAACTCATCGTTACCAAAATACAATGTTGATCCCACTTTCGCTACTACCACTTTTTGCCCCTCGGCAACATTAGGCGCACCGCAAACTATGGGCAGTTCTCTTCCTTCTCCTGTATCAACAGTTGTAATACTTAATTTGTCGGCATTGGGATGTTTTTTGCAGGTCTTAACTTCGCCAATCACTAAACCTTTTAATCCGCCTTTTACAGATTCGAACGATTCAATTCCTTCTACTTCAAGACCTGTATCTGTCAAGATCTTAGAAACTTCTTGTGCCGATAAATCTGTATCAATATAGTTTTTTAGCCAATTGTATGATATTTTCATAGGTAAAATATTTGTCTGAATTGCATTAACGAATTGCAAAAATATAAAAAAATGGGCAGGAAATTATAATAGTATAAAGTTTAATGTTTTATGCCGGGAGTTATTTTCTACTGTTTATAGATAGAATGACTTCGGATCGGTTTCGATAAATGATAAAACGGGTTAAGGCATTTCCGAACCCGTTGATGCTGTAAATATTTTGTACCAAAGTTCAGTGGGCATCTCCAGCGTAATTGCTTCAATAGCGCTTTTGAGTCGTCCAATCTTACTTGTGCCTGCAATCGGGACAATTTGTGCAGGATGATTGAATAGCCAACTATAAATTACTTTATCTATAGAATCAATATTTAGTTCGTTGGCAACTTCGTTTAAAGCTTGATTAATTCTTTTTCCTTTGTCGTCGGTGGGATTTAGTAAATTACCACCTGCCAGTGGCGACCATGCCAAAGGTTTGATCCCTTCTCTTAAAAAGAAGTCGATATTACCATTTTCAAAATGTTCTAAGCGATAGGGTGAAATCTCTACCTGGTTGGTAACCAATTTGTCATTTAAGCATGAGTTAAGCATCTCGAACTGCAAAGGATTAAAATTAGAAACTCCAAAATGGAGCACTTTCCCACTTTGCTTTAAATCGAAAAACGCCCTTGCCACTTCATAAGGATCAAAAAAAGGAGCCGGACGATGCAGTAATAACAAATCAATATAATCAGTATTTAGATTTTTTAATGAATTTTCTACAGACCATATAATATGTTTATAGCTGTAATCATAGTGCTTTATTCTTCTTTCAGGATATTTTTCTGATAATAATTTAATTCCGCACTTGGTAATTATTTGAATATCTTTTCGTAATGATTTATTCAAGATGAGTGCATTCCCGAATAATTTTTCACATTCGTGATCTCCATAAATATCAGCATGATCACAAGTTGTAATTCCTAAATCAACTGCCTGTTGGGTTAGTTTTAATAAATCTTGACTGGATAAATTCCAGTCTTTTAGTCTCCAGTGGCCATGAATAACTCTGGAAATTTCAAAATCTTTCGAAAGGTTTAATTTATGCATCAGTAATCTCAATTTTTGGCTAATATATGGAATTTATAGATGTTTTCAATTGGGGATACTTGAAACTTTATCCGAAATGAATATCTTTGTACCTGATTATTTAGTTGGAGGAGAAGATGAATAAACCCTTAATATTAGTTACAAACGACGATGGAGTGCATGCCAAAGGTATTAGTGCGTTAATTGAAATGGTAAAACCTTATGGCGAAGTAATTGTTGTGGCCCCATTGCATGGAAATTCGGGAATGTCGCATGCTATAACAGTTAAAGTGCCTATTCGGTATAAAAAGTTAAAAGAAGAAGAAAACGTTACAATATATGGATGTAACGGCACCCCGGTTGACTCGGTTAAATTAGCTATGAGCGAAATTGTACACCGAAAGCCTGATTTAATTGTTTCAGGTATTAACCATGGTTCAAATGCTTCGGTCAGCATCGTTTATTCCGGTACGATGGCTGCTGTTATTGAAGGCTGTATTTATGGCATTCCATCTATCGGTTTTTCGCTTCTAGATTATTCGAGCAATGCCGATTTTTCAGGCACCATTCCTTATGGACGTAAAATTATAGAAAATACGCTAATCAATGGTTTGCCGAAGGGAACTTGTTTAAATGTGAATTTTCCTGCCGTTCCGGAAGCGGATATTAAAGGAGTGAAAATTTGCCGCCAGGCAAAAGGTATGTGGAAAGAAGAATTTGAAAAAAGACTCGATCCCAGAAATGGAGAATATTTCTGGTTAACAGGTTTCTTTGAAAATTCGGAAAACGGATCTACGGATACCGATGAATGGGCTTTAGGAAATAATTTTGTTTCTATGGTTCCCATAGAAATAGATTTTACTGCATACGATAAAATGGATTTCTTTAAACAGTGGAAATATGAAATCTAAATTTAATCATCTACCCTTAGGTTTAGCCCTTGGTATTTTAGCTCCTATAGCAACTATGGTCATTGTTTATTATAGTAAATTTAGCGAATATTTGTTTAATGAGCTTATACAATTTTTATTAGATACTCAGATTTTTACTAAAATTGTTAGTCTTTGTGTTATTCCTAATCTGGTTTTATTTTTTATTTTTATTCGTTTAAATTATTTGTATTCGGCACGCGGCGTATTACTTGCTACAATATTATTTGCTGCGTTTGTGTTTATTACAAAGTTTGCATTATAGTTGAACCGCGAAAAATGAAATACTATTTAATAGCAGGAGAAGCTTCAGGCGATTTACACGGATCTAACCTAATGAAAGGGTTGAAGAAAGTAGATCCTGATGCTGAATTCAGGTTTTGGGGCGGAGATTTAATGCAGCAACAGGGTGGGCATTTAGTTAAACATTATAAAGAAACTGCTATCATGGGTTTTTTGGAGGTTGTTTTAAATCTCCGGAAAATTAACGCGTTTTTTAAAATATGTAAGAAAGATATCTTTTATTATCAGCCCGATGTTTTAATTTTAATCGATTATCCGGGGTTTAATTTACGAATGGCTGAATTTGCAAAATCCAAAGGAATAAAAGTTTACTACTATATCTCGCCAAAAATTTGGGCATGGAAAGAGTCACGGATTACCAAAATTAAGGCTTTTGTTGATCGTATGTTTGTTATTTTTCCTTTTGAAGTAGATTACTTTAAAAAGCATAATTATCCGGTAGATTATGCCGGTAACCCTTTGATGGATGCTGTACAGGAAAAAATAGACGAAGATGTTAGTTTCGATGAGTTTATCAATAATAACGGACTTGAAAACAGGCCTGTTATTGCGATTCTGGCAGGTAGCCGAAAACAGGAAATTGACCGTAATCTTGGCATCATGTTGAAAATAATTCCCTATTACAAAAATTATCAGTTTGTAATTGCTGCTGCTCCATCTATTGACCCAGACTATTACAATAAATTTGTTCTGGGCAATAAGGTTAAAGTTGTTTTTAATCAAACGTACGATGTTTTAAAACACTCTGATGCAGCGCTGGTTACTTCGGGAACAGCCACACTCGAAACTGCTTTGTTTAATGTTCCACAAGTGGTTTGTTATCGTGCCGGGAATGTTTCGTACTTCATAGCCAAACAATTTGTTAAAATTAAATACATTTCACTTGTTAATCTCATTATGGATGCTGAAATAGTTAAAGAGTTAATCCAGTTTGAGATGAACCCTCAAATGATTAAAACGGAATTGAATAAAATTCTTTTTGATATAGATTACCGTCAGGCTATGTTAGATAATTATAAAAAATTGCGGATAAAGTTAGGAGATACAGGTGCTTCAGAGCGAGTAGCTAAATTACTTTACAATTATTTGCAAACAGATGTTAACCCAGATTTGTCATTGGGATGAAGTGATCTAATGACAAGTGCGAAAGAATGTGGGATGTATCTGGGTAATCCCGACAATAAAAACCGAAGAGCTCAGTAAAATTAATCTTGCATTCTACGGAAGTAAAATGTTTAGATTTTATTAGTCGATCTGTCAATATATCATCATATTGTTAATTACGTTATTACACTTATTATTTTATAATGACATTCTTTAGAAGTTTGATTCTATTGACAGACTTAGGATTAATCTTCCTTAATCAGGTTTTCTCTGGCTTTTTCATTAACATATTCAATGGTTTCCGGGTTTCCTTTATAATAAATTAGTCCTGAATTAAGTATTTCAGCCGAAAGGTATTCTGTTGCATGGATATAACAATTGCCTATACTCTCGTTCTTTGCAGTAATTTTATTGGCAACAAACTCATCGGCATAAAGTTGAAACGATGCCCTTGCCCAGAATCCAAAACTGTAAGTTGAGCCTTTAATGGTTGCCTGGCCGCCAGAAGTACCTGAATTAACCAAAAAAAAGTTATCGCAGCTGATTAAAATAGAAATATCGGCATAGTCTGCAATGGAAAAGATTTTGAGCTCGGGTGTTTTTATCGTATCCACACAAATAATACTGGAAGGTGCATTCAGTGTTAAAAGTCTTAATGAATCCACAGTAATATGTAATTGTATTTTTTCATAATCTTTTGACCATCTTGCTGTATTTTGATCATCAATCGTTAATTGTCCATTATCAACCTTACACTTAATGTTTGGAATAAGGTTACTGCCTCCCCTTACGATTATTTTATTATTTGTACCCTGGTAAAAATAAACATCAAAAATATCATTGATTTCAATTTGATGAAAATCACCTGTCTTGACTTCCTGATTAATGATTTCACCTTCGTTAAACAGGTTATCATCACAGCTAAATAGTATTAAAATCGGAATTAAAAAAACAATCTTTTTCATCATGTATGTGTTAATAATCAATAATCAATATAAAATAATCAATCAAAACGAATATCCTACACCCCATTCAATAAAACTGGCAATAGCCCAGTGCGATTTTAATGTTAAGTTGGCAATATATTGATCGGCAAACCTGTACCTTAATCCAATTCTGCTATAAAAAGGCGCTTCTTCCTCTACGGGTGCATAAATGTAACCTCCTACATTAATTATTAGTGCTAAATGACCCATAACCATTTCGTGGCCAATATGTAAACCAACCTGGTATAAATCAGTATTAATCATATTCGATGAATTGTTTTTATCAGAATATTCTCTTTTAGTTTCGTCGTAAAACAGATCGGTTCCCACTCCCCAGCGTCTTTTTAACGAATAATTATGATAGTAATCGAACATTAATGACGATGCATAGTAATAGCCCGTTTCGTATCTTGATTTTGTTTTTATTCCACCCGCATAAATAACTGAATATTCATTTTTATTTTCAATTTCAGGCAGTTCAATTACAATTTTTTCTGGTGGATTATTGAATTGATAAAGCATTCCTAATGAACCGGATACAACATTTAACCCTTTATTAGGTGATTTTATTTTTCCATTGGAAGAATGAGTAAACCTTATATTATTGGTTAAAAAAAGTTTTTTTGATAAGGGGATATTTGAATGCAAGCTAAAATCAACGTAAATATTCAGGTTAGAGCCTATCGCAAGATTTTGTGGGTTGTTTTCAATATCGAAATGTTCTGTCAGATACGAAGCCCCGAATCCTATTTGGTAACTGAGATTAGCATTTTCCGGGTTGCCTAAAACAGGTACTTTGACATACGAATACAGCGCATTTACAAATCCGTAAACATCATTATTTCCTAAGTTGGCACGGTAAAATCCAACTCCATATTGCGGATAGCGGAAAAGCTGATTCCAGTATTTTTTTCCATAACTAGTGTAATTTAATTTTATGTCCAGCGTTTGAATATGTTTTTCCACAAAATATTCAATAGATTTATGATGCGGCATAATAAAACCATATCCATAGTCAACTTCAACGCCTAATCCGGGCTTTTCTGAAATTAATAATTGTGCCGGGCATGGAAAAGTGCCCAAAAATATAATGATAAAAATAAAAAAACGTTTATAACACATTTAACCGGATTTCAAAGTTGCATTACAAAAATAGCAATTGATAAATTTAATTCGTATGATTTTGATTAAAAGATTTTAAAAGTAAATTTGTGATCAAATAAACAAATAACCAATGTACACACTCTTAAAAAAAGAAATTAGCGGATTTTTCAGTTCTTTAACAGGATATATTGTAATTGTTGTTTTTTTGCTGGTAAACAGTTTGTTTATGTGGATTTTCCCTGGAAACAACAATGTTCTTGATGGTGGATACGCCACCTTAGATTCTTTGTTTACCATAGCACCATGGGTATTTTTGTTTTTAGCGCCCGCTGTTACCATGCGCATGTTTGCCGATGAAAAACGTACAGGTACAATAGAACTACTTTTAACTCGTCCATTATCTGATTTCCAGATAATTTTTGCCAAATATTTGGCAGCCCTTATTTTAGTCTTGTTTGCATTGCTGCCAACGCTCATTTATTTTTATTCGGTTTATCAGTTAGGCAATCCGGCAGGAAATATTGACACAGGCGGAACCTGGGGTTCATACATTGGATTGTTTTTCCTGGCAGCAATATATGTAGCTATTGGGGTATTATCTTCGTCGATTACAGATAATCAGATTGTAGCATTTATTACTGGTATGCTTCTGTGTTTTATTGTTTATATAGGATTTGATTTTTTAAGTGAACTGACTGTTTTTAATCCTGTTGATTCGTTTATTGTAAATCTTGGAATTAATGAGCATTATAAATCTATGAGCAGAGGCGTAATAGACAGCCGCGATATCATTTATTTTGTTAGTGTTATTGCATTTTTCCTTTTAATCACCAAAACCATTCTGCAGAGTAGAAAATGGTAATTAAATAATTAATCAGTAATGAAAAATCAAAAAAAACAAAATATAATTCAGTTGGTTCTGGCATTATTAATTATTCTGCTTATCAATTATATCGGATCGCAAACTTTTTTTCGTTTAGATCTAACCGCCGATAAACGATATACTTTATCTGATGTAACCCATGAAATACTTGATTCTTTGGATGATATTGTTTATGTCGAGGTGTATCTAGATGGAGATATGCCCATTGGTTTTCAGCGGATGCAAAAATCGATAAAAGAGCTGTTGGATGAGTTCAGGGTAATTGCAGGAAGCAATATTCAGTATACATTTATTAATCCTTCAGCTTCATCGGATCATTCAAAACGAGATGCAGTTTATCAGGATCTTTTTGACCGGGGATTAGACCCAACAAACGTTAAAGACCGCGATAAGGAGGGTGGTATTGCTGAGAAAACACTTTTTCCGGGTGCCATTATTGCATACCAGGATAGAGAAACACCTGTTAATTTTTTAAAAAATAACCAGGCTTTTTCTGCAGAACAAAATCTAAACAATTCTATTCAAGACCTGGAGTATGAGCTTATTGATGCCATACGCAAAATAACTACCCGAAACAAGAAAAAAATAGCATTCATCGAAGGGCAGGATGAGTTGAACGAATTTGAAACAGGAGATATTACTAGAGAACTTGCCGAATATTATGCAATCGACAGAGTGACCATTAAAGAACATTTAAATATTCTTGATCCATACGATGCTGTTATCATTGCCGGGCCAAAAAAAGAGTATACCGAAAAAAGTAAATTTATTATCGATCAATATTTGATGAATGGTGGAAAAGTGATTTGGTTTTTAGATGCAGTTTCGGTCAATATGGATACTTTATCAACGGGAAGTTCAACCTTTGCCTTAATAAATGATGTTAACTTAAACGATCAATTGTTTAAGTATGGTGTAAGAGTTAATCCGAATGTAATACAGGATGCCCAGTGTGCTGTTATTCCTGTTAATACTGCAGTTGGTGGACAGCAACCTAAATTTGTGCCTGCACCCTGGTTATATTTTCCTCTTTTAATTCCACCAAACAATCATCCTGTAACGAAGAGCTTAAACATGATCAAATCTGAGTTTCCTAGTGTTTTAGATACGGTTGGGGTTAATAGCAAAGTAAATAAAACGGTGCTTTTATCTTCTTCGGCGAACTCCAGGATTCTTGAAGCTCCTTTGGTGGTTAGTCTTGCACAGGTCAGAGAGCAAATCAATCCTATGGCATTTAATCAATCGCGTTTGCCCATTGCCGTACTGCTTAAGGGAGAATTTGAATCGGTATTTAAGAACAGGCTTATTAAGGATATGATTGGTAATGACGAGTTTTCTTTTAAAGAAACAAGTGAACCTACACAAATGATTGTTGTTTCCGATGCCGATATCATTCGTAACGATGTTCGTGAGCGGGCCGACGGCATCTTTCTTTCTCCGCTTGGATACGACCGTTATACAAAACAGACCTATGGAAACAAAGATTTTGTGATGAATGCGATTCATTTTTTAGTGGATGAGGAAGGATTATTAGAACTGCGGTCACGTGAATTTAAACTTCGTATTCTCGATAAAGCCAAAATCATTGACCAACGAATAAAATGGCAGGTAGTTAATACAATTTTCCCGGTAATTTTTATTATTCTGTTCGGCGGAATATTGATATATATTCGGAAAAGAAGATATACATCGTAATCCATTTTGTTAAAATGGTCAACTTAAATGAAAAAAAAATT
>JAWLEM010000077.1:0-10445 GCA_041686115.1 Bacteroidales bacterium
CGGCAGGCAAGCCGTGCCATTCGGTTTACATGCCGTATGGTATGCAGACAATTTGATTATTTGTAAGATTTATTGTTTTTCTTGTATCTTGTATCTTGTGTCTTGATCCTTGTGTCTTGATCCTTTTATCTTGCATCTTGCATCTTGTATCTTGTATCTTGCATCTTGTATCCTGCCTTCAGCAGGTTTACGTGCCGAAAGGCATGCAAGCTTTAATCTAATATCTTGTATCTGTATATATTTAAGTTAATCAACATATTTGTATCCAACACCTTTGATGGTTTTAATATGTTCTTCTCCTATTTTTTCTCTGAGTTTGCGGATATGAACATCAATAGTTCTGTCGCCAACAATAATATTATCGCCCCAAACAGAACTAAAAATCTCGTCTCGGGTAAAAACCCGATCGGGTTTTGAAATTAACAAAACCAACAATTCAAATTCCTTTTTAGGTAAAAAAAGCTCTTTATCATCCTTTATTACAAGATATTTTTCTTTATCAATAACCAGGTTGGATTGTTTAATAATTAAATTATCCTGTGTATCCTGCACATGATTTGTTTTAAATCTTTTTAATAAAGCTTTTATGCGGCTGATTAAAACTTTAGGCTTAACAGGTTTTGCAATATAATCATCTCCACCAGCATCAAAACCGGCAATTTGAGAGTAATCCTCGCCACGGGCTGTTAAAAATGCAATAATTGTATTTTGGAGTTTCTTGTCCTGACGCATAATTTCGCAAGTCTCAATACCATCCATTTCCGGCATCATAACATCGAGCAATATTAAATGAGGAGTAATGTTTTTTGCTATTTCAATAGCTTCTTTTCCATTCGATGCGGTATGAACTTCAAATCCTTCTTTGTTAATATTATAGCTTAAAAACTCAAGAATATCTGGTTCATCATCTACAAGTAATATTTTAAATTCCTTAGTATTCATTATTGATTTGGTTTTAAGTAAATTACAATTGGCTAAGTTACAACAAAGATTCTAATGTGATTAAAACTTATTCTTAAATCAACTTTAAGTTAAAGTTAACAAAAAAAATAATACCACTAAAATTTAATACAAGGATAAAAAACAGATAATGTCATTTAACATTAGCTAATATTACTTTGCAGTGTAATTTAATTTGAAAATTTAAAAACAACTTTTAATAAACCAAAAATCAAAAAACAAAATGAAAAAACATTATTTAAAAGTAACAGCCGCTTTATTAGCAGCATTAACTATCGGATTTACATCATGTGATGATGATGATCCAAATGAAGTGGATAAGCAAAATCCCTCATTGGTTTCTGTGTCAATAAATAACGATAATACAGAAGCTACAGTTTATTTTTCTGAAGGTATCTATAAAATGGATGATGCCACTGGTAATTTAGATGCAGAAAGTCTTGAAGTTTCTGTTTCCGGAGGTTCTTTAACAGTAGAATCTTACACAGTAGATCACACTGCAGGAAATAATACAGCTTTAGTGAACCTGACTTTGTCTGATACAGACAGTGATGGTTCTGAGTTGTTGAACATTTCAGTAACAGCATCAAGTGGATATGATGCAGATGGAAACTCTATGGAAGCAGGTTCCGCTAACGTTAACTTTAACACCTTTACCGGGGCAATTGATCCTGAAGAAGAAGCGTTAACTGCTTATGCTGAAAGCGGTACACTTCCGAGTGATTATAAAAGTGTATTGTTAGCTCATTTTAATGATAATAACAATGTAGCAACATCTGATTTTGATATTGATGCTGAAAATATCGTTCCTGCAACAGGAGAAGCAGGCGACGGAGTAGCACCTTCGGATGCCTGGTTTGACAATGTTACTTATCAGGGAGCATTTGAACCAGGAGGAAGTAATTGGGCTGAAGGTTGGAATTTAGCTTTTGGTTTTGACGGAACAAGCACTGCAACAAATGAAGTTGTGATAACCGATGATATTACTTCTGATGTTACATGGACAAAAGACAATATTTATATTTTAGATGGATTTATATCTGTTACTTCTGATGCAACCTTAACCATTGAACCAGGAACTATGATCCAGGGTGAATCCGGACAGGGTGAAAATGCCAGCGCTTTAATTATTAGAAAAGATGGTAAAATTATGGCTGAAGGAACTGCTGAAGAACCAATTGTATTTACCGGTAAAGGTGATGAATATGATGGATCCGGATATGGAATAGGAGTAAGAGGATTATGGGGTGGTTTAATTATGTTAGGTGAAGCACCAACTAATAACTCAATAGAAAAACGAATAGAAGGTGTACCTGAAGATGAAAATGCATTTTATGGAGGTGATGATTCTGACCATAATTCTGGTGTAGTTAAATATGTAACAATACGACATGGAGGTACTGATATTGGTGCAGGAAATGAAATTAACGGATTTACATTAGGTGGCGTTGGTTCCGGTACAACATTAGAATATGTTGCTGTTATTTCGAATGTTGACGATGGTGTTGAATTCTTTGGTGGTGTTCCTAACCTGAAAAATTGCGTTGTAGCTTATTGTGGCGATGATTCATATGATTATGACGAAGGTTTTAGCGGAAAAGGCCAATTCTGGGTTGCTATTCAATCTGACGAAACTGGCGACAGATTAGGAGAACATGACGGTGGAACAGGAAGCGATGAAGAAGCAACTCCTTATGCATTACCTACAATTTATAATGCAACCTATATTGGTAATGGTGGTAAAACGCTTATGTTTAGAGATAATGCCGGCGGTATTTATGCTAATTCAATATTTGCAAATACTACAACAGGTATTACTGTAGAATATCGTGATGATAAAAATAGCAGTTACGATCAGCTAGTAGATGGTAATCTTGTATTTAAAAACAACATTTTTGTTAATGTTGGATTCTAAATAGAAATTATATTATAAAAATAAGCTGATAGTTTATTCTATCAGCTTATTTGTTTTAATTTAAAATTTGTAAAATGATAATAAAATGAATAAAAAGCTAATTACTCTTATAATAATAATATTTGCAGTTAACTTACAGTTAATTGCTCAAAAGACAGGTACATTAAGAGGAAAAATAATTGACGAATCAACAGGCGAAACATTAATAGGTGTTAACGTAATTAAGAGTGGCACTTCTATTGGAACATCAACAGATTTTGATGGGAATTATAGTTTAATCTTACCAGAAGGAATTCACAATATTTCGGTATCATATATCTCATATGATACTAAAACGTTTGAAGATATTGAAATTATTCCTGGTAAAGTTACCATATTAAATGCATCTCTGGGAGAAGCAACCTTAGACATTGCTGAAGTTGTGGTAACTGCCAGATCAAGGCAAACAACAGAAAGTGCATTACAGGTATTGCAGAAAAAAGCACCAAAAGTAATCGACGGCATTTCTTTTGAGCAAATTTCAAAACTGGGTGATAGTAATGCTGCGCAGGCATTAAAAAGAGTTACAGGAGTATCTGTACAAGACGGAAAATATGTTTATGTAAGAGGCCTAAGCGAAAGATATACAAAAACAACACTTAATGGAGCTGAGATTCCCGGCCTTGATCCAGAAAAAAATACGGTACAAATGGATATCTTTCCAAGCAATATAATCGAAAATATCTTAATTAATAAAACGTTTTCTCCTGATATGCCAGGGGAATCTACCGGGGGACATGTTGACATCGTAACCAAAGATTTTCCTGAAAAATTTACTTTTCAATTTTCTACTTCTGTTGGTTACAATCCTCAGTCTAACCTGAATAATAATTTCTTGTCTTATAATGGCAGTAATACAGACATATGGGGTTTTGATAATGGGAAAAGATCAATTCCAACTGCTGCACAAGAAGCATTGAATTACATGGTAGAAAACGATTTGGGTGGAATAAACCCTGCTACTGGTTATTCAATTGATGAAATGAATAAAATATCTGATTCTTTTTCAAAAGAGATGGAGCCTATAAAAGAAGAATCATTTCTTGACCATAGTCATAAACTGTCTTTAGGAAATCAGACTAATGTTTTTGGTAAAACACTGGGATATAATTTTGCTTTGAGTTATTCAAGAAAATATGAATATTATGATGACGGTATATATAACGCAATGCAGGAGTCAGGTATTCCCGATCCGCTAAAAAGTACCGGAGATATTAAGGGGACAGAAAAGGTGATGTTATCCGGCTTGTTAAATTTGAATTATAAATTATCAAATAACCACATGGTTGGACTTCGTTTCTTAAAAAATCAAAGTGGAACACAAGCCACAAGATACCGAGAGGGGATTTTTTATTATGAGGGACCTGATGTTTTAACTCAAGACAGAACACTTGCATACCTGGAGAGGGCGCTTAACTCTTATCAATTACACGGAAAGCATGTACTCCCTAATTTTAATAATACTATTATTGAATGGTTAAGTTCATATACCGGAATGACTCAGGATGAACCAGATATGCGGTTTTTTGAAAATCTGTTTGAAGAGTCTACTAATCAGTTTTATATCAAAACCAATGATGTACCAACCAGATACTACAGAGAAATGGACGAATTAAATTTTTTCAATAAAATAGATATCGAAATTCCATTTCAGATTTCAGAAAAAAC
This sequence comes from Bacteroidales bacterium, assembly GCA_041686115.1. GTDB lineage: Bacteria > Bacteroidota > Bacteroidia > Bacteroidales > UBA12077 > UBA12077. The sequence goes on from JAWLEM010000077.1 coordinate 4,583, forward strand.
GGTAAAAATTAAATTCGGTGGAAACTATATATATAAAGAAAGAAATTTAGATGAAGTAAAATTTGATTTAAGAGCAGGAAATAGAAATATTCCACCACTGGGAGCTAATTATTATTTAGAAAACTATATCATCTCAACAACTAACCCAACCGGCTATAGCTACGAAGTCGACCATAACAATGATTTAATAAATAGTTATTATGCAAATCAAAGTGTTATTGCAGGCTATATTATGGCAGATTTTTATCTGTTTAAAAAACTAAGAGTTGTTACGGGAGCAAGAATTGAAAAATCAGATATGTTTACTGAAAATAAGATAGACAAAAGCAGTTCATCATACGACTCAGGGGATATTAACGAGATTGACATTTTGCCATCATTAAATCTTACCTATGCATTAAACGATGAAATGAATGCAAGAATGGGTTTATCCAGGACATTAGCAAGGCCACAGTTTAAAGAGATTGGAACAAACTACTACGACTTACAAACAAGTATATACACTTATGGTAATAACGATCTGGAAAGGTCGTTGATTACAAATATTGATTTAAGATACGAGTATTTTTTTAATCGTGGCGAAAAATTTGCAATAAGTGGATTTTATAAGTTTTTCGAAAATCCGATAGAAAGTAAACTGGATCCAACAGCAAATAATATCGAAGCATTTTTCTTTAATTCTGACCAGGCAAACTTATATGGAGCAGAAATAGAAATTATTAAAGATATCAGCTTTATTCCTTTCCTTAAGGATTTTTCAATAGGTGGAAACTTTTCTTACATTAAATCCGTTGTAGAAATTCCTGAAGAAGAATTGGCTGCTATTCGACTGGTTAATCCGGACAAAGAAAGCACAAGGCCTATGATGGGGCAATCGCCATATATAATAAATGCTTTTTTGAGTTACTCTAACGAAAAACATAAATTAAATGCCAATATTGGGTTTAATATCGCCGGAGAAAAGCTTATTTTAATTACAAAAGGAGCTACACCTTACATTTATGAGCAACCACAACCTGATCTTAATCTTAACATTGATAAAGATTTTGGGAAGAATATTAATATTGGATTGAGCATTGATAACATTCTTGACTCTGATTATAATGCTGTTCATCATTTTGACTCAGGTGATGAATCATTTTTAAGATATAGTATGGGTAGAACTTTTTCTTTTGATATAAAATATCTAATTAAATAAGTTATGAAATATTATATAATTATATTGTTAAGTTTAATAGTTCTCTCGTGCACACAAAAAAACAAGGAAGTAAAAGAGAATTTATTAACTTATAATGAATTGATTAAGGCTGAGAGATATAGGTCATTACCTGAGGCTCTTCAAGAAAAAGATAATGTATATAAATTATTATTGATTAATAAAGGGTTAAAAGAAATTCCTCCGGGAATTATGAAATTAAGTAATTTGAACTCTTTAGAATTATCAATGAATAAATTATCAAATCTTCCAAAACAATTAAAACGGTTACAAAATATTCAGTCTCTTTACATCTCAAATAATCAATTTGAAAAAATACCTAAAGTAGTTTTTAAATTAAAAAACTTAAAACGATTGAATTTATCCGATAATCCTTTAAAAAATCTTAATGGAGATTTTGATAAATTTGATAAACTTGAAGAATTAGCCTTAAGACGAATTGGTTTAACCAATATTGAACCAATTTTTCAGCTTAAGAATTTGAAAATTTTGGTTCTTTCTCAAAATAAGATTGAAAATCTTTCAAAGGATATTGGAAACCTTGTAAACCTTGAGGTTTTGGATCTTTCTAATAACCAGTTAAATAATTTGCCAGATGAAATTTTTAAATTAAAAAAACTGAAAAAGCTTGATTTAACAAGTAATAATTTTAATCAACAATATATTGATCAATTAAGAAAAAAATTACCTAACACCTCGATTCGTCACTGATTATTTTAATGAGTGATTAGTGTAGTAAGGTTGCTGTACCTGGCAACCTTACTTTTAAAATTTGAATCGATAAACACAAAAAAAATGAAAAAAATAATAACCATAACAATTTTAAGCTTACTCTTTATTAGTAACACCATAGCTCAAATAGAAAAAAACGAGGATGGAATTTATTTAAATGAAAATAACGAGCCATATACTGGAATTTATTATGAATATTTCGATAATGAGAATATTCGGGTAGAAATGAATTTAAAAAACGGAATAAAAGAAGGATTTACTAATATTTACTTTTTAAGTGGAATAAAAAAGGAACAACGCTCTTACAAAGAAGGTGAGATGCACGGTACCTGGATAACCTGGAACGAATTGGAAGTTAAATTAGCAGAGGCCAACTATAATTTTGGCAAAAAGCATGGAAAATGGTATATTTGGGATGAAAATGGGACCTTACGGTTTGAAATGGAATATAAAAATGGGGAGAAATTTGGGATTTGGAAAATTTATGACGAAGATGGAGAGTTAATGAATGAAATGAACTATTCCAATCAATAAAATACTTTTTAAAATACTAAATAAGAAAAAAGCCTTGAAAATACAAGGCTTTTTTCTTATTGTGAATTGAATGGTTCTTAAAACAAAGGTTTGCAAAACTTTTTATTTTTTTTTCCGTATATAAATTATATTTTATAAAACATTTTAAAATGCGAAAATTACTTACAAGTTTTATACTATCATTTTTTATCATTTCGTCTTGTTTTTCTCAGGATATATTAAAAAAAGATGGAAAATACGTTAATAAAACCAATGAGCTTTTTACCGGAATATATAAAGAGTATTACGATAATGGTAAATTGCATGTTGAGATGAGCCTAAAGGAGGGCCTGCAAGATGGTTTTACAAATATCTATTTTGAAAATGGTGTTAAAAACGAGCAGCGATCTTATAAAGAAGGAGTAATACATGGTACCTGGATAACCTGGAATGAGGATAGTTTAAAACTAGCTGTGGCCAATTATGCTCAAGGTAAAAAACATGGAAAATGGTACATCTGGGACGAAAACGGAACATTACGATACGAAATGGAATATACCGAAGGCAAAAAAACCGGGATATGGAAGATGTATAATGAAGATGGAGATTTACTCAACAAAAAAGACTATTCGGAAGAATAATCATTCAGTAAAACATTCAATATATTTTAAGGCCTGTGTTTTGCAGGCCTTTTTTATTTCAGTTTATCAATTTTTAAAATCAAATTCGGATCGATACACAAATCCATAAAATACTCCTTTGCCGACGGAGGTGCAACACCCGGAAAATCACCTTCATTCCCAAGCATATCGGTAATAATCTGGAAGTGCAAATGCGGTGGCCAATTGCCATTAACAACATGGTCTCCCACTTTGGCAATTTCGTCTCCTCTCCTAACCAATTTATTTTTTTCAAGATTAGTAATCGAATCTAAACTTAAATGTCCATATAGTGTATAAAAGGTAACCCCTTCAATTAAATGCTCCAAAATAATGGTTGGCCCGTAATCGCCAAATGTGGTATTATTTTTAAAACTATGAACGATGCCTGGCAATGGTGCATATACCGAAGTCCCTTCTTTAACCCAAATATCCGTTCCTAAATGAATGCTTCTGGGCTCGCCCTGTCCGTCAAAATGTTTACTTCTTTTATAAATCAACCGGTCTTCGCCATAACCACCTACTCCTACCCCTTTTTTCTCTTCTTTCAATTTTTTAAAAACATATTCCGAAAAGGCATTTGTATTATCTAAATCTAACTGGTATAATTCCTTGTTTTTTTCAGTAAAATCAAATACATAAACATTCTTTTCGCTAAAATCAACATCCATTATTTTCGCAATAAAATCGCGATTATCTTTAAGTATCTGAATTACTTTTTCACTTTGCTTCATATGCTAACTTTTTTTATGCAATATAATGAAAAAGCACAATTTGAGAAAGAATATTACAAAAAATAAAAATGCCGGAATAGTCATATCCCGGCATCATGCTTATAAAAAATGATTAAAATTTATTCTGAAATATTCTCAATGGCAAGTTTAACATTGTTTGATTTTTCAATATTTACATCAATGCTTTCTTTCTTTTCTTTATAAGAAATATAAGATGCAGTTAATTTATGATTACCCGGTATTATATTCGTAATTTCAAAATTACCATCAAAATCAGTATAAACGGTGTTACTTGTTCCTTCAATACTCACTTTAACACCTGCTAAAGTTTCTCCTGTAATTTTATCAAAAACTTTACCTGAGAGGGATGTTGTCATAACAGCGCTTTCAGATTTTTTTGCACTTTCTTTTTCTTCATTAGAGTTTTCTGCTAAAACCATTGTTGAAGAAAAAAAGATAATTAAGATTAATGTTGCTAAATTTTTCATTGCTATATAATTTTTTATTTTTTGCTTTTGTTTACGCTACAAATGTAAGTGGTGTATCTTATCCTAACATTATTTCAGAATAATCATTTCGTTAACTTTATATTAATTTTATGTTAATAGCTCAATTAACGGGATAGTTTATTTAGCAACCATTTATTTATTATTAATTATCATTGGTGTCCGGTAAAATTAAAAGAAACGACTAAAAAGCTTAATTTTTACCAAAATAACATCCCTAACGGGACTAAAAAGTCGCAGAGCGACGTAATTACAGTAAAAAATACTACAAATGAATAAATAAAGTGCCGTAGGTACGACATTAAAACTTTTACCGGACAGTAGTGATTAATTATGGAAGTCATTTTACAAGGAATATACGTAAACACATCATAAACATACATTTACCGTGTTGCTTGGCAAATATTCTATTCAGAAATTCTAATTCCATCATCAGCCAGTGTAATCAATTTCTTACTGTACAAATGGCCAACAGCTTTTTTAAAAGCTTTTTTGCTTAATCCTAAACATTTATTGATTTCATCCGGGGAACTTTTATCCGTAAGGTTTAAATATCCATTATTCTTTTTTAAACCCGAAAGTAATTTTTCTGAATAAATATCAATACTATTTTTATATCCTAATGGTTCGAGAACAATATCAATTTTACCATCGTCTCGCACCTGCTTTACATATCCCTTTATTTTTTCGCCTGGTTTTATTTCTTTATGGATATCCGATTTAAAAATTAACCCTTTATAAAGATTATTTACAATAACATCCATTCCTAAATCATTCATTTCATAAGGTAACAAATCAACCTCGTCGCCAGTACTAACATCAATTTCGTCAAAAAACACAAAATCTTTAATCTTAGCTGAACCTATTAAACGATCGGTTTCTTCATCTTTCAGCAAGAAAATTAAATACCAGTTTCCTTCTTTCATTTTAACCTTTTGTTCTGCAAAAGGTACCATCAAATCTTTAGGCAAACCCCAGTCTATAAAAGCACCATACTGATTAACCTCTTTAACTTGCAAGTAGGCAAATTCTTCCAGCTTTACATAAGGAGTTAGTGTTGTAGCTACAATTCTATCTTCAGAATCATTATAAACAAAAACTTCAATTTCATCGCCGATATTTAAATCATCGGTAACATAAGCATTGGGTAAAAGTACTTCGTTGCCATCAGTATCGGTTAGGTAACAACCATTATCAGTAGTGCGGGCTACAATTAGTTTATTAGTTTTTCCTATTTCCATAACTGCTACAAAGGTATGAAATAGTTTCAGTTGAATATTACACTCTGCAAAAATAAATGTCAAGTTTACGGCTATGTTAATTTAACATTAAATTAATATTACCTATATTTATTCTCTGTATAATTGCAAAGCAAAAAAAAAAAATTATAACTTCAGTAGCAAAATGAAAAATAATTGGACAATTGTTTTAGCTCTTGTTGCCCTTATGATGTTTTTTCCCAATCAGATTTTTTCACAAGACGAAATCAATTTCACACCCTCA
>JAWLEM010000078.1:0-10270 GCA_041686115.1 Bacteroidales bacterium
CCACCGCTAAGAGATCGATTGGATGATATAAATCTTCTGGCGAACCATTTTCTTAACACTTTCAAAAAGAAATATCATAAACCCGAATTACAAATAAACAATGATGCTTTTAAAAAGCTGAAGAAATACAATTGGCCTGGAAATATAAGGGAATTACAGCATATTGTAGAACGGGCTGTAATAATGAGTAATAGCAATGTATTATCAGCATCCGATTTTGTTTTAGATGTATCAGATAAATCATCCTATAATAAAAACAACTTAAACCTCGAAGATATTGAAAAGCAAGCCATTGAAAAAGCATTAAAAAAACACAGTTTTAATGTAAGTGCTGCTGCCAAAGAATTAGGTTTAGGAAGAACTACCATGTATCGTAAAATGACAAAGTATGGTTTTTAAAAATAATTTCCGGGCAGGACTAATTATAAGAACTACATTACTTGCCCTATCTATTTTTGCTACAGTTTATTCATCGTATAAAAACGAATGGTATGTAACCACTGCAGCATCAGGCTTAATAGCAATTGCTTTAATAATTTTTATTATCAGGTATGCTGAAAAATACAAGAAAGGATTGAGCGATTTTCTTTTATCCGTTAAATCACGAGACTTTATAAGCTCATCGAGTAATATTGGCGATAAAAATTCGAAAGATTTGCTGCGCGATGCCTACCAATTAATTGTAAATGAATTTCAAAATATTCGAATTGAAAAAGAAGTACATTATCATTATTTAAAAACCATAGTAGAACACATTAAAATTGCACTATTCAGCTTTAATGAAGATGGAGAAATTCAAATGATTAATAACTCAGCAAAAAAGCTTCTAAACATTAATAATTTAATAAATATCCACAACATCAAAACCATTGACCATGGTTTGTATCATCTGATTTTAAATATCAAATCAGGAAGCAGTGAGTTAATAAAATTAAAGCAAGAGAATGAATTGATGCATTTATCGGTGTATGCAACCGAGTTAAAAATGCGTGGAAAATGGATTAAAGTGATATCGATACAAAACATTAAACAAGAATTAGAATTTCATGAACTTGAATCGTGGCAAAAATTAATCAGGGTATTAACTCATGAAATAATGAACTCGGTTACCCCCATATCATCATTAAGTACAGCCATTAACGAGTTTTTCGATGACATCAAAAATCAAAATAATGGTTTTGCTACAATCAATAAAGATGACCTTGATGATATGCTGTCGAGCCTTAAAACCATTGAGAATAGAAGTAAAGGGTTGCTAAAATTTGTATCATCGTACAAACAACTAACCAGGATTCCAAAACCCGATTTCAAAGATGTAAATCTGATTGAACTGGTAAATCATTGTTACACCCTTTTAAAGCAAAACATTTTAAAATACAATATCACGCTGAATATGGATTACTCCAATCAAACAGAAATAATGGCATCAATAGACTATGACCAGATTGAGCAGGTAGTAATCAATTTATTGATAAATGCTATTGATGCAGTTAAAGACCAGGAAAAAGCAGAAATAAGCATTCAAATCGATGCTGATAGCACAAATCATCCTAAAATAATAATTGCTGATAATGGGAAAGGAATAGATGCGGAAGAACTGGACAAAATTTTTATTCCGTTTTATACTACCAAAAAGGAAGGATCAGGCATCGGACTGAGCTTATCGCGCCAAATGATGCGATTACATAAAGGTTCGATAAAAGCAAACTCGGAATTGGGCAGGGGAAGTAAGTTTATTCTAGAGTTTTAGTCTAATTAACCCGAATTTGTAGTTTTGGAATATTTATAACTACGAACCACAGCAAGAGTAAGCCTTATAAGGCTAATACCAGTATATAAAATTTTTCCATCTAATTGCCATCTTATTTTCTAAAGCCGATCACCAAAATTTTATCTTTCCGGCTGCATACCAGCACATACGTAATAAAATAAAGCCATGCTTAAACCGTGAAATATTTGTATCGCCGTAAGTTCTCTCTCGATATCGTATAGGTAAATCAATAATTTTCAAATTTAATTTATAGGCCCCAAAGAGCAAATCGAAATCGCCAAATGGATCAAATTCACCAAAAAATTTTCGGTTTTCCTGCAGACGAATATAATCATCTCTGAACATTACTTTTGTGCCACATAATGTATCTTTTATAGGCTGCTCCAATAACCAGCTAAACAGCAAACTAAAAAATTTATTCCCTATAGTATTTAAAGATCGCATAGCTTCCTTTTCCATTGGATAAACCAACCTTGAGCCATTAATAAATTCGCCTTTTTCGGATGTAATGGCTTCATAAAATTTAGGTAAATCTTCGGGAGGAACGGTTAAATCTGCATCCAGTATCATTAATACATCTCCGGTAGCCATAGAATATCCTTTTCGAACGGCATCTCCTTTTCCCTTTCCTTGTTGCTGCGTAATTTTTATATCATGCGTATCTTTATATTTCTGATGTACTTTTTGTATTGTTTCCCAGGTATCGTCCGTTGAATTTCCTTCTACAAAAATAATTTCCACATGCTTTCCAAAATCTGGTATTCTTTTTATGGCATCTTCAATATTTCCGCTTTCGTTTCTTGCAGGAATAACAATTGTTGATGTATACTCTGGTTTAGTTACAGCTTTTTTATGATGAAAAACAGGACGTGCATTAATAAACTTATTTACACACATTAAATTTAGAATAGGCAAACGAGCCAGATAACGATTAAAAATATAGGAAATTAAAGGGATATTAATGGGTATTAACATCCTTCGTGTTGTTCTGAAAGCTTCGTAGTCGGCTAAATAAAGGATATTTTCAATATCATGCTTTGACAACCAGTTCTTTTGCGGGGTTCTTTTCTTTAATCCGATAAATTCAGCAAATCTTAAAAGAGGCTCCCAAAATTGATTATAATAAGATATTATTATTCTTGTTTTGGGATGACAAACTTTTTTTATCGAATTTAAAACATCTAAGATATTATCAAAATATCCTAACACTCCTGTAAGTATAATTACATCAAATTTAGTATTTAATGTAATATTCTCGGCTTGCATATGATAAAACTCCAATTCCGGGTGTCGATTTTTTGCCTGCTCAATCATATTGGGGCTAAAATCTATACCTGTTTTTTGCTTTCCCTTCAATTCTGCAAGAGAATCTCCTGTACCACAACCAATTTCTAATACGGTATTATTATCCTGAATATAGTAATTACAATATTTTACAATATTGCTCCAGAAATATTTGTATCGTTTTCTGTATTTGGAATAACCTGGAGCTATTTTTTCAAAATGGTTATAAAACTCTTGTACACGATTGGATTTTATTTCAATCATCATTAACAATTTGTATCATAAAACAATAAAGTAAACAAAAATAAAAAAATCTATTTAAGATGAACCATTAACATATTTTAATTTATTCGGGAAAGCAATAAAATAAACGCCTGTAAATGAAATTACCGCTCTTAATATATAAGTTAAAAGTCCCATTGCTACCGCTAAATTGACATCTACCATTAGATATCCGGATAAATAAACAAATACAAGCTCGCGAGACCCAAAACCACCTAAAGTAACTGGAATAGCAAATAAAATTCCGGATATTAAAAAAAGAAACCAATAATCATAAAAATGATCGGATAAACCTAAGCTAAGTAGTATAAAATGTGCTGACAGTAGCTGAAAAAACTGAATAAAAACAGATAAAAACGTACTTTTAGGCAATGTTTTTAAAAAATCTTTAAAAAAATATTTAAGAATAAAATAATAAATTAAATAAAGTACCGGAATAAGAGTAAATAAGTAATTTTTATAGTTAAAATCAAAAGAAATAAAAATAACAGCAATAAGAATTAAAACAACCAAACCAAAAAGCCCGCTTACCCTGTTTAATAATGTAGCCCAGATTATATGATTTAATTTTGTTCCCTGATTTTTTTTAAGCCAGTAAATCTTATAAGCATCACCACCAATGCCGCCTGGTAAGAATAAATTATAAAACATGCCCAGCATATACAGTTTCAGGTTTTGAATTTCGGTCAAAAAAAGATTCTTGGCTCTAAAAAAGATATTCAACCTTAAAGACTCTAATAATTTTGATAAAGCAAGAATAACCAGTGATAATATGAGATATAACAAATTAACTTCGGTTAGGTAACCATACAACTCATTAAGATTGACTTTCCTTATAATTATCCAAATGGCTAAAGCAGTAATTAAAAATTTAAAAATAAATTTGAATCCTTTTTTAGCTCGTTCTCTATTCATTTTTTGTACTAAAGATCTAAGTCTACTCATTTGTTTGGTTTCTGCAACTTTTTTAAATATTCAACTATTTTTTTGTCCAGACCATTGTTATTTAACCTATTGGAAATTTCAAATGGCTCATCTATAATCGTTATTTCATCTTCATCAAATTCAATTTTTGATTTTAAGCAACGGATTAACTCAAATTGTGTTTTAGAAGGATGATTACAAAATTCTTTATAATCGATAATAATATAGGAATCAGCATTTAACTTTTTAATCTGCTCATCTAATAATTTGTCTAACTCTAAATATTGAGCTGTTGCAGCTTCGATAATATTTTCATAATGATTGGTTTCAAAATGATTATTAGGATACAACCCCCATAATAAATTACTGCCTTTTCCAAAAAAATCTTCACTTGCTTTAATTGTTGAGCGGATAACAGCAACAGGATCTCTTTTTACTATGATAAAGAATGCGTTGCGAAAAAGCTTATTAAAATAAGAAATGAGTAACGCATTTCTGTTATTTTTTGTTAATAAAGGTTTGTTACAGGCACTGTATAAACTCGAAAAGTAATTTATTAATTGGGTTGATTGACTTTCAGAAATATGCCCAGGTGCAAGGTAGTGGTTATTCCCAAACCATTGATCCCATAATTCATAGCTGTCTCCAACAGTAAATATTCCCGGCGAAATTCCATAAAAATTCTGATAATTATGGTTGTGAGGCATCTTTTTGTAAAACCGGGAAAAAAATTTATGTAGAATGAATGATGACCGCTTAAATATAGTATTAAAATTACCTATAGGATGAAAAGGAAATGTTTGTTCTATAAATTGTGAAACAAGTGTAGAACCGGTTCGTTGTAATCCAACTACAAATATTACAGGGACATTCGGATTAGGTTTTAATTTAACGAATAACCTTTCTGCAAAAAACAGGATAAAATCGAAAGGAATAAATATAAATTGCAAAAATTTAACCCATAAAACAAATCTTGCAGCCGGTTTAAAATTGGTTAAAATTTTTTTAAAAATAAACAAACTTTTTTTTAGACGTATTTTACATTTTGTAAAATCTGCTCCTTTACTCATAAGATTATTTAATATACAATTTCAAACAGGTAAGCTTTTTCATCTGCACCGATTTCCTTAACAAATTTTATTCTTTGCGGATATTTTTGTTGGATATAATATAAATATCTTTTCACGGTATTTATAGTATATTCAGTTTTTTGTTTTGGATATTTTCTAAGATTTGCCATAATTACATAACGAACATTATTATCTTTCAATTCCTGAAACAACTCATCCGGATCCTGGGTTTCTATTCTATATATACCATAAAACTTGCGTTTTGCATAAATAAACGAAATACTCGGCTTTCTACAGGCAATTACTTGATCTTCAGGAATGTTTTTTGCAGCCCACTGACTCATTCTTATGTAATTAACCCAGTCAGGTGTCATCCCATAAAATTTATCTCCATACAAATGACTAGTTAGGTACTCCTCGTTCTCTTTTACTTTGTCAATTGTAACGCTCAGGTTCGAAAAAAATAAAATAACCAGAACAACCGGAAAAATACCCTGGATTATTTTTAAGGATTTAATTTTAGACAGATAGTAAATTCCGGAAAACAAAAACAATAGAATTAATGGCAGATATATGATGACTAATCTTGACTGATCCCATCGTGCCTGAACAATAATAAATGTAATTCCGATTAATACTGCCAAATAAATTCCGGTAAATAATAAATACCTGTTTTTCTTAAATGCAAAATAAATGGCAACAATAAAAAGAATATAAACTAAAATTGTTAAAAATACTTTAATATCAGTAGCTTCAGGCCTTATGCCAATAAATTTGAATAAATGCTTTGATAAATACAAATTAGAATTATCCCAAAAACGCACAATGAATCCAAAAAAATCTTCTTTACCTTCAGATACATCAAAAGGATTCTTTTGCATTAACCTGTTAATTTGTGTATCGAATTGAGATGTGTTAATATTAAACAAGTATCTTTTGATTAATCCAAAAACTCCATAATTAATTATAAATCCTCCGGTAGAATAAATCAAAGCTCTCCATCGTAAGGTAAGTATAAAAAATACCGCTACCGATAAAAATCCACCATAACCAATAGAACGGGTAAGTCCTAATGACAATAGCAGAGTTCCGAGAATCATGTATTTTCCCCAATTATTTTTTATATCAGGGCTGTTTTCTTCAGACACAAAAAACCGGAAAAAGTAATAGAAAAAAATGGCCTGCAGCATTAAGTAAAAGGCCTCGGAATAAGTTTGGCTGCTGTAATAAAGCAAATGGCCATTAAAAGATATAATGATTATTACAAATATTAATAAAAAAGAAGATACTCTGCCCTTGAAAGCGCGGTAAAAAAAATAAAGATGAACCAGTATAAATATCAGTGATAAGGTTTTAAGTAAGGTAACATTTAACCCAAAAATCAGAATAAAAAAACTCAAAATTATCGGATATAACGGGCCTTGAAAAGTGGGAAACTTTAACTCTTTAACAAAGTCAAAAGCTCTTAAAATATAAGCAGAATCATCACCTGCTTCACTTACTCTGAAATTAAAAAGCAAAAATGAAAACAGGAGGGTAAAAAACATACCAATCCAAAAAAAGATCTGTCCATTTTTATCAAAAAACTGATCTAACCGGTCAAATAGATCCAGTGAATTTGCAACTTTTTCTTTCTTTTTTCTTTTTTTATTTCTTATTCGATTTTTAGAATTGGACATATCATATCAATATCTGGTTAGAAAATCATTATACGCGTTTTTAATTCCTTCTTTCAGATTTATTTTATATTTCCATCCTAACGATTCAAGCTTCGATACATCTAGTAACTTTCGGGGAGTGCCATCAGGCATTTGGGTATTAAACTTTAATTCACCATCAAAGCCTACAATCTCTTTAATTAAAATGGCTAATTCTTTTATGGAAATATCTTTTCCGGTTCCAATATTTAAAGTCTCTTTTTTATTATAGTTAAGCATTAAAAAGTAACAAGCATCAGCCAAATCATCAACATGAAGAAATTCGCGCATGGGCTTGCCCGAACCCCAAATTTCAACCTCGTTTTTTTGATTTATTTTTGCTTCGTGAAATTTCCTAATTAATGCGGGTAATACATGCGAATTTTGTAAATCATAATTATCATTTGGGCCATATAAATTGGTGGGCATAACCGAAATAAAATTATTATTGTACTGCTCACGATAAGTTTCGCAGAGCTTGATACCAGCAATTTTGGCAATGGCATAGGGTTCGTTTGTAGGTTCGAGGTATCCTGAAAGCAAATATTCTTCTTTTAACGGTTGCGGAGCCATTTTTGGATAAATACAAGATGAGCCCAGAAATAAAAGCTTCTGTACTCCATGGTTGTGGGCAGCATGTATAACATTGGCTTCAATCATCAGGTTTTGATAAAGAAACTCTGCTCTGTAGGTATTATTTGCATGAATACCACCTACTTTTGCTGCAGCCAGAAATACATATTCCGGTTTATATTTACTAAAAAAATTATTTACCGATTCCTGGTTTATTAAGTCCAGTTCTTTTGATGATTTGGTAATGATATTATGATATCCCTCACCCTCTAACTTTCTTACAATGGCAGATCCAACCATTCCATTATGCCCGGCAATATAAATAACAGAATCCTTTTGCATAGAATTAAACATTTTTGGTAAATTTTTCTTTTCTTGCCATCTCCATATCTGAAAGAATCATCTCATCTATCAATTGGTCTAAATCATATTTCGGGTTCCAATCGAGTTTTTCCTTTGCTTTAGATGGATCTCCAATTAGCAAATCAACCTCTGTTGGCCTGTAATAATTTGGATCAACTTCAATAATGGTATCACCAGGTTTAATCTGGGGCGTCTCCATCATAAATTGCTTTAATTTAGATTCATTGATTGATTTTACCACTCCTTTTTCGTCAGAACCTTTACCCTTAAATTCCAGTTCTACGCCAATTTTTTCAAAAGTAATTTTAGCAAATTCTCTAATTGAATGAGTTTTGCCAGTTGCAATTACAAAATCTTCAGGTTGGTCAAGTTGCAAAATCTTCCACATAGCTTCAACGTAGTCCTTGGCATGTCCCCAGTCTCTTTTGGCATCTAAATTACCCAGATAAAGTTTATCTTGTAATCCATTTACAATTTTTGATGCCGCACGTGTAATTTTTCTGGTAACAAAAGTCTCTCCCCGTCTTGGCGATTCATGATTAAATAAAATTCCATTGGCAGCAAACATTTGGTATGCTTCACGGTAGTTCACAATACTCCAGTATGCAAATAGTTTTGCAATTCCGTATGGCGATCGTGGATAAAAGGGAGTTTTTTCGCTTTGCGGAACCTCTTGTACCAGCCCGAATAGTTCAGACGTTGATGCCTGATAGATTTTTGTTTTTTTAGCTAAGCCTAATAAACGTACAGCTTCGAGAATACGTAAAGTGCCTATTCCATCGGCATTGGCAGCATACTCAGGTAAATCAAAGCTTACTTTTACATGCGACATGGCTCCCAGGTTATAAATCTCATCGGGCTGAACTTCCTGTATTATTCTGATGATATTAGATGAGTCGGTTAAATCTCCATAATGAAGTTGAAAATTCAACTGACTTTCGTGAGGATCCTGATAAATATGATCAATCCTTTCTGTATTAAATGAAGAGCTTTTTCGCTTTATACCGTGTACTTTATATCCTTTTGATAATAATAATTCTGCTAAATACGATCCATCCTGTCCTGTAATACCTGTTATGAGTGCTTTTTTCATAAAAAAATTGTGTAGAATTTATATACGCTACACAAATGTAAAAAATAAATCGTAAAAGCCTGTTAAATTAAAAAAACAAAAAAAGCGGGAATTGCTCCCGCTTAGTTTTCATTTATGAAATTTTAATTTCTTTTCTTGGTTTTTCTTTTGCCTCATCGCGTTTTGGAATTACCACATTTAATATGCCATCTTTATGATTGGCTTTAATCTTGTCCTGGTCAATACTATCTGGCAAACTAAATGAACGTTTAAATGAAGAGTAGCTAAATTCTCTGCGAACATATTGTTCTCCTTCATCTTCGTTCTTAGCCTCTTTTTCTGATGAAATGGTTAAAACATTATTATCTAAATCAATTTTAAAATCATTTTTAGATAAACCAGGAGCAGCTACCTCAATTTTAAACTCATCCTTGTTTTCCAAAACATTCACTTCCGGAATTGTTTTATTTACTGATGAATCAAAAAAGTCAGACAAAAAATCTTTGCCAAAAACATCATCCGAAAAGCCAGGCAAAAATCTTGAATTTCTTAACATTGGTATCATAGCTTGGTCCTCCTTTTTTTTAGTTAGACTTCAGTTTATTTTCACTTATTTATGATCAAATCACATACCAATTGAATTATACATCACTTTTACGCCTATTTGACATGAAGTAACTGCAAAAACAGACATTGTGTCATGTTTTAAATTAAAAAGATGACCTTTCCCTTTTTGATCGCTGGGTTTGTTTATTTTTTAATTTCTTCTTTTTACTTTTACAGGAATTCAACAATCGATAAAAACTATGAAAATATACCTCGATTATAACGCTACTACACCTATTGACAAAGAAGTAGCTCAAGCCATGCAACCTTACCTGGCAGAGTATTTCGGTAATCCTTCAAGTGCTCACAGTTTTGGTGCAGAAACTAAAAAGGCAGTTGAAAATGCAAGAAAACAGGTGGCAAACTTAATTCATTGCAAACCACACGAAATTATTTTTACCAGTGGGGGTTCCGAGTCAAATAATTATGCCATAAAAGGAATTGCTTATGCTTATGAAAATCGGGGCAATCATATCATCACATCAACAATAGAACATCCTGCAGTTTTTGAAGTATGTAAATATCTTGAAAAAAAGGGATTTAAAATATCCTATATTCCGGTAGATGAGTATGGAACCATTAATCTTAAAAAACTGGAAAAGGAAATTACCAAACAGACAATATTAAT
>JAWLEM010000079.1:0-6427 GCA_041686115.1 Bacteroidales bacterium
AGATGAAACCATTGGTTATAGCAGAAATGCCACAGCTCATAAGGATATGACAATAGCAATTGTTCCGGTGGGATATGCAGACGGATTGAATCGGAAACTTGGTAATGGAAGAGGAAAGCTTTTTATTAATGGCTTTCTGGTTCCTATTGTTGGAAATGTATGTATGGATATGTGTATGGTGGATATTACCGGATGTAATGTTCATGAGGGTGATGAGGTAATTGTTTTCGGAAAAGAACAATCGGTTATTGATTTAGCAAATACGCTGGAAACAATACCTTACGAGATTTTTACAAGTGTTTCATCCAGAGTAAAGAGGGTTTATTATCAGGAATAAGGAACTGATATGCTTAACAATTGCTAAGTATTTAAAAATTTTTTCCACAATTTCGTTTTCTTCGCGCAATTTAGAATGATATATGTTGATATCCGTGTAACTTTATGAGAATAAAATCGTTAAATAATAATCTTATTTTAACGAATAATGGACTGGCTCCTTTAAAAAGCCCGATTTAACGGCATCAGGTTTTGAATCTCCATAAAATTTGTGTTATTTTGGCGATTTAATAAAAGGAGCTGAAAAGCTTTATCAAATGACAGATTATAAATACCTTAAAATATTTACATTTTTATCTTTGTTTTTCGTTATTGCTGTAATAACTGCAAGCATCAGGCTGGATTTATTTGGGGCAATTATCGAAAAAGAAGAAATTTTGCATCAATCGGCACGCAAAAAAATTAACAAAATATTTTACGATGAAAAAGCCGAAATCCTTGATTCTTTAATCGATGCAAAGGTTGAAAGATTCAATTTTAACGGTAGTATACTGGTTGGATACAAGGGGAGTAGTATTTACAATAAATCCTTTGGATACGCTGATTTAAGAAAAAGAGCACCTTTAGATGATCATGCAGTTTTTCAGCTTGCTTCGGTCAGCAAACAATTTACTGCAATGGGTGTAATGATTCTTAAAGAAAGAAACCAGTTAAGTTACGAAGATACTGTAGCAAAATATATACCCGACTTTCCTTATCCGGAAATCACTATTCGGATGTTATTAAATCACACTTCCGGATTGCCCAATTACATGTGGTTGGTAGAACATCACTGGAAAGGTGATAAGGCTCCATATAATGATGATATATTGCAAATGATGGCAGAGCATCAGTTGCCATTATATTTTACTCCAGGGAGAAGATTTAATTATTCAAACACCGGTTATATTGTTTTAGCTGCCCTTGTTGAGAAAATATCCGGACAGAGGTTTAGTGAATTTATGGCTGAAAATATTTTTCAACCACTTAAAATGAATCATTCCTTTGTTTACAGCAGTTCATTCAAAGCATCGAAAAAGGATTTTTTAACAGGATTTTATTATAGAGGGCGCACTTACAGAATGATTCCCGAAACCGTTAACGACGGAGCTGTAGGCGATAAAGGCGTATATTCAACTACCGAAGATTTATATAAGTGGGATCAGGCATTATATACCAATGTACTGGTTTCTGACGAAACAATGAATGAAGCGGTTACTCCTTTTAAACTTAGAGATAAATATACCATGCCTTATGGTTTTGGATTTAGAATCCGAGAACGAAATAATAAAAAGGTAGTTTACCATCATGGAAGGTGGAATGGTTTTAGAACAAGTTTTTTCAGATTTATTGATGATCATAACACCATTATTGTTTTAAACCATACATCATCCACTTTAAATAATTCTATCATACGTGATATACAACAAGTATTAGATGATTCCATTAGTGCAGATTATACCCACGATATGGTGCTAACTGTGCTCGATAAAGGTGTGGA
Source organism: Bacteroidales bacterium (assembly GCA_041686115.1). Classification (GTDB taxonomy): domain Bacteria; phylum Bacteroidota; class Bacteroidia; order Bacteroidales; family UBA12077; genus UBA12077. The sequence continues at coordinate 1,817 of JAWLEM010000079.1, forward strand.
AAAAGCATTTGATAAGTACAAGCAACTTAAAATGAAGTCAGCCTTTGTACTTGATACAGTAAAAATTACAATTGCCAGTCAAATCCTTTCAGAATTAAATAACGCTGCAAATGCCGAGAAACTTCAACTATTTAAGCAAATGTATGTAAATGGCGAATTGGATAAAAGCCATATGGATGATGAGCAATTTCTGGAATCTTTATCGGTAGCACGGAAAAAGAATTAATTCAATTAACCCAACTCGCTTACTTTTTCTAGTGTATTAAGATCTAAAACCTTAATTTTTCTACCATCCAGTGCAATAATTTTTTCGCTGGCAAAAGTTGAAAGGGTGCGTATTGCATTTGATGTTGTCATATTGGATAAATTGGCAATATCTTCGCGCGAGAGGTAAACTTTAATGGTTGAACCGTCTTCTTCAAAGCCATAGGTATCTTTAAGAAACAGGAGCGATTCAGCCAAACGTCCTCTAATATGTTTTTGGGTAAGTGTTACAGTTCTGTTATTTGAAAATCCCAGTTCTGATGCTAATGAACGTATAATATTAAACGACAATTCAGAATTTGTTCGCAAAATTTTATATAGGGTATCTTTTTCGATGGTACAAATTACGCTATCTTCAATAGCTTCGGCCGATGCCAGGTAATTCTGTTCTGCAAATAAGGCTCTGTAACCAATAAAACCAACAGGTTTTGCCATTCTTACAATTTGTTCGCGGCCACCAACACCTTCTTTATAAATTTTTACTTTGCCTTTCGACAGGCATATTAGTCCATTGGGTTTGTCGCCCTCTTTATAAATAATATTGCCTTTTTTATAATAAGTACATGTGCTGTTTTTTTTAAGTTGCTCTTTTTCTTCTTTATTAAGCACACTAAAAACCGACATTTGATTATCTATAATGTTGTGGCACTCGGCATTCATTAATTTATTCATTATTTGCAGTATGTGTTAAAAAACATACAAATGTATATATTTAGTCTAATACTTTAAAATTTTTTCTTAAAAATCGGTATCGATTCCAATCTTTGCTACATATTATCTGATATAAAAAAGGAAGGAAGGTTTAACCATTCATTTTTTTAATTATGGTATTTGGCTACCAAAGGCATTCTTCTTCCTGCTCCAAATGCTTTCGATGAGATTCTTAAAATTGGAGGAGCCTGATACCTTTTATATTCGTTGCTGTCGACAAGTTTTATGATTCTTTCAACCAGTTTTTTTTCAAATCCGTTTTCAAGAATATCATCCAGAGGCTTTTGTAACTCAATATATTCGAATAATATTTTATCCAAAATATCATATTCCGGCAATGAGTCACTGTCTTTTTGGCCAGGGCTGAGTTCTGCCGATGGCGGTTTCTCAATGGTGTTGGCAGGAATAATTTCTTTTTCACGGTTAATAAATCTGGCCAGTTTGTAAACATCTGTTTTGTACACATCTCCTAAAACCGATATGCCGCCATTCATGTCTCCATATAAAGTTCCATAACCAACAGCTGCCTCGCTTTTGTTTGATGTATTCAATAAAATATGCCCAAATTTGTTGGATAAGGCCATTAGGATTGTTCCTCTAACCCTGGCCTGGATATTTTCTTCTGTAACACCTGCTTTTAATCCGCTAAAAATAGGTTCCAGTGATTTGTCAAAAACATTTACAATATCTTGTATATCTATAATATCGTATTTTACATCCAGGTTTTGAGCAAGCTTTTCAGCATCGGTAATTGAGTGGCCTGATGAGTATTTAGAAGGCAAAAGAAGTACCCGTATATTTTTTGCCCCTAACGCACGCACAGCAAGAACAAGAGATACAGCAGAATCGATGCCTCCTGATAAACCTAATGTGGCATTTGTGAAATTCAATTTGCTAAAATAATCTCTAATTCCTAATATCAAAGCATCATGAATTTTTGCAATTACATTGGGGTCTTCGTCAACAGATTTTTGAATACTGCAGTTTTTTATTTCTTCAAGCTGGTAGATTTTAAAATCTTCATCAAAAAGTTTTAATTCATCGGCAATGGTTCCATCGGGGTTAACCACCATTGAACCACCTTCGAAAATTAGCTCTGTTTGTGCACCTACCTGGTTAACATTAAACACAGGTAGTTTATATTTTTTTGCATTGCGGATAAAAGTATTCTTTTTGCCCCATATTTTGGTATATGAAAATGGCGAAGCTGCAATATTTACAATAAAATCCGGCTTGTATTCTATGAGTTTTTCCATTGGGGTTACCCGATACAGCTGATTTTTACCAAAAGGATTGTTTGATGGCTGGTCATCCCATAAATCTTCGCATACAGTTATCGCTATTTTTTTACCTTGATATTCAACCACATTGAACTTATCGTTGGGCTCAAAATATCTATATTCATCAAAAATATCGTATGTTGGAAGTAGCGTTTTATTTTGAATAAACTTAATTTCACCATCGGTAATAAAAAGAGCTGAGTTATATAATCTTTTGCCTCTCTGATGATAATTGATGGTTGGAGCGCCTATAATGGCAGCAATATTTTTACAATATTCGGCAATTTCTGAAACAGCGTCTTCACATTTTTCTATAAACGATCTGTGCTCAAGCAAATCTTGCGGCGGGTAACCACAAACCGACATTTCTGAAAAAATAATCAGGTCAACCTGACTTTCTTTTGCCTCTTCAATTTGATTAATGATTGCATTTATATTTTTCTTAAAATCTCCGATGTGAAAATTTAATTGTGAAAGCGCAATTTTCATATTTTATTCTTTTTTTATTAAAACAATACCCCAATTCTTAATGCAAAATTACTTAAAGTTACTTTGTTGTTTGTATCGGGTGTAATATCAATAAACCCGTTAGTATATGTTAATCCCAGTACAATAGCAGTATTTCCGCCAAGTGAATATTCAATGCCGGCACCAATAAAATACCCTAAAGTAAACAATTTCACTTCATCACTGATGTTTTCATTTTCAAGCTCATAGTTGTCTACTTCACCTGTTGCTTTTATATTTATTCCTCCATTAATTCCCAAATGAGTATAAAAAGTGGAATAACCAATCTGGTTGGTCTTAAACTTTAATCCCAGCGGGACATTAATATATTGTAGTTTGTAATTTAAAGTGCTGCCAGCGGGAATGCTGTCATCGGTAGAGCTGTTGGTTTCGATATTCTTTTTAAAATCATACTTTAATTTACCGCCGGTATTATCTATCGATATCCCTGTCATAAAAGCATAATTTTTGGCAAAGAAATTATCTACATTTAATCCGATGTTAACCCCCAGCTTTGAGCCTTCGCTGGTTACATCTTTTAAATCCGGTGACATCCAGGATAGTTTAGGGTCTGCAAACACACTAAACCTAATGCTTTGAGCAAAAATTCCTAAACTGCAAAATACGAATATGGATAAAATTAAATACTTTTTCATACTTTTAGGCTTTATTTTTAGTTAATACAAAAATATATAAAATCGTTTCATTTTATATGAATTTTTTTGATTGTAATCAAAAATCAATCCTTTTTTGTTAACGTTTAACTTATAAAAGAATTTATTTATGTTTAAAAGATGGATTTTAGTTGTTATATCGCTTTCATTATTGCTCTCGAATTGTGCTAAAAAGGATAAGTTTGATGTTGATATTTCTGATATCGATATTGAAATAGAAATTAAAAGGCTTGACAAAGACCTTTTTGAAATTGAACTTGATGAAATTGATGAGCAAGTCCCTTTTTTAATTGATAAATATGGGGAGTTCCTTGAGATTTACAGTAATAATGTAATCAATATCGGAAACCCTTATAATAAAGCGTATCCCGAATATTTAACCGGATTTTTGACCGATTATACTATGCATCAGGTGCATGAGGAGGTAATGAATAGATTCCCGGATGTTGATTTTTTAGAAGAGGAGTTAACCCGAGCATTTAAATATTACAGTTATTATTTCCCTAATAGGTTAATACCTGCTGTTTATTCATTTCAGGGAGGCTTTAATCAATCCATTGTAGTTGCCGATAGTATTTTAGCCTTTGGAACAGATAAATACCTGGGAACAGATGTTGATTTTTATGACCGGTTAGGGTTAGCAAAATATCTTCAGCGAAATATGACCCCAGCAAAAATTCCAACGGATGCTATGCGAGCCTGGGCTATGACAGAGTTTGTATATAACGATTCGATTAATAATCTTGTAAATAATATGATTTACCAGGGAAAATTACAGTATTTTTTGGATGCGATGTTTCCTGAAACCGACGATTCATTAAAATTTGGATTTACTGGTGAACAGGTAAAATGGTGCGAAAAAAATGAAAAACCCATGTGGGATAATCTTGTTGAACAAAAACTACTTTTTTCAACCGACTACATGACCATAAACAGCTATATAAACCCCGCTCCGTTTACTACCGGATTTCCACGCCAGTCGCCCGGAAGAGCTGTGGTTTGGCTGGGGCGCGAAATCGTTCATCGATACATGGAAAGACATCCGGAAATTTCTTTGGAAGAATTAATGATGGATGATGATTATCAGCAAATTCTAACAAAATCAAGGTACGAGCCTTAATTGGTAAGCTACCTGTAAGCTGAACGCAGTTTACCTGCCGAATGGCATGGTTTGC
>JAWLEM010000079.1:6527-10210 GCA_041686115.1 Bacteroidales bacterium
TTTGTTGAACTAATAATATACTGCTCATTTTCAGTATGTGATAATAATGCTTGAACAAAACGATTTGTTAAGTGTTCCAATATAAAAAGTTAACAAATCGATTCATTTATTTATATAGATTTGTTATATTTATAGTAGAATTTGAAATCATATTTAACAATAAATAGTCAATCATTATGAAATCAGACATTGAAATTGCTCAAGGAACAAAAATTAAACACATTACTGAAATTGCCAAAAAACTTGGAATTTCTGAGGATGACCTTGAAATGTATGGAAAATACAAGGCGAAATTGCCTTTAAAACTAATTGATGAGGAGAAAGTTAAAAAATCGAATTTGATTTTGGTTACCGCTATTACGCCTACTCCTGCCGGTGAGGGAAAAACAACTACATCAATTGGTTTAACACAAGCTTTAAATAGAATAGGAAAGCAAACCACAGTTGTGTTACGAGAACCTTCACTGGGGCCTGTTTTTGGTATAAAAGGTGGCGCTACGGGTGGAGGAAACTCTCAGGTAATTCCGATGGAAGATATTAACCTTCATTTTACCGGCGACATTGCTGCCGTTGAAAAAGCGCACAATCTGCTTTCTGCACTCATAGATAATAATATCCAGGCCAAAGAGGGTAATTTAGGTATCGACCCCAGAACCATTGAGTGGAAACGTGTTACAGATATGAATGAGCGTTCTTTACGCGATGTTGTAATCGGACTGGGTGGCCCAAAGCAGGGAGTACCCCGCGAAACCGGATTTCATATTACTGCAGCTTCCGAAGTAATGGCTACATTATGCGTTGCAAATGATTTAAAAAATCTAAAAGAACGATTAGGAAATATATTTATTGGATATACCTATGACAATAAACCTGTTTTTGCTAAGGATTTGAATGCACAAGGAGCTATGGCTACGTTATTGAAAGATGCCATAAAACCTAATTTAGTTCAAACACTGGAAGGAAATCCGGCGATTATTCATGGCGGGCCTTTTGCCAATATTGCACAGGGAACAAATACTATGATTGCCACTAAAATGGGTATGTCGCTTAGCGACTATGTTGTTACAGAAGCTGGTTTTGCCAGTGAACTTGGAGCAGAGAAATTTTTTAATATTAAATCTCAATTTGGCGAATTAATGCCTAATGCAGTTGTTATAGTGGCAACTATACGTGCATTGAAATATCATGGCGGTGCTAAATTAGCCGACTTAGAAAAAGAAGATCTGGATGCTCTTGAAAAAGGTTTTGAAAATTTAGATAAGCATATCGAAAATATGAGCTATTATGGTTTCAGGCCTGTTGTAGCGATTAACAGGTTTACTTCCGATACCGATGCTGAAATTGAACTGTTGAAAAAGCATTGCGAAAAACTTGACTCTCCTGTTGCTGTTAACGATGCCTGGGAAAAAGGTGGTGAAGGAGCTGTAGAACTGGCTGAAAAAGTAGTAAGTGCAGCTAAAGCATGTCCTACCTGTTTTAGGCCTTTATATGAACTCGACTGGAGTTTTGAGAAAAAAATTGAAGCTATTGCCACCAAAATGTATGGAGCAAAAAATGTTGAATATACGGTAAAAGCAAAAAAACAATTGGATAAAATTACTGAGTTAGGTTTCGGAAATCTGGCTGTTTGTATTGCCAAAACACAAAAATCTTTGTCTGATGATGCGCACAAGAAAGGGCGGCCAAGAGATTTTACGGTAAAAATACGTGAAGTAGAACTATCATCCGGAGCCGGATTTATTGTTCCTATTGCCGGTACCATTATGCGAATGCCCGGTTTACCAGGTACACCGTCAGCCGAAAAAATTGATATCGACGAAAATGGTAAGATTTCAGGGTTATTCTAAACGCTAAATATTGCTAAATAAATAAACGCCCATGCTTTCATTAGTATGGGCTTTTTTATATTTTTAATCATCGTTTTTTATTCATTAAACTTTACCCAGAATGAAAATATATCAAGAATTTAAAGAGTTTGCCGTAAAAGGCAATATGATTGATATGGCTGTGGGTATCATTATAGGTACTGCTTTTGGCCGTATTATTACTTCTCTGGTTGAGGATGTAATTATGCCTCCATTTGGGTTTCTGCTCGGGAAATTTGATTTTGCAACCCTGAAATTTGTTTTGAAAGAAGCAGAGTATGATGCTTTTGGCAACATTATTAAGCCTGCAATAACAATGAATTACGGCAATTTTATTCAGGTGTTGCTTAATTTTATTATTATTGCTATTGCCATATTTTTTATGATTAAAATGATTAATGTGATCAAAAGAAAAGCAGACGATCCCGAGAATAAAAGTATTCCTACACCCAAGGATATTGAGCTTTTATCTGAAATAAGAGATTTATTAAAAAATCAAAAATCCTGATGATGAAAAAAGTATTTTATATTTTAATGATTTTAATACTGGTAAGTTTTATCAACTGTAAGAAAAACCCAGAAAGCTCCGGATTAAAAACAAGAAATGTAGTTGATACCATTGGATTTGCTCAATACGATTGGCAAATGGACAGTATTATTGAACGAATAGGTTATCATTCTGATTCTGAGCAAACATGGAGACTCGCCATTACACCACATGATGATTATGCTTATGTTGGTGATCTGTATACCAGGGTTTTAGACGGAATAAAAGCCAAAACAGTAATTCTTTTTGGAGTAGCTCATAAAGCACGAGATTATGATCTTGAAAACAGAATTATTTTTGACTCTTTTGATGTATGGCAGGCTCCATACGGCAAGGTAAAAGTATCTGAAATCAGAAATAAATTGATAAAAGCCATTCCTGATAGTTTATTTATGGTACATGATAAGATGCAAAGTGTTGAGCATTCATTAGAAGCTGTTATTCCGTTTTTACAAAATAAAAATCCGGATATTGAGATCATTCCGATTTTAGTTCCATATATGACTTATGAGAAGATGCAACAAATATCAGGTTCTTTTTCAGATGCTTTAAAAAATGTAATGAAAGAAAATAATTTGCAGTGGGGAAAAGATTTAGCCATGGTTATATCAACCGATGCAGTACATTATGGTGATGAAGATTGGGGTGGCAGTAATTATGCCCCCTTTGGTACAGATAGTGCCGGGTTGGCTAGTGCCAGAAACCACGAAATGGAAATTATTACGAATTGTTTGGTTGGTGAGATTAATCCCGGAAAGATTAAAAAGTTTATAAACTATACAGTAAAAGAAGATAATTATAAAGAATACAAATGGACCTGGTGTGGGCGTTATTCGGTTCCTTTTGGGTTGTTAGCTGCATATAAGTTAGACAGCGTTATGAACGAAGAAGGTTTGCATGGTACTTTTATTGGATACTCAAACAGTTTAGATCATCCAACATTAAAAGTTGACGATTTAAATATGGGAACAACCGCCCCTGCTAATCAACGTCATTGGGTTGGTTATGCTGCAGTGGGTTATGAATAAAAAAAGGCGCTAAAAAGCGCCTTTTTGTTGGATTTAATATCCCAATGTCTTTCCTTTTTCTGTAGCCGGAATACCATATTTCATCCAATCAGGGGCAGGTTCTTCTTTCAAATAATGATTAAAGAACTGCATCATCCGTTTACTTAAATCTTTAGTATTTGGGCTCTTATTTTTCTCGTTATGTGGCTGGTCATTATAATTTAACATCCAAACGGGTTTGTTTAACCTGCGCAGGGCCACAAA
>JAWLEM010000080.1:0-4783 GCA_041686115.1 Bacteroidales bacterium
AGTTGGTGTATTAAAAGATTTTAATTATGAGTCGCTGCACAAAGAAATAAGGCCTATTTGTATTTTGTTGGAAGCTGATAAGGCAAACGTTTTTTTATCCGTAAAAATGCAAACCAATAATTTAAATCAGACAATAAGCTATATTGAAAATTTATATACGAAATTTTTACCGGCCAATAGTTTTGAATATTTTTTCCTTGACGATGATTTTGAAAAACTTTACCAGGCAGAGAAACGGACTGCCATAGTTTTTACGATATTTTCTGTTCTGGCTATTTTTGTGGCTGCTTTAGGCCTGTTAGGATTGGCTGCCTTTTCTGTTGAAAAACGAACAAAAGAAATTGGTGTAAGGAAAGCCCTGGGTGCTGGATTTATGAGTATTATAAAAATCCTGTATAAAGAAATTTTAATTTTGTTATTAATCTCATCGGTAATTGCCTGGCCATTATCCTATTATTTAATGAGCGAGTGGTTGCAGAACTTTGCTTACAAAATAGATTTAACCATATATCCATTTGTTATTGCAACAGTATTTGCGCTGATTATTGCTACCATTACAGTTGGTACACAAATTGTAAAATCTGCAAATACAAATCCTGCGCATGCTATGCGGTACGAATAATTATTAACTAAAAGAAAGGGCCCTGTTATGTTAAAAGACCTTTGTATCCCGATTCCGGGATTTGGCGAAAACGAAATTGCCGAGTTACACCTAAAAGTTGGAGATCATAAAATTAGCTACGACTTTAGGGTAGAATCTTTCCCCTGGGATGTTGAAGATGAACTGAACGGTGATTCTGATGACATTTCCATTTCTCTTGCCAGAATTAGCAGACTTAAAAAAGCAATTCAGGAGTATGACAAAAGCTGGGAATTGATCCAGATATTTACACCTGCCGATCATTCTAAATATATCCAGGTGTTGTATAGAAAGAAAATGAGTTAGTTTAGGTTGTTTAAGGCTAAGGCTAAGATTAAGGTTAAGGTTAAGGTTAAGGCTGAGTTTAGTTTAGGGTATTTTTTATATTTTTATTGATATAATAATGTGTAACTAAAACTTTTTAAAATGAAAAAAACTTATTTAATGATTGCTTTATTTGCTTTTTCTGTATCGTCTGTTATAGCACAGGATATTGATAAAGAAAAAGAAGAGATTAAAAATGTAATACAAACTGCTTATGTTGATGGATTACAAAATAAAGGCAGTGTTGATGATATTGAAAAAGGATTTCACCCCGGATTTAATTTACTGGGTGTAAGAGATAATATGCTTACAAAATTCCCAATTTATAGTTGGATTGAGTCGCATAAAAAAAGAATAGCTGCCGATCCTGCGCCACCAACAGATGAGCAAAAAATAACCTGTAAATACTTAATGATTGATGTTACAGGTAATGCAGCAATGGCTAAAATTGAATTGCATCGCAATAATGAATTATTATTTACCGATTATCTGCAGCTTTATAAATTTGATGAAGGGTGGAAGGTTGTTAGTAAAACTTATTACAGGCATTAAAAGGTAAACCTAAATTTTAAAAAGAGTGTTAATTAGCTTTAGCACTCTTTTTTTAATTTAACAGCATATCATTATCTTTACTTAAAAATCAAACATGATGAGAATTAACAAAAGAACATTGATCCGGTGGAAAGTTTATCTCGACCGGTCTAAAATGTACATCAGCTACATTAATCTTTTTATGATGGTTACCATATTTCTGGGTGCGATAAAAAATACTGGTGTTGGCAAATTTTTAATAGCCAATGTTTATGTTGCATTGCCTTTGTTAATCGTTATTTTTGTTTTTCTTGCTTTACTTTTGGGTTATTGGGATTCGAAATTCGGAATCCGAAGCGAAGAAATGCGGAACCTTACATCGCAAAACCCAATTCAAATGGAAATGCTCGATTCTGTAAGAAAAATAAAACAAGATCAGGAGTTAATGTTCGAAAGGTTAACAGAAATAGAGCGGGAATTAAAAACAAAATAAATTCCGGATATTTTTTATAAAATAGAAAAGTACTGAGTTAATCTCTATAAAACTTAATTTTTTGGGAAATTATTAAGAAAATAATATCAGTGTGCAGCAATTTAACCATTTAGCCGTCTCTAAAATATAATCACAAAAACTATTTAATTATGAAAAGGATTTTAATATCAACCGTTTTTTCAATTTTGCCTTTATTTGCTTTTATGCAGAGCACTGTTGATGCTGACAAAATAATTGCTCAAATTAATAAAGGAGAGGATGTATATTACGAAAACGTTACCATTACCGGAGATTTGGATTTTAGGCTGGTAGCTGATAAAGAAGAAGAAGTTGACCCTGAGGTATACAGTAAAGACAATGTTACTTATAAATACCATGTTAACTCTTCTTTAAAGTTTGTAAACTGCTTGTTTAAGGGCGAAATTAATGGTTATTGGTACGATGAGCGAGAAGACGAACTTCATATTGCCTTTTTTCATGAGGATGTACATTTCGAAAATTGTACTTTTATGGATGACTTTCTGGTAAAATATTCAAAATTTTATAAAAAAGCTTCTTTTCCCGGTAATAAATTTGAAGAAGATGCACTATTTAAATATAGTAAATTTAGTTCGGAGTTAGATTTTTCAAATTCCACTTTCGACGAAGAAGCCAATTTTAAATATGCCAAATTCCCGGGGCATACTAACTTTAGCAACTCAAAATTTAATGATATAGCTAATTTCAAATATGCCAAATTTAAAGAAAAAGTTCAGTTTGTTAAATGTGAATTTAATGATTTAGCCTATTTTAAATACACTAAATTATCCGATTTTATCGATTTTACAGATTCAAAATTCAATTCCGATGCAATATTTAAGTATGTTGAGTTTACTGACGGAGTGAGTTTCGAAAATGTTGTTTTCGATGATTTTGCCGACTTTAAATATGCCCAGTTTAGCGATCCGTTTGATATTAATAATGTGGCTTTTAACGGAACAACATCATTTAAATATGCCAAAGTAGAAGGTAAGGAATTTATCCCCTATTTGTTAGAAAGGGAATAATCTAATGAGTACCCGGAGTTTGTTGATGTTTTTATAATTAGCCTGAATGGTAATTTTAATGTAATTCTCCGGGTGCTTTTATATGGGTAATGTAATTTCTACTCTGGTTCCACAAGGCAGGTTATATTCATCGTATAAATCAATGGTTTGGATTTTATAGCCTTTTTTATTTTGAGTTTGATTGAGTAGTGACAATCTTTCATGAGTAATAAAAATCCCTTTCGATTGGTGCGATTTGTTATTTTTATTTAATTCACGCGATTTACTTCTTCCAATTCCATTATCTTCAATGATACATTGCAAAATATGGTCTTTAACAATTTTAAATTCCAGCTTTAATTTTGCGTCCTCTTTTTTGTATACAAATCCATGTTTTATTGCATTTTCAACAAATGGTTGAATAATCATAGGAGGGATCTTTATTTTACGATGATTAAACTCTGCGGGTAATATAATCTCAATATCAAAATTCTTATCGAATCTCATTTTTTCCAGGTTAAGATAATATTTTAGATAGTTTAATTCTTCATCGAGTGAGATTCGTTTTTTCGATACGTTATCCAATGTAATTCTGATGAGTTTTGCAAAATCTGATAAATACCCTAATGCTGAGTCAATATCATTGTCCAGCATATAATTTTGAATTGAATTAATGGCATTAAAAATAAAATGTGGATTCATCTGTGACCGCAATGCTTTCATCTCAAATTCTGCCACTCTTTCCGATATTTCAGCATAATTTCGTTCTCTTTTTTGGATATATTTTGTTCTGAGAAAAATAATCAACCATATTAAAAATAGGAGAAATAAAATTAACGGAATATAAAACCACCAGTTTGCCCAAAATGGCGGGTTAATTTTAAAATTAACGGCCAGTTCTTGTGTGTTTTCAAAATCGGCAGTGTTGATGATTTTTATTCTAAATCTGTAATCACCGGGTTTTAAATTCTGAAAAACTGCTCTCCTGTCTTTTACGGTTGGCGACCAATCTTGATTGTTCCCTTCAAGTTTATAACTGAATCTGATATTATCGTAATCCAGAAATCTTATAACATCGTAATTAAAAGTTATTGAGTTTTTATGCGCAGGTAGAATTATTTTTGATTGTGGAATACCCAACCAGAAATCAACGTTACTATAATCAGATAAATCAAGATGTTCGTTATTGATTTCAATTGATTTTATATAAAAATTATGATGATTATAATTGTTGTTTTTTAAATGATCAATATTAGCTTGTATTAAATGGTTATGAGCACCAATCCATAGGTTGCCATTTGTATCAATTAATGAAATTTCTCCCGAATAATCTGTAAATCCCTGGCTATGAACAATTTTTTTAAGATATACTTCTCCCTTTTGATATAATTTATTTAAATCAATAATATTCATCCCTGAGTTGGTTCCGGCAATTAAGAAATTGTCATCTGTGCAGTTTAGCCACCTTATGCTGGTTCCCTCTAAATCGTTTTTTTTGCTAATTTTAAATTGATGAACAAGGCTATCATTTTCTAAATGTGAGATGTAAATAATGCCGTTTTTTCCACCTAAAATAATGTTCCCATTTTGATCAAAGCATATATCGTTAAAAGATTTATAATCGTTAGTAGAATTATAAAAAGACTTAATAATGTTATTTTCATAACTAAACAATCCAGTATTTTCGCTTACAAACCAAATTTTATCATTGTGAATTTTTATTTTATTAATATTTACCGGTGTAATATTTTCGAAGTAGTTTATTACTCT
>JAWLEM010000080.1:4883-10179 GCA_041686115.1 Bacteroidales bacterium
TGAATGGATAAATATTGAAGGTTTTGTCCGGTAGAATTTCTATTACATCTTTTGTTGTGGTTATCCATAGATGGTTACTATCATCAAGGTACATATCATTAATTAAGAAATGATCTATATTAAAATCTTCCTTTTTATAATAACAGAAATTGTTTCTCGGATATAAATACAATCCGTTTTCTTTTGTGCCAATCCATAATATATTTTCCTCTGTATCAAATTCTAATGCCAAAATATTATTTGATTCGATATTTAAATAATCATTATACCGCTGAATATTATTATGGTCGAATTGATATAATCCTCCGGTATTATTAAAGCTACTATTTGCTGCAATCCAGATATTATGATCAGAATCTTCTGTAAAATCAGAAATATAACCTATGCTATCGTTTATAAATGTTCTGTCTTTACCGGTAAACTTGAATCCTTTTCGGTTAATACTTATTATAGTGTCTTTTTTCTGGGTAATAAGAGAAGAAAATACCGAACTAAAGAATAAGGGATTAGCTATGGGCATTCTCTTAAATTCATCGGTAGATGGTATGTAATGGTATAAACCATTTCCATCGGTAAAGGCCAAAATTGAGTTTTCACCTTCTAAAAATGATGTGATATGGAATCTTTGTTTAGGGAAATTCAAATTTTGTGGGTATGATTTAAATTCATTGCCGTCGAAAATAGTCAATCCATTTTCTGTTCCGATACAAAGCAAATTAAATTTATTTGAATAATGAAGTGTGGTTATTTTATTACTAATTAATCCATCGTGTGTTGTAAAAGATTTAACTTCATTTTCATTATATCGCGTAATACCTTCATCTTCGCATGCAAACCATAAAAAGCCTTTTTCATCTTCGGTTATTGAAATAATCTTATCACCGGCCAATCCATCAAGCGAATATAGTATGTTAAAATTATTGCCATCGAACCTTGCAGCACCAGCATCTGTTCCTATCCATAAAAATCCCCGGCTGTCTTTAAATAATGTATTAATTGTATTGTTTGGCAATCCATCATTGATGGTGTAATTTCTACAATAAAAACTTTGTCCGGTTATTTCATAGGTAACAAAAAGGAAAAATATAAATGTTAAAACGAGTTTATTTTTCATTCTTTTTTAAAACGCTTATCTTTTGTTAGAGCTTTCAGGAATTCTTCGTTTCTTCGTGTAGCAACATCAAGCTCAGTGCCATTGTCTAGTTTTATTTTATATCCATCGGCTTTACTGTACGATTTAATATAATTCATGTTTACCAGGTGCGATTTATGGATCCTGAAAAATAATTCTTCAGGCAACATTTCCTCAATACTTTTTAAATTTCTGGCAACCAGAATGGCTTCGTTCCTGTTGGTAAATATTTTGGTATAGCTTTCTTCTGCCTGGCAATAAACAATGTTATTAACCTTCTCCAACTGAAATCCATCTAGCGTGGGTAAAGCAATTTTATTAAAATTACCGGGATCGCTGTTTAGGTTGCTTAAGAAAGCCTCAATTTGTGCTGTGTTCGAAGGATTGCTTTGTTTTTTTTCTAATCGGGAGAGCACTTCGCGCAAATCGATATAATTAATGGGTTTAAGTAAATAATCAAGTGCTGCAAATTTAATGGCATCAATAGCATATTGCTTGTAAGCTGTGGTAAAAATCACTTCGAAATTATAAATATCGAAATAATCAAATAGCTTGAACCCATTTTCTTCAGGCATCTCAATATCAAGAAACACAATATCAGGCCTGTATTTATTTATGGCAAATACTCCTTCTTTAACCGAATCGGCCATAAAAACAATTCTTAACTGTAAACTAAAATACCGCTCTATAATTTTTTCCAGCGCCTCTCTTGCGTTTTTCTCATCATCAATAATAATACAGGTTCTCATATAAGTTATCGCCTAAGTTTTTCTGATTAAAGCATTGCTAATTTAAAGATACTTGTTTAAAATATGATATCAAAATACAGGATATTTTTAATTTTGTTTCATCACTACTGTAAATGGAATTCTACCAAGCCTTTTAAAGGTTCTTTAATAACCTGTGTAATTTTAATTCCATAATATTTAGCCATAGCCTCCAGCTCAGGCTGGATATAATAGGCGACAGAACCTACAAAACCTAAATTAAGGTTTTTATAATTAGGATACCTGCAAATATATTTTTCAAAAAGTTGTTGTAAAGACTTGTTAATTAAATTTTTAATGTGCGGGTGGTTTTTGTTGTCGTTTAAAAAGGTGGCAAACGATGCCATAAATTTGCTGGGAAAAGGTTTTTTGTAAATGGAATAAATAATATCATCTTTACTTAATGCGTATTCGGTTTCGAACTTTTCTTGAAGGCCTTGAGGTAAATCATCATGAAGATAATCAGTGATAAGTAATTTTCCTAAATGAGCACCACTGCCTTCATCGCCTAAGGCATAACCTAACGATTTTATACTCTGAACGATTGCTCTGCCATTGTATGCCCCTGTGTTGGAGCCTGTTCCAATAATTGCAGCTATTCCTTTTTCTTTTTTGAATAATGCTCGTGCAGCTCCCAATAAATCTGTGTTAATTTCAATCTCCGAATTTATAAAGTATTTTTTTAAGCCATTAAAAATAATTTGCTTCATATTATCTGATGAACATCCAGCACCATAGAAATAGACATGGTGAACTTTGTTTTGGATTTTATCCGGAGGAAATTCTAAAGTAAGTGTTTTAAAAATTTCGCCGCTGTTAACAAAATAAGGATTTAACCCTTTGGTTTTAAAGGTTTGTATTGTTTTTCCATTTTCTACTAACGCCCATATCGTTTTGGTCGATCCGCTGTCGGCAACAATAAACATCATTTAATTGGTTTTAGTAACTTTTTTTAAAATTAATAAATTCATAGGATTGCTTTCAAAACCTCTAATATTGTTGTTAACAAATCTCACTACTTCATCGTAATATAAAGGAACAACAACTGCATCGTTAATGATCAGCTGATCCATTTGGTTATAGATTTCGAATCTTATCGAGTCGTTTGTTTCTTTCATGGCCTTTTCGTATAATTCGTCGAAAGTTTTATTCGAGTAATGAGTGTAATTGGGACCCACAGGACTGAAATTTTTACTATAGAATAGCGCCATATAATTTTCGGCATCAGGGTAATCTGCAATCCAAGATCCTCTGAAAAACTCCAATTTAGAACTGGCTACCATCTCTCTGAAAGTTGCTCCTGTACTCACATCAATATTTAACACTATTCCAAATTGCGATAGTTCTTGTTGTATATATTCGCATAAATCCAGATAATCGCTGGTAGTGGTAAGATTGATAGGGGGCAAGCCTTCTCCTCCAGGAAAACCGGCCTCTTTTAATAAATCTCTTGTTTTTCCCGGATTATAAGAATAGCCTGCAACCTGATCAGAAAACGAAGGCATTCCTTTTGGGATAAACCCATTTGTTGCCGGAATACCAATACTGTTTCGAAGGAATTTCATCATTTTATTCCTGTCGAATCCGTAATTGATAGCTTGCCTTACTTTTTTATTTAATACCGGAGAATTTTTATTGATTATTTTTGATGTGTCGAGCAAGAATCCCAGGTATTCGGTATTCAGGTATGGTTGAGTTAGCATTTTTATACTGCTTTCATATTTAGGATTCAGGCGGCCGTTTCTGGTTATTAACTCATCTTTGTTTGCAGGGCTTAAACCGGAAATAAAATCAATATTCCCTTTTAAAAACTCCAGAAATTCCGATTGCTTATCATTGATAAAAGTTATACTTACAGCATCTAAATAGGGAAGGGGATTGCCTTTTTCATCTTTTTCGAAATAATCGAGGTTTTTTACCAGGATAAGTTTTTCGCCTTCTTTCCAGAATTTAAATTGAAATGGCCCGGTACCCACTGGATTATTCCTGAAATCTTGTTTGTAGAAATCGATAGCTTCTTTAGGAACTACTGAACAATATTGCATGCTGAGCAGTCCCAGGAACGCAGGAAATGAATTTTTTAATTTAATTCGAAGTGTTGAATCATTTAATGCCTTTATTCCTTCTTCTTTTACCTGATTAAATATCCATGCTCCCGGAGATCCTGTTTTGGGATCAATAATGCGGTTTAAGCTGTACTCAAAATCATAAGCATTAACAAGCCTGCCAGCTCCATTGGGAAATATTTCGTTATCATGAAATTTAATGTCATTTCTCAAATAAAAAGTATAGGTTTCTCCATTATCTGAAATCTCCCAGTTTTTGGCAATACAAGGCTGAATTTTAAGCTCATTATCCATTTGCACTAAACCATTAAAGATTTGATTTACCGGCCAAATAAGTACCTGGCTTTTGGCAAATGCCGGATCGAGTGTTGCTATTCCTTTTGATTCGTTATAGCGAAAAACATTTGAATGCTTAATTGTTTTTTCAGTACAAGAGAAAAAAAGAAGCGATATTAGAATGGTTAAAATTAGCGGTTTCATCATGGATTTATTGCTTTCTACAAAAATAGATAAAAGTTATGAAATCAATTATTAAAAAAGCCAGAAACCTTATTATCTTAGTTCATACTTTAGATCAATAGACTAATAAAAGTGGAATGTTAAAAACAAAAGTTTGTAAAAAACGTTAAATTTGTAGAAGAATTAAAAATGCATATTATGAACATTATTGAAAAAAGAGATTACATACATAATCATTTATCTCAAGTAAATGATAAAATCATTGATGAATTTTTCGAGAAACTTCGCTCTTTTTTTGAAAAGGAATCAGTTTTGCAATCAAAGTTAGAAAGTAGGGCTAAAAAGTCTGAAAAAAATATTAAAGCAGGAAAAATTTATTCTAGAGAAGAAATCGAAAAAAGGACAAATCAAATAGGGCAATAATGAAGTTGGTATATACTGAACAAGCTTTAATCAGCCTTGAAGAGGCTTTAGAGTTTATTGCTCCAAAAGTTTCTCATAAAAAGTTAATAGAGATAAGAGATAAAATACTTGACACTGCAGATACATTACCTGAACAACCATTTGCAGGACAAATAGAATATTTATTGAAACACTTGGAATTAGGCCATAGAAGGCTGGTTGAAGGCCATTACAAGATAATTTACAGAGTTGAAAACGAATATATTTACATTACTGATATTTTTGATTCAAGACAAAACCCTGCAAAGATGAAGGGATAAATTTCTGCAAAAGAAGACGATAATCACGAAATTTATAATTAAAAAAGCCAGAAACCTGTTGTTCCTGACTTTTTTAATACCCTAAAAATTAAACCTAAAATTTAATGAAAAAACTGTCCCTTAAACAAAACTTTATTACAGACACTAAAG
>JAWLEM010000081.1:0-10100 GCA_041686115.1 Bacteroidales bacterium
TCGAAAAACATTATTGAATGTTTCTGAGCAAAGTTTAGAAGCAGCGGAAATGAACCTGCAAATTGCCGATGAAAAATTTAAATCAGGGGCAATTAATTCGTTTAATTATAGAGATATACAACTAAGTTACCTAAACTCGGCACTTAACCGGTTGCAGGCTGTATATAATCTCATTTATTCAAATACTACACTTACTCGTTTAACCGGTGGGTTTTTAGAAGAGGAAGAATAAGATTTATTAAGGGCCTGGTTAATTTTAAAAGATGGCCAGGCTTTTAATATTTATTACAATTTATCTCTGCATTATTTCGATAATCCCAATATTTTCAATAACTTTCCTAAACAATAACGAAGCATTTGCAGTTATATCATTAAATGCTTTTAGCCAAACTATAAAAGGAAAGTTATGCAATCTATAATGAATGGTAAATTTGTTGATTATTATGAATTAACAATGGCCCAGGGATATTATTTGTCGGGCAGGTATTTAAAACCTGCAAGTTTTGATTATTTTTTCAGAAAAAATCCTTTTCAGGGAGGGTACACTATTTTTGCCGGGCTATCTGACTTCCTCGAGGCCATTGAACATTTTACCTTTTCTGATGAAGATTGTGCTTATCTTTTACAATCGGGGCTTGATAAAGAATTTGTCGATTATCTCAAAAACTTTTCTTTTAAAGGGAATATATACTGCGCTAAGGAGGGTGAAATTGTTTTTCCCCAGGAGCCTGTTATGCGTGTCGAAGGGAATATCATGGAAACACAGCTTATTGAAACCCTTTTATTAAACATCATCAATTTTCAGTCGTTAATTGCTACCAAAGCTTCGCGCATACGTCAAGCTGCAGGAAATAGGGTTTTGCTGGATTTTGGGTTGCGCCGTGCCCAGGGTTTAGGAGGATTGCATGCAAGCAAAGCTGCAATAATTGGCGGGTTTAACGGCACATCCAATGTTCAGAGCGCTTTTGATTACCAGTTAAAAGCAACAGGAACAATGGCACATTCGTGGGTTCAGAGTTATGAAAGTGAAGAAAATGCTTTTCGCGATTTTGCCCGGTTCTTTCCCGAAAGCTGTGTGTTGCTTATTGATACATACGACACTTTAAAATCAGGAATACATCATGCCATTAAAATTGCCAAAGAGATGGAAAAAGATGGTAAAAAAATGCTGGGCATTAGATTAGACAGTGGAGATTTAGCTTATTTGAGCAAAAAAACAAGAGAAATACTGGATCAGAATGAGCTTTATGATGTTAAAATTTTTACATCCAATCAACTGGATGAATATACTATCCGTAGTTTAATGGTTCAGGAGGCTCCAATCGATGGTTTTGGTGTTGGTACAAACCTGGTAACCGGCAGAGATGATGCTGCACTTGATGGTGTTTATAAGCTTAATATGTTCGATCAAAAACCACAGATCAAAACATCAGATAATATCGAAAAACAAACATTGCCGGGTGTTAAAAAAGTGATTCGCTATTTTGATGAAAATAACCTTTTTTATGCCGATGCCATTGTGCTAAATGATGAAAAAAATCCGGGAATGATGATCCATCCTTATCATAAAGAAAAATCGTGTAAACTTGAAAAAATGAAAAGCGAAAATCTTTTAACAAAGGTTGTTGACGATGGAAAAGTTATCCTGCCAAAGCAATCTGTTCAGCAAATAGCAGAATATGTTAAGGAAAGGTTCAATTTATTGCCCGACGAACATAAACGATTTGAAAATCCGCACTATTATAAAGTAGGAATAAGCAAAAAACTCATGGATTTAAGATCTGATTTAATACAAAATATTAGAACGAATTTTTAAAATAGGAGGTAGTATGAGAGCGTTATTGATTGTAGATGTTCAGAACGATTTTTGTCCGGGAGGGGCATTAGCTGCACCAAATGGAGATGAAGTGGTACCTGTTATTAATCAGTTAATGAATAAATTTTCAATTATTGTAGCATCCAAAGACTGGCACCCAAAAGATTCGTCCCATTTTGAAAAATGGCCTTTACATTGTGTCCAAAACACCAAAGGTGCCGAATTTCATCCTGAGTTAAACAGGCAAAAAATACAGAAAGTATTTTTAAAAGGAACATCAGGCAAAGATGATGGTTATTCAGCATTTGAAGCAACCAACGAAAATTTGAAGAAATACCTAATAGATAAAAAGGTTGATGAGTTATATGTTGTCGGATTAACAACCGAATACTGCATTTTTGATACGGCAACCAATGCCGTAAAAGAAGGATTTGAAACCTATGTAGTTGAAGACGCTATTCGCCCTGTAAATGTAAATGAAGGTGATGGTGACAAAGCACTACAAAAAATGAAGGAGGCAGGGATACATTTGGTAGAATCCGGAAATATTTAATTGTGTATATAATGATTTTGCTAGCGAGTCAGGATGTGACTTTACTAAGAAAGTTATAGGTAAGGCTCCTACAGCGTTTGGCGATAAATAGCAATTTTTATTATCTTTGTAAAAAAAGGGAAAATATGGACTTACAAACACGAAAAATACAGTTCATTCAAGAGATTCTAAGAGTTAAGAATGAAAATATCATTGAGAAGCTTGAAAAAATTCTTCATCAAGAAAGGAAGAAAGTAATTGATAAAGAATTAAGCCCAATGACTATTGAAGAATTTAACGCGCTGATAGATAGTGCTGAAAGTGATTCTGAAAATGATAGAATGTATAATGCTGGAGAAATCCTAAAGGATATTGATACATGGAAATAAAAGTCTTTTGGACTGAGACAGCATTAAATAATCTTGAAGATATTTTTGAATATTATAAGTACAAAGCTTCTGTTCGTGTTGCAAAGAGACTTGTAAGGGGACTAGTTAAATCAACTCTGAAACTTCAAGAATCTCCCCAAATTGGAAGAAAAGAAGAGTTACTTGCGGACAGAAAATTTGAATACCGGTTCTTAGCAGTTGGAAATTACAAGATAATTTATTGGATTGAAAATAACTATATAAAAATTGCAACTGTATTTGATTGCAGACAAAATCCCGAAAAAATCAAAAAACTGTAGTCGCCCAACCTATAACAACACATCAGCCTAAATGCGGGTTCCGATAACTCCTAAAATCCGCATGTCTTTTACGAGTTTCACAACGTATCACAAAGTTAATGCACAAAGGACCGCCAAGTCAGGTGAAATCTTTCTTTGTGGAACTTTGGGTAATCCTTTGAGGAACTTTGTGTTACAAAAAAAGCCTTGTTTAACTTACGGATATTAGGAACTATCGGAATGGTGGTTTGTTGACAAAGTATTAACTTCGTTAAGTTGTTCAACGGGGGACAATGAAACAAGGCGGAAACCCGCTATGTGTGAGCTGATAATAAACAATACTAACATCTAACCCTGTTTGTTCATGTATTGAAACTTGAAAATAGGCACGGCCTCATTTATATAAAGACGAACTATAAAAAATGTAAATGAACATCCTATTTTAAAACAGAAAGAAGCTGACTTATTAAAAGCAGCTTCTTCTGTATTTTAATCAATTAAAAATCTTAAACTTTTTCAAGTACCATAGCAACTCCCTGCCCAACGCCAATACACATCGTGCAAAGTGCTTTTTTTGCATTGGTGCGCATCATCTGGTAATACGCTGTGGTTACCAGTCTGGCTCCGCTCATACCCAATGGGTGTCCCAGGGCAATAGCTCCTCCTAAGGGATTAACTCTTGGGTCATCATCTTTGATTCCCAGTTCGCGCATACAGCCCAAAGCTTGTGCTGCAAAAGCTTCATTCAACTCAATCAGGTCCATCTCTTCAAGGCTTAATCCCAATCTTTTTAGTAAATTTCTTGTGGCCGGTACCGGACCCATACCCATAATTCTAGGCTCGACACCTGCAGCGGTCATTCCAAGGATTTTTACTTTAGGAGTAAGATTATATTTTTTTACAGCTGCTTCTGATGCAATAATTAAGGCAGCTGCTGCGTCGTTTACTCCCGAAGCATTTCCCGCAGTAACTGTTCCATCTGATTTAACAATAGGTTTAAGCGCATTTAGTTTTTCCAACGAAGTGTTTCGTGGATGTTCGTCTTTGTCTACAATGATTGGGTCGCCTTTACGCTGTGGAATGGTAACAGGAATAATTTCTTCGGCCAGTAAACCTTCTGCTTGTGCTTTATGTGCTTTTTCCTGACTTTGTAAAGCAAAAACATCCTGATCTTTGCGGCTAATTTTAAAATCGGTAGCGATATTTTCAGCTGTTTCTATCATTGATTCGGTACCGTAAAGTTTATCTAGTAATGGGTTTGGGAATCTCCACCCAATGGTTGTGTCATAAATTTCAGGTGCTCTTGCAAATGCTTTAGTGGCTTTACCCATAACAAAAGGTGCTCTCGACATACTTTCAACACCGCCGGCGATGATTAAATCGGCTTCGCCTGCTTTTATGGTTCTGGCAGCCATTCCTATAGCTTCCATTCCTGATGCACATAAACGATTGATAGTTGCACCAGGAATGGTATGTGAAAACCCTGCCAGCAATAATGACATACGGGCTATATTTCTATTATCTTCACCTGCCTGGTTTGTACAACCCATTAAAACGTCATCCAGTTCTTTCCAGTCGATACCGGGATTTCTATCTTTTATTTCTTTTAAAACGATGGCAGCTAAGTTGTCCGGTCGTACTGCCGCCAAAGAACCCCCGTATTTTCCTACCGGTGTTCTTATAGCATCACATATATAAACTTCTGTCATATAATTTATTGTATTTTTTCGATTTTCGATTTAAATGATTTAAACATATTTAAAAATGCATTGGAAAGAATATCAACTTCTTTCTGGGTTAAAGCTGTAGAGAACATACAAGCCAATGTGTTGATCATCATAAGATTTTCTTTATAAAACAAGTAATCGAGCATTTCATTAATCAACATGGTAACTTCTTTCGGCTGGTATGCTTCGCGATAAGTATTAGGAGACTGGGCTTTAAGATGAACCCTGAACATCGATCCTGCACCGGTAACTGAAGCCGGAACATCTGCAATTTTTATAGCCTCCCGGATTTGGGTAATAGCCTTTTTGGTAAGTGCATTTAACTGACCTACGGCTTCTTTATCAAATAATTCCATGGCTATTCTTCCGGCAGTCATAGTAACAGGATTTGCTGAAAATGTACCTGAATGAGGAAATAGAAGTTTCTTTTCTCTGGGGTCCAGTACTTTCATAATATCCGAACGCCCGGTGAATGCTCCCACAGGAAACCCGCCTCCAATAATTTTACCTAAAGCGGTTAAATCGGGTTTTACGGAATAATCTTCCTGAGCACCTGAATAGTTAACACGATAGGTAATGACCTCATCAAATACCATCAGGGCATTATTTTCACGGGTCCATTTGTAGATGCCCTCGATAAAATCGTTTGCTCCCGGAACTAACCCAACTCTGTGCGGAACCGGATCAATTAATACACAGGCTATTTCATCGGCATTTTGATTTAATATGGCTAAAGTCCTTTCGATATCATTATAAGGAAAAATAACTACATCGTCCAATACCCCTTTTGGTGTTCCATTTGCCAGGGGTACGCTGTTGGGCTTATTAATATCACCCCATTTTTCGGGGCTTGCTGTTTGGCTTACTTCGGCAAAATCATAGGTACCGTGGTATGCACCTTCGGCTTTTGCAATTTTTGGCTTTCCGGTATATGCTCTTGATGCTTTTATCATAGCCATTACCGCTTCGGTTCCGGAGTTTACAAACCGAATTTTTTCAAATGATGGCGTACGGTCACACAATAATTGAGCTAAGGACAGTTCTGCCTCTGTGGCCAGGGTGTATGCTGTGCCGTTTTGTATTTGTTTAGTTACGCCCTCTACAATGGCTGGATGCGCATGCCCATGAATTAATGAAGCCATATTATTTGCAAAATCAATTCTGCTGACACCATCAAGGTCGGTAACATAGCATCCTTTGGCCGTACCAACATAGTGAGGATATGGTTTGTGAAAAACGGTATTTCTACTCACACCTCCGGGTATAATGTTGCATGCCTGTTTATATAATTCCTCGCTGGTTCTTTTTTTTATGGGGGAATCAGAATTTTTATCATTCATAATCATAAAGTTGAGATCGTATTAATAACTGTTTAGTTTTGCTCCGGTGTGTTGTTGTAAAAAGTCGAAAGTAACCCCCGGCGCCATTTCTTTAACAAAAAGGCCTTTATCCGTAGCATCAATTATGGCATAATTGGTGTAAATTCTATTCACTACACCTTTTCCGGTAAGCGGGTAAGTACATGCTTTAACAATTTTAGGATCACCTTTTTTAGTTGTATGCTGGGTAATAACATAAATTGTTTTTACTCCTGCAACCAAATCCATGGCGCCACCTACTGCAGGCACAGCGCCTTTTTCGCCTGTAGACCAGTTAGCAAGATCGCCTTGTTCTGAAACTTGTAATGCTCCCAGTACACAAATATCCAGATGTTTACCCCTTATCATGGTAAAACTATCGGCATGATGAAAATAACATGCTCCTTTTGTGGCGGTTACATTTTTTTTGCCGGCATTAATTAATTCCGGATCTTCTTTACCGGGTTCGGGTGATGGCCCCATTCCTAACAAACCATTTTCGGTATGATAAATGACTTCTCTTCCTTCGGGAACAAAACCCGCTACCAATTCGGGCAGTCCAATTCCTAAGTTTACATAAGCCCCGTCAGGGATATCTAATGCAGCTTTTTGAGCCATTTCATTTTTATCCCAACCTTTGATATTGTTTTTTTCTACCATGGGTACCTCCTGTTTTCTGCTACGAGTTTAGATTCATCAGCAGGATTGCTGACTTCAACAACTTTTTGAACAAATATTCCGGGCGTAACCACACATTCAGGGTCAAGCTCTCCCAGTTCGACAATTTTTTTGGCCTGAACGATAGTTGTTTTTGCCGCTGTACACATAACAGGCCCAAAGTTACGGGCTGTTTTGTTGTAAACAAGATTTCCGTATCGATCGGCAGCCTGGCATTTAACAAAAGAAAAGTCTGCCTTAATTCCGTATTCCATAACATATTTAATGTTATCGAATGTACGGGTTTCTTTACCCTCTGCCAATGGAGTATCAACGGATGTTGGTGTATAAAAAGCAGGAATTCCTGCTCCACCGGCTCTTATTCTTTCTGCTAAAGTTCCCTGGGGTACTAACTCAAGTTCAATTTCTCCTTTGGAGAATAATTCAGGGAAAACGGTAGAATTTGCTGTTCTGGGAAAAGAGCAAATCATTTTTTTCACCCTTCTGTGTTCGATCAGGGATGCCAGCCCAACATTACCGCTTCCGGTATTATTGCTTACAATGGTAAGGTTTTTTGCACCCTGATCGATTAAAGCATGGATTAACTCGACAGGACTGCCGGCCTCTCCAAACCCACTGATCATAATTACAGCACCGTCAAAAACATCAGATACTGCATCAGCGGTTGATTTAAAAAGTTTATTTATCATAATTCAGCAAACTGGTTTTATAAAGCATTTGCAATTGATTTTATTTATTCAGTTTTTTCTGTAAGGTCTGTTCCTTTTTCTTTTCAATTTCTTTCAACTCATCTTCATAAAAATGCTTTTCTCCTTCAAAAGGCAGCAATTTTTCTACAGTATTTTCATTTTCGTCATATTTTGCTAAAAATACTTCGTCCATCCATTCCATATTTCTCGATTCGTTGAACTTAAGCGCAAATGCTTTTTCCCCGTTTACCATAACGGTGCCCAGAATAGATGTTTTACCTGCCGATGAGGTCATCGTAATATATCTTGATGGGCGGTTAATAGATGGTAACGATCGATAAATTTTACTAAACACTTTATTGATAAATGCTATAGGTACAGTAAAATAGTGGTGTTCGCCTGTTGGCCTTGCACAATATATGGAATGGAAACCAACAGAAAGCATGGCAAAAATATTTCCAAGATCAATCCAGTTTTGAGCTGATTTATCTACATCTACTTCACCTTTTTCATTGGTAAATAGACTAATATGATTCATCATCGGGCTTTGGCTTTTTACCATTACACCGCGGGCTCTTAAGCGTCTGATAGCAGCTATGGTTAATGGATTAAGCACTTCGCGTGGTGTTGAGAAGTGAGACATAAAAGCTACCTGAATACCATTGTCAGTCAGCTTTTTAAATAAATCGAGAAATTTATTATAGTCATTCTTTAAAAGCATTTCAGGCTCATAAGAAAGCACCCTGGAACCAATTCTTAATGTTTTAATGTGAGCCAGTTCCGGTTCTTCGATAAAAGGAAGCACATATTTTTCAAGTCTTTCATAAGGCATATAAGCTCCATCACCACCGGTAATTAGCAGGTCGGTAACTTCCTTGTGCTTTTTTAAATATTCAACCACAGGCTTCACATCTTCCTGAATAAACATATCTTCATCTCCGCGAACCTGCGCATGGCGGAAGCAGTAAGTACAAAAAGCAAAACAGCTTTGGGTGGTTTTATCAAACAATAACTGACATTGCGGATATTTATGCTGGCTGCCTTCCAGTATAACTAAATCGCCATCTTCGTTTTCGAACCATGGTTTGTTTAACAGCTGTTTGCCATCGTGTGGATTGGTTTTATGAATATAATCCTGAATTAACGCTTCCTGCCCTTCATTATCGTCTTTGTCAAGTTTGAAAAATTCTTTTCGAAAATCGGAATTTACCATGTCGGGTTGTGGAAAAACGAGCTGAAACAACGAATCTTTAGCAAAATTATTCCAGTCAATAGAATTTAAAACATGGCGGGTAGCCATAAAACGGTATATTTTAATAAAAAGCTCACGCTCGGGAATATACCCAATGTCAATCCCATTATCGTTTAGTATGCTTACAATTTCTCTAAAACCTTTTAAGCCCGAATACCTGGCTTTTGAAGATGAATCAAAAATGATTTTAGTATCATGTAAAATACCTGAATACTTTGAGTAATTGGTATGCAAACGGTGGAGCAGGCCATGAGGCAACAATTCTTCATTTTTAATATTCGATATAATTTCATCGGAATATTGATGCTGTTGCAGGATCTCATCTACAGAAGAAGGAATTGTTCCTTTCTTCTCCTTTTCTACTTTTGTGTTGCTTAATTGTGTCATGGTTTTGTTATTTTTATTTTTATTTTTTAATTATTTTAAATTCACGAATTATTATGATTAACGACCCAGAGTAACTGAGCGTCATCTTTACTAATGTTTGTAAACAGGTGGTTTTGATTTGAATTAAAGTAGAAACTGTCGTTTTCTTTTAACTCATAGGTTTTATTATTTAAATTCACTTTAAAATGGCCTTTCAGCACATAGCAGAATTCCTGGCGGGGGTGCCTGGTGGTCATGATATCGCTTGTGTCGGCGTTATTGTTAAAGTTGATAATGAAAGGATCCATATGTTTCGATGGGTCATGATGAGATAATAAATACAGGGTAGCGCCATTGTTGTTTTTTTTCACAAATTTTCGGTCATTGGCTTTCAATAAAGGATTGGTAATTAATGTTTCGTATTCGCCAATTAATTCTCCAACGGTAGTATTAAGGGCATCGGCTATTTTTTTTAATGTTAAAATGGAGGGAAAAGCCTTAGCTCTTTCAATTTGAGAAATTAAGCTGGATGTAACGCCAATGGCTTTGGCCAGGTCGTAAGAAGGCATTTTTAAACTTTCCCTTCTTTTTTTAATTCTGTCGCCCATTTTGTGCATTACCATAACGCCGGCATTTAAATGATATCAGATAAATTTTTTACAAAATTAAGTATAATTTAATTTTTTAACAAAGTATTTTTAACAAGAAGTTTTATGTTTAACAATAGGTTATGGATTTTTAATTGATGCTTGTGGATATCATCTGAAAGCTTTTATAAAAGCAGTAAGGGGAGTTGTGGATGTTAGTTTTTTCTTGTTTTGGGGCAACCTATTATGCTGGTTACCCCTGCCTTACTTTCTTCGTTAATATTTTTTACTTTTTATTTCGTTCGTATTCTTCAACAATCAATTTGGCTGTCTCATAATCATTACTATTGATAATAATTTTAACAGCACCTGCACCACCTGCTGAAACTTGCCATGGAGCCAATGTGCCAATATTCTCGTCTTTCAAA
>JAWLEM010000082.1:0-9956 GCA_041686115.1 Bacteroidales bacterium
TTCTGATTGTATTTTAGAAAAAATATCATCGCCAAAATCTGTTTTAGCCTGACTGTAAAGATTAGCAACAGGTAACATCCCCAAAAGTAAAATAGCGAATAAAATATTTGTTGGCTTGTTCATAACCTATCAGTTTTATACTGCAAAATTAATCAAATTTTATCATAATCAAATCGAGCAAAAAACGATAACCAAACTATAAATTAACCATATGTTTTTCATTAACATCTATGGTTTTAAAATGCAGAAACGATCTTGCTTTGATGCTCCCGTTAATTTGCACTTCAAAATTTTTTGTATTTCGTAACTTATATAGTGATAAAACCCCTGAAAGCATATTAGAAAGCTCAACTTGTAGCGGGAATATCAGGCTCCCTTCTGATCGTGATGGAATGACAACTTTTTGTAAGTTGGTCATTTTACCCAGATGTTTACCATTGATAGAAATATCTAAATTCATATCAATAATATTAATTTTAAAATTATTTGGATTTGAAACTGGAATAGTTAGCTCAAGCCCTGCCAGATTATTATACAATCCTTTAAATTCAACATTTTCTATTTCTCCAATTTCAATATCCTTAAAAGAACTACATCCTGAAAAGATAAAGGATATGATAATAATATTGATTAAATGCAGTCTAAATTGTTTTTTCATGATTTTTAAGATTTCTTTCTAATAAACTCATAATAGTGAAAACTATTGTTGCCATCCTTTGGCTTTTTCCACCGCTTTTTTCCATCCTTTGTATAATTTTTCCCTATGATCTTCATTCATTAACGGATGAAAGATTTTTTCAATTTTCCTTTTTTGAACAATTTCTTCCAGCGACCAGAATTTAACGGCTAATCCGGCAAGTAAGGCAGCGCCCAATGCTGTTGTTTCAACATTTTGCGGCCTGATAACATCAACATTAAGCATATTGGACTGAAACTGCATTAAAAAATTATTAACTGAAGCGCCACCATCCACATTGAGTGTTTTTAGTTTTATGCCCGAATCATTTTCCATGGCTTTTAATACGTCCATGGTTTGATATGCCAAAGATTCCAGCGTAGAGCGAATAATATGCTTGTCGGTTACTCCTTGTGTTAACCCTAAAATGGCTCCCCTGGCATACATATCCCAGTAGGGGGCTCCTAATCCTGTAAAAGCGGGTACAACATAAACTTCTTTGGTGTCTTCAACTTCATTGGCAATTTTTTCTGTTTCATCCGCTGACTGGATTAAATTCAATGCATCGCGCAACCATTTAATGGCTGCTCCTGCAATAAATACACTGCCTTCGAGCGCATAAGCTATTTTGTTATCTATTCCCCATGCAATGGTGGTTACCAGCCCGGAGTGCGATTCAACCATTTTTTCTCCGGTATTCATTAGCATAAAACATCCTGTTCCGTAAGTATTTTTTGCTGTTCCTTTGGTTAGGCATGTTTGCCCGAAGAGTGCTGCCTGCTGGTCACCGGCAATTCCGGAAATAGGAATTTCCTGTCCAAAAATGGAAGGATCGGTTGTACCATAAATTTCAGACGACATTTTAACTTCGGGTAAAATATTTTCAGGAATTTCAAAAAGCTCCAGCAGTTTTTTATCCCAGGCAAGGCTCCTGATATTAAAAAGCATTGTACGGGAGGCATTGGAATAATCGGTAATATGTAATTTGCCGTTTGTAAGTTTCCATATTACCCATGTATCTACTGTTCCGGCAAGAATTTCTCCCTTTTTTGCTTTCTCTTTGACTCCGGGGATATTTTGTAATATCCAGTAAATTTTGGTGGCAGAAAAATAAGAATCAATAATTAATCCCGTATTTTTTTTGATGTACTCACTCCATCCCTGGTTATGGAGTTTTTTGCAAAAGTCGGCAGTTCGCTTATCCTGCCAGACAATAGCATTGTACACAGGCTTGCCAGTTTTTTTATCCCATAGTATAATGGTTTCTCGTTGATTGGCAATGCCTATACCTGCAATTTCCAAAGGATCAACTTTAGATTTTTGGATAAGCCTTTTGGCTGTATTTATTTGCGATTCCCAGATTTCTTCGGGATTATGCTCAACCCATCCTGCTTGTGGATAGTATTGTTTAAATTCTTCCTGTTGGATGGCTGCAATTTCGGCATTTTTTTCAAAAAGTAATGACCTTGAACTGGATGTCCCTTGATCTAAAGATAGAATGTATTTTTTCTGCATAGTTCAACAAATTAAACGCCTAAATTTACAATTTAAATCTGTATCATAAAAAAAGCGGCTATCCCTTACAATGAAACAGCCGCGATAAGTCAAGCAAAAATATTATTTACTCCATAGCCTGTGCAACTTCATCAGTAAGTTCAAGGTTGTGATAAACGTTTTGTACATCGTCGTCATCTTCAAAAGCATCAATCATTTTCATTACCCTTAAAGCTGCATTTACATCCAGTGCTTTTGTATCGTTCGGAATTCTTTGTAATCCGGCATTTTCTATTTCAACACCCAACTCGTCTAGTTTTTTCTGTACGTTCCCAAAATCTTCTTTTGCAGTAGTAATGGATATTATATCTTCATCAACTTCAATATCTTCGGCGCCGGCATCAATAATTTCAAGTTCAAAATCATCCATATTGATCTCATCATTCATTAATACCGTAAATACACCTTTGGTGTCGAAAAGAAAGGTCAGCGAACCGTTTTTTCCAAGACTGCCACCATATTTGGTAAAAATTGCCCTTACATTACTTACTGTTCTGTTCCGGTTATCGGACAGGCAATCGACATATACTGCTATTCCGTGCTGTGCATATCCTTCAAAGGTAATTTCTTCAAAATTGTCGCCTTCTTTGTCAGCCTTACTAATGGCTCTCTCGACATTATCTTTGGGCATATTGACCCCTTTGGCATTATTCATAGCCAGGCGTAACCGGGGATTTGCTTCCGGATCCGGGCCACCTTCTTTTACTGCTACAGAAATTTCTTTTACAATTTTAGAAAACATCTTAGAGCGCCTGGCATCTGCTGCTCCCTTTTTTCTTTTTATGGTTGACCATTTACTGTGACCTGACATATAATTACGATTAAATGTTAATACTTTATTGATAATGGGTTTGTAAAAATACTAAAAATTAAAAAGCCTGTAAAAGGATATGATAAAATTATTTATTGATGTGTTTATTCCGGGGTAAGCATTTAACCTGTTAACCTAATTAATTGATAAATATTGAGGGTAGTAATTTTAATGAATACGTCAGGTGAATGTCTTTTTCTGTTAAAGAATATTTTTTTAAGTAACATTTAGCACTTAATTTTTAATAAATTTGCAAAAAATAAATCCATAAATATGGCTGATCAAAATAATACCGACCAAAAGGGAATTTCACCGAAACTATATATCGAAACATATGGTTGCCAGATGAATATTGCCGACAGTGAAGTTGTTGTTTCTGTATTGCAGGATAAAGGTTATACGGTAACAGATGATATTAACAAAGCCGATATTATTTTGGTTAATACTTGTTCGATAAGGGAAAATGCCGAACAAAGAGTCTGGGGGCGGTTGGATGTTTTTAAGCAAATGAAGAAAAAGAAACCCGGACTTACAGTAGGGGTTATTGGTTGCATGGCAGAGCGTTTAAAGGAGAAATTAATTGATGAAGAAAAAACGGTTGACCTTGTAGTAGGCCCTGATGCCTACAGAGAACTTCCAGGTTTACTTGAATTAGCAGAATCGGGACAAAAGGCTGTAAATGTTATATTGTCGAAAGAAGAGACTTATGCGGATATAAGTCCAGTGCGACTTGATAAAAACCGAATCTCGGCATTTATATCTATTATGCGTGGCTGCAATAATATGTGCTCATATTGCATTGTGCCATATGTAAGAGGAGCGGAGCGGAGCCGAAATCCTGAGTCCATTCTGAACGAAGCAAAAGTGTTATTTGATCAGGGATATAAAGAAATTACATTGATAGGGCAGAATGTTGATTCCTACCATTGGGAAAAGGGGCATCATGAGAAATCCAAAAATTTTGCCCAGTTGTTAGAGTCAGTTGCCAAAATAAGCCCCAATTTACGCATCCGTTTTTCGACTTCGCATCCTAAAGATATGTCGGATGATGTACTTTATGTTATGGCTATGTATAATAACATTTGTAATCACATTCATTTGCCGGCTCAATCGGGAAGTACAAATATTTTAGAAAAAATGAACCGTGGTTATACCCGTGAATGGTATCTTGACAGGATAAAAGCCATTAAGAAAATTTTGCCGGATTGTGCCATTTCTACCGATTTAATGACAGGATTCCCGGGCGAAACAGAAGAAGACCACCAGCAAACTTTAAGTTTGATGAAAGAGGTTAACTATGATTTTGCTTACATGTTTAAATATTCTGAACGTCCCAATACATATGCCGCCCGGCATCTTGATGATGATGTTCTGGAATCTGATAAGTCGAGAAGATTAACTGAAATTATTGATTTGCAAAATGAACTTTCGGAAAAAAGCAAAAAAGAAGATCTTGGAAAAGTCTTTGAAGTATTGATTGAAGGTGTTTCTAAAAAATCTAAAGACCACTTTTTTGGGCGCAATTCACAAAATAAGGTTGTGGTTTTCCCCAGGTTGAATTTCAAAATTGGTGATTATGTTTATGTGGAAATTATTGATTGTACATCAGCTACTCTAATTGGAGAGGTAGTTGTGACAAGGCGATAAATCAGTTTCCATTAAAACATTGGCATCAGTAAAGGGGCTTCCAAAAAATCAAATTAACTTATGGTTGACGAAAATGAGGTTTGTTTTTCTCTAAAAACCAAACAATTTATAATGCCAAGCCTACGGCTCTCATGAAACTCAT
This sequence comes from Bacteroidales bacterium, assembly GCA_041686115.1. Classification (GTDB taxonomy): domain Bacteria; phylum Bacteroidota; class Bacteroidia; order Bacteroidales; family UBA12077; genus UBA12077. Next base: position 4,831 of record JAWLEM010000082.1, read on the forward strand.
TGAAACATATTTGTTACCATAATGCCGAACCTACGGTTCTTTATTAATGATGTCTGGGTTTCTGCCAGTCCCTATGGGGACGAAATTATGGTAAAAATTTTTGCACAGCGTTTTTTTATGCTATTTCAAAAACATGGTCCAACTCTACCAAATGAATTAGTTCCTTTATATCTTCCGATACATTCATAAATGTAAACGTTGAATTACTTATCCTCGATGTTCTGTAAATTTTTAGTAATGATTCAAAACCAGCACTGTCAATGAATTTAATACCAGAAAAATTCAGTATTAAATTAGTTTCCGGGCGATTAATTATCGGAATGATCTTTTGCTCTATTTCAAGCGCATTTAAAATATTCAACTTTGAAACATTGTAAAAAGAAACAATGTATTTGTTTTCAAGATGATCTACTGTTAGCATAATTGATTAGAATATAAAATATTATGGTGCGAATGTAATACACGTGTAATACATTCTGTGTTAAAATAGGGTTAAGTTTTCAACAATTTTAGTTGATATTATTAACCAGCAACGGAATAAACAGGAATTATTAAAAAATATTTTATTAAAATAGGAATGAAATGCATTGATTTTGCTGAACATCTGTTGTAACCATCTGTTTATTGTTAAAAACAGATGATTTAGATAGGGTATTTTAACCGATCATCATCTTATAATTAGAGAACAAAATAAATTAAAGTAAAACCAAAATTTATAAAGCTATGAAAACAATGATGAAAATTATGATGGGTTTAATGGTGTCGGTTTTGATGATAACAACAATCAATGCACAACCAAAGTCCGAAATACCCACCGAAAAAGAAAACAAAATGAATTGGGCAGATGCCGACACTTTGTATACTTTCCAGTATCACGAAGAATCTGATTCCTGGGTGTTTTTCGAAAGAGAAATCAGACGATTCAATGACAATGATCAACCTACTGAAAATTTTGTCCAAACGTATAATATAGATAATCAGTCGTGGACAAATTCTTTGCGTGTTAACTACACTTATGATGAGAAAGGAAACGAAGTTGAAGCAATTACTCAACGTTGGGATAAAAATTTTAAAGATTGGGTAAATGCCAGACTGAAAACAATTACTTATAAAGGTAGAAAAAGAGAAGAGATTTTATTCCAGGAATGGAAACGCCCTACAAACGAGTGGTACAATATTATGAAATATTTAATTACCTATAATGATGAGGGTGAAGAATATTCAGTGACCATTAATTTATTTAACGGTGCAACCAGACAATGGGATAACTACAAACGTTTCTTAATGGATTTCGAAAGCCCTTTTTCTCCACCAACAAGTGTTATTGTTGAAAACTGGAACTCAGGTAAAGGAAACTGGGAAACGGAAGGTAAATATATGATGAGGTATAATGGCCGGGGTATGAAAACAGAAGAAATCAGATTGACCTATAACAATAGCTTGCGAACTTTTATCGAAGGGATGAAATTCAATATGAGCTACGATAGAAAAGGTAATATGATTGAATATGTTGAGAAAAAATACGATGTAACAGGCAAATCGTGGATCAATTATAATAAATATACAGCTATATACAACGACCAGCAGTATATGACTGAAAGAGTAGAATATACCTGGGACAGAAGTTCTAATCAGTGGGTAGAAACTAATAAGTTTAGATTCTCAACAGATACAAATATCTAGGAATATAAAATCCAATTTATAAGATAAGGTGCTCAATAACGGGCACCTTTTTTTTATATAAATAAACCTAAATGCTTTTTACAGGTCTAAAAACCAATTATTAATAAAATTTGAAGAAACATGATATTTGAACATATAAAAATTGGGTTTAGGCATTTAGTAAAAGATAAATTTTATACTTTCCTTAATTTTTCAGGCTTATGTATTGGCATTTTAATCGCTCTATATATTACAACTTGGATCATCGATGAATTAAGCTATGATAATTATTTTAAAGATGCCGAATTAATTTATCGGGTTGAACGGGATTTTAATTATAATGGAATGGCAAGAGAAATGCCTGTTACCAGTTTTAATTATGCTGAAGCGCTAAAGTCTGATTTTCCTGAGATTACTTTGACAGCCAAAATGTACCCTTTTGAAATTTCTGTTCAGGATAAGAATAATATTTTCAGAAAACAGTTAGTTCATTTTGCCGATAGTAATTTTTTCGAAATTTTTAATTTTAAATTTATTTCTGGAAATCCCAACAATGTTTTAGATGATCCGGGTTCTGTAGTATTAACCAAAGATGCTGCAACAACTTTTTTTGGTAAAGAACAAGTGTTAGGTGAAACCATAAAAATTAAAATTGAAGATTTGGTTTATAACCTAAAAGTTACAGGTGTAACTGACCATATTCCTGAAAATACCCATTTTCATCCGAAAATTTTTATTCCGCTGCCCCTGTTAAAAGAGTATTATCATCAAATCTATAATGAATGGAGAGTTAATATTGGATATACGTATATTAAAATCGATCATCTTAATAATCTTCCAAAAATAAAATCTCAGTTGCCGGAATTTCTTTTGCGGCATGTTGGGCCAGCCTACAGCACAATGCTTTTGGATGATGATAATATTAACGATGCCATAGAATTAAAACTAAAAAATATTAAAGATATCCATCTAAAATCGCACCTTGAGTATGAGTTAGAAACGAACGGGGATATTAAAAATATTTTACTTTTAGCTTCAGTAGCCATATTAATTCTGTTGCTGGCTATTACAAATTATATTAACCTAACCAATGCAAGGAGTGAAACCAGGTCGCTGGAAGTTGGAATGAGAAAGGTAGTCGGGAGTTCGAAAACTCAGTTGGCATTACACTTTTTTCTGGAATCTTTTATGTTGATCTTTTTGGTTTTTACTGTATCCATTGTGTTGATGTTTGTTTTATCTCCTTTGTATGAAAGTGTTAGTGGTAAAACTTTTCATTGGGTGTTTTTTGATTCATATCGTAGTATAGCTTTATTGTTCGGGTCATTTTTGGTTGTCTCATTTTTAGCCGGAGCCTATCCTGCAATATTTATTTCGAGATTTAAAATTCTGAAATCACTGAAAGGGAAAAATCAAACGAAAGGGATAAATACGAAAATTGCCCTAGTAATTTTCCAGTTTTTTATCTCCATCGGATTAATAACTTTTTCATTGCTCATGGCATTGCAAATAAAGTTAATTCATACCAAAGATATTGGATTTGATCAAAATAATCTGATGGTAATTAATGTCGATAATTCAAATGTCAGAACTCATTTTGATTCTTTTAAAAATGATTTAATAAAATTAGATGATGTAAAAAATGTAACAAGTGCCGGAACCGTTCCGATCAATCAAATTTACCCAAGTCTTACCGTTAGAAAACCATTTGCCGAGGATGATTTGTTTTTTGCCTATATGGGCGTGAATTATGATTTCTTTAAAACTTTTGATATTCATTTATTATCCGGACGTCTTTTCTCACGAAATTTTTCAGACACATCCGAAACCCGTTATGTAATTAATGAAAAAGCATCCCGAATGTTAGGATTTTCAACGCCCGATGAAGCGATATCACATTATATTGAAACCAAAAGCCATTTGGAATCAACCTATAACAAGGGGCAGATTATTGGAGTAGTAAAAAATTTTAATTTTAAATCATTACATAAAGATATTGAACCATTAGCCATTCAACTCTACCCTGAATATTTAAATGCAATTTTTGTCCGTGTTGATTCAGAAAGCATGAATTCTACCATCCAGGGTATAAAAAAAATATGGGACAATCGTTTTCCCGAATCAGAATTTAATTATTCATTTTTATCGGATACAATCCAAAAGCAGTATTTATCAGAAGATGAGTTGCAATCCAAGCTTATGCTTTCAACAGTACTGGCATTAATCATTGGCTCGTTGGGATTGTTTGGCTTATCGCTTTACATTTTACAACAGCGCACCAAAGAAATTGGAGTTAGGAAAGTAAATGGTGCAACATCTAATTCGCTGGTTATCTTATTTTCAAAAAGATATGTACGATGGATTACTATAGCGGCTCTGTTTGCATGTCCAACAAGCTACTTTTTCTTTACAAGCTGGCTAAATAATTTTGCGATTAAAATAAATATCGGTTATTTCTGGGGTGTTTTTGCGCTTGCATGGATGGCAATCATTCTTTTTTCTCTAATCACAGTAATCGCTCAAACCATTAAATATTCAAAACTGAATCCGGTAGATGTTTTAAAATATGAATAAAAAAAAGTGCAGTCCAAAAAGGGGTACAACTAAAAATTTGCCACTACTCCGAAAGTTTTCGGAGCGAAGCCTCTAAGAAACACATGAAGAGAATTAACACATGATCCTTGGGTGCAATGTCATTCTGAGCAATGTCATTCTGAGCTTGTCGAAGAATGTCGAAGAATGTCGAAGGGTGAAATAAGTTTAACAGCCTGCCGGACAGGCATAGGGGTTAAAAAAGTAAAAAGCAATTAAAAATGAGTTTAATTTATTGTATCACCTTTTCCAAAGCCCTTATTAGAACATCTAAAAATGATACTCTGGTGAAGCTTTGTTTCTTTGCGTCTTTACGTCCCGTCCCGATAGTTCCTAATAACCGTAAGTTTTTGTTGAAAAAGCTTTTAACGCTCTATAATTTAATGTATTATAACTAAGAGCTTTCACCTAAATTGGTGTTGATAAAAAAGTTGGATTTATTCATCTTTCTTCGGGGAAATTGAAATACAACTATTTATTGTTATTGTTTATAATTAAATTAAAGTGTATAAAGCTATGCTTATTGTTCTTTTCTTGATAAAAGAACCAAAATCAACCGAAATGAACGAATTTTGATAATCAATCCGATTCTTTTCGTAAATATTGTATTTCAAGAATGTTTTTTTTCCAGTTTTCTTAATTATAAATATTGGTCACATGGCGATTATCAACAATTCCGCTCTCATTTCGGATTTTCCATCGCACCTGTTATAAATTGTTATTCAATTTTTTTAATGTTGAATGTTGAGCGTAAGCCTGACAAAACGGCGAGCCATGCGTGGTGTGAATGGAATAAGTCATTGAATTCCGACAAAGGAGTTTACTTACTTTGTCTGGAATTGTTGACTTATTGCAGAGAGCGGAGAAGCATC
>JAWLEM010000083.1:0-9835 GCA_041686115.1 Bacteroidales bacterium
GACCGTTATAAGCAAGGCGTCAAAAAAAATTCAGGGAATTTTATCTCATCTTGACAATTAAAAAATCAAATTAACTTTTTTCCGGTTTGACACCTTTTGCAAGTTAGAAACAGCATCTCGGACTGACAGCTAAAATATTATTTCTATTCGTAATAGTTTGACAATATATTTTATAGGAATGGTTCGATGGTTATGATAGGTAAAAAATTAGTATTCCACCGCGCTTTGCAGCCTGGCGGCTGCATTTGGGATTTTGCCAACGCACATTTAGCACATCCCGTTTTACTCGCTATCGCTCATGAGAAAAGTTCACGGGATGAGCTAAACTCCCATCCTTAAATTATTAGATAAATTGTGTCATTCAAAGAATTTCATTCAATATATTCATCTGTTTCAGCTTTCGTTTCTTTTTATATTTTGTATTTATTCCTGAACAGTTTTAGTTCTTCAGGTTTTCCAATAATTGTTAAAACATCGTTTACTGTCAGCACAGTATCTCCATTTGGCGTTACGGTTTCGTCTCCACGTTCAATTAATGCAATCAGTATCCCTTTTGGGAAATCAATGTTTTTAATTTTATTCCCTATAAATTTATTGTGTAATTCATATTTTTCATCCAGTTTTAAACTAATATACCTGTCATTATGCAGTAAATACTCTTTTACTTCGCGAGCAGTTGTTTGGCTTAGAATATCCTGAAGAAAGTTTTTACGCTCTGTAATATCCATTAAACGAGATAAAATCCTTAATAAAAGCTTATTATTATCTTTAGGAGCAACAATAAAAAAGAAAACATGTATCCTATCCGTTGAGCTTATGCCATGTTTAGTTATTTTCTTCTTTATGCCTTTTTCACATATGGCTATATGTACTGAAGGATTTATGACGTTTTTATTGGAAGCAAAAGAAATGGAGATTTGGGGTATAATGAATTCCGGATCGAATTTATTTGCTTTTTCAAATTCCTGTATCAACTCATTAACATCTAAATCATTTTCTTCGGCTATAACTTTTGAAATTTTATCTAGTAATACATCAAATGTTCGATTATTAAGATTAAGAAATCCTTTTTGAATAAAACTAATTTTAGAATCAGTAATTAGGTTATCAAATTTATCTTCTTCTCGTAATCCTTTGTCTTTAATTATATAAAGGAATTCATTTTCAATTTTATCATATTTACTTTGACCCAATAATGCAAACCAATGGTAAATAGCTCCTTCTCTGGTTACTCTTTTTCGAACATAGTATCTGTACCAGGCAATACTCATTAAAATTAGAAGCATTGATAAAAAAGAAGGTACCCAACCCATGTAAATAATAAGAATAAAAGACGAAAACATACCAAAAATTTGCATCCAGGGATATAATGGAGATACAAATCCGGGGTCATATGATTCAATTTTGCTGTTGCGAAATACAATTACAGCTAAGTTTATAAAAAAGAAAATCAGTAATTGAAAAGCACTCGCCATTTTTGCAATTCCTTCTTCGCTTACAAATAATATAATAAAAATGATTATCGTTGACGTAACAATAATTGAAAATACCGGTACATTAAATTTCTTATGAATCTTTCCGAAAACAAGTGGCAATATTTTATCGCGCGACATTGCCAGTGGATATCTTGATGAAGACATTATACCCGCATTGCCTGTTGATGCAAAAGCTGCTAAAGCCGCTAGAACAACCATAACCAGAGTAAATTTTGCCGGTAACCACCGAAGGGTGAAATTAGTAAGGGTTGCAACCGGAGTAAGATCAGTTACAAAATCATTTTTGTTTATAAAAATTACCATCAAAAATGTGCCCGACACATAAATAAGGGTAGTAACAGTTAGCGATAAAATCATCCCCAAAGGAATATTTCTTTCCGGATTTTTAATTTCTTCGGCAACACTAGCAATTTTTGTTAATCCGGCATACGAAACAAAAACGAAACCGATGGTAGTAAATAAACCTCCTATTCCTTGTTCAAAAAAAGAAGAAAATTTCTCTTTTTGAATAAGAATTGTGTCGCTGGTAAATAGTTGAAATGTTCCATCAATGATAATCAATCCCAAAACAAAAAGAAGAACCAGCACAAGTACATTCTGTAAGGATGAACTTTTTTTAGAGCCCAAAATATTAATAATGGCAAACAGAACAGCTAATATGACAGCAATAGGTTTAATAGGAACATCAAAAACCAAAGATGTATATGCTCCTATACCAATAAGAGCAAATGCCGATTTTAAAATTAAAGCGAAATAAGTGCCTAATCCCCCTACAGTTCCCAACATTGGGCCAAAAGTTCTGTCAATTATGTAATAAGCACCACCTGCTTTGGGTATGGCAGTTGTTATTTCAGCAATACTAAACATTGCAGGCATTATTAATAAACCTGATAAGAAATAGGCAAGAAATACCGATGGGCCTGTATATTGTGCAGCAAGCCCCGGCAATAAAAAAAATCCACTACTAAACATAGCTCCAGTGCTAATTGCAAAAACACTAAATAAGCCTAGTTCTTTATTTAATTTCTGTTTGTTTTTCATTTCCATTATTTACATTCCAAATACAAAATTGCTTAAGCTATTTATCCTAGAAATAATGACTTTTAAGTAATCAGTTAAAACAAATATGCGTTTTTTCGTCCCATTATCAGTCAAACTTTCCAGTAAGCTGGGGTAAAAAGAATTAAAATAGTATACAACTCAAGACGGCCTAAAAGCATTAAAAAAATAAGAATTGTTTTACCTGATTCGGGTAAATGAAAAAAGTTACTTGCCGGCCCTACTGTCCCAATTCCGGGGCCAATCCCACCCATAGTTGTTATGGCGGCTCCTGCTGCTGTTTTGCCATCAATTCCGGTAAAAATCAATAGAAAAGTCCCAATGGCGAATACAAACAAATACCAGGAAATAAATGTTAGAATTAAACGCCTGTTTTCTTCATTTACAACCTTTCCATTTAACTTGATTGATGAAACCATGTTGGGATGTAAAAGTCTACGGAATGAATCTCTGGTATTCTTGAAAAGAACCAAATGCCTTGCCATTTTTATTCCACTAGCAGTTGAACCGGTACTTCCGCCCAAAAACATAAGGGCGAAAATAAAAATCCATAAAAAAGTTGGCCACAACAAATAGTCGGCTGTAGCATAACCGGTGCATGTTATGATGGAGATAACCTGAAAAAAAGCATCACGAAACGATTGTTCAAAACCTATATTAGTTTTTAAGTACAAAAACGTTGTAACCAAAAAACCCGAAAACAAAACCCAGAAAAGGAAAAACCAGAATTCGTCATTCTGATATATTTTCCTAAACTTACCTTTAATCAGGAAATAATGAATAATAAAATTTGTCCCCGATAAAAACATAAAAATCATGACCACATATTGTATATAAGGCGAATACCCTGCAATACTTGTGTTTTTTGGCGAAAACCCGCCTGTTGCAATGGTCCCAAATGCATGGCAAAAGCTTTCGTAAAGATTCATCCCGCCAAGCCACATTAAAGTAACCTGAATAAATGTTAACGAAAGGTAAATAAATAATAACCGGCTACCTACTGCTTTCATTCTGGGATGTATCTTTTCCCGAAACGATGATTCTGATGTAAATAAATGATAACTGCCTATTTTTAACGATGGCAGAATAACAATAACCAAAACAATAATTCCTAAACCACCAATCCAATGGGTAAGGCTTCTCCAAAACAAGATAGACTTAGGCAATGCTTCAATATCTGTTAAAATAGACGAACCCGTTGTGGTAAATCCCGAGACAGATTCAAAAAGTGCATCTGTAAAATTAGGTATGGATTTACTTAACAGATAAGGTAAAGAACCAACCAAAGAAATAAGAAACCACGACAATGTAACAGTTAAATAAGCTTCTTTCAGTTTTAATTCATCTTTATTACGGCTGGTTGAAACATAAAGAATTATTCCTGTTAATAAGGAAATTACAGATGATAAAATGAATGGATAAAAATTTTCATGATAATAAATAGCAACAGGAATGCAACTTAATAAGAATATGCCGGACAGTAATAATACCCGGCTTAATAACCTAAATACAATGTTTAAATTAATTACCTTCATTAAATTATTTTTTCTTGAATTCATCAACAACTTTATCAAATATCTTAGCTAAAGCCTTAATTTCATTATCTTCTTTTATTATAATTTCTTTGTCAAAATAGCTTTTATAAAAGGAAACAAGTTTATTGGAAAGTTTATCTATTGGTCCAAGTATTAATATTGGAAGAAAAATAAATAAAATTGCAAAAACAAAAAATCCAAACAACAGGGCTTCTTTTTGTATGTTAAGTAAGCGAATAGCTTCAGCTTGTGCCTTGTTATTTTTATCTTCAATAATATCAAAATTAAGACGATATATATTTAACAAATAATCTTTTGTGTATTGATAATTCATCGCAATTACATCAGTCGATGATATATCCGGATTTTTAATTGAGTTAATAAATTTTTTGTAGGCATTGGTTAAGGAATTAACAAAATTCTTTTCCCCTTTTTCGGTAATATTGTTTTGTTGTAATTCAAGATATTGATTAAATGTCGTACTTAATGAATCAACAAGTTGTTGATAATCTTCATTATTTAGCTCTATATCAATAATCTTTTGCAGGTAAACATTGTTAATTTCATCTAAAAGATTTAACATCTCAACCGTATAGCCAACCGTTGCATAATTATTCTTCAATATATTTTCAGAATCCTTTGCGATCCGGTCGGATAAACTCATGCTGATTTGAAATAATGTGGCTGTAATGAGCATCATTATTCCCAACCCGATATATAATTTTGTTTTTATCTTTTTCATAAAGCTGAATTATTTATGTTCCTTTTTCCAATTATCAAATTCAAGAATCACTTTTTCAAATAAGTTCTCAAGAACTTCTAATTCATGATTTCCTTCCACTTCTACTTCTTTGTTAAACTTTTCTCTGTAAAATGCTTTTAAACGCATGGCAAGGTTTTCAATAGGATTTATTAAAACAAAAGGTAAAAGGGTTATTAGAATAGTCATTAAGAATAAAACCAATATGCCAATCTTTTTTTGAACTGACATTATTTTATTCGCCTTGTTTTGAATCTCAATGTTTTTTTGTTCCAATGTCTGAATATTCAGGTTGTATAAATCCAGAATATCTTCCCTGAGATTGTTATAAGCTGTTGTATAAAGTTCTGTATTTTGCTCTTTGGTTTGCTTTAAAAAGAACTCGTAATCATGCTCCAATGATTCGGTTAACTTTTGTTCACCAACTTCTGTTATATTTTGTTTTTGGAACTCCAGTTTCTCTTGAAAATCTTTTTCTAAATCTTCTAACTTTTCAGAAATCACATAAAAGTCTTCCGGTTCTGCAACCAGATACTTGCTTTCAAGGACAACTGTATTCATATCATCCACAATTTTTAGCATTTCAAATGTGTACTTTGCCGATGCATAATTATCTTCCAATAAAGATTTGGATTTAAGCGAAATAGACTGGTTGCTTATTAAATTTAGAATGAAAAGCAGGAACGACAACAAAAATATTGTTCCCAATCCAACCCAAAGTTTTATTTTAATTCGTTTCATTTTGTTTAGTTATTAATGGTTTCGTATATCGGCAAACTGAAATAGAAGCTGCTTCCTTCGCCCGGAGAGCTTTCTGCCCATATTTTGCCCTTTTGTTTGGTAATAAATTCTTTTGAAATGGCTAATCCTAACCCGGTTCCCTCCTGTGATGATCCAGGAACTCTGAAAAACTTTTCAAATATTCGTTTTAAGTATTGTCCTTCTATCCCTATTCCATAATCTTTAACCTCAAATAATACCGAATCACCTTTATTCTCTATAATAACATCTATTGTTGATTCATAACCTGAATACTGAATGGCATTATTGATCAAGTTCAGTAATACCCAGGTTGTTTTTTCTGAATCGGCATAAATAAACGGAAGATTATCATCCGTTTTAAAATGAATATAAATATGCTTTGGTTTAGCATGATTTAATGTAGTTTCTTTTACATAATTAATGATCTGAATAGGATTAGCAACTTGTATATTCAACTGTATATTTCCTGTTTCAACCTGCGCCAGATCCAATAACTCAGATGTAATTTTAAGCATTTTGCTGGTTTCTTGTTTTAATGCATCAATTATTTGTTTCTGTTCATTATTAAGCTTACCTACCCTGTTGTCGTTTAATAATTTTAAATTTAACCTTAAAGAAGATATTGGTGTTTTTAACTCATGCGAAATGGTAGCAATAAAATTGGTTTTGGCTTCATCTTGTTCTAAAAACCAAGTAATATTTTTCAATACAATTACTTTTCCAACATTTACCGTTTTTGTTTCTCCAGTGTTCGTTAAATTAACATCAAGAACTTCTTTAGTGTAATATGTAGTTTTATCATGGTTATATAACTTTACGGGCGATAACTCTTTTTTATCTTCATCCAACATAATATCTTTAAAAATATGTTGAAATACATCATTTTTAGCTGCAATATCCGGGGCATATTGCCCGACTATATCATCGGCGTTTACTTCCAGCATCTCACAAGCCAGCGTATTTGAAAAAATAATCTCTTTTTTATCGTTTAAACCAATAATTGCATCCTTCATATTATTGATGATGGTGTCAATTCTACGTTTTTCAAATAATAGTTCTGATAAATTACTGTGTTCATACTCATCCAGTTTTGCTGCCATGGTATTAAATGCATCGGCTAAGTCTCCAAATTCATCATTTGATTCAATCTTTATGCGTTGCTCATAATTTTTATTGGCAATTTCTTTAATCCCTTGGGTAAGCAGTCCTATAGGTTTGGATATGTTTTTGGGATACCTGAAAAACACTAATGCAGAAATAATAAAACAGATTGTGCCAATAAAAGAAATGATTACAAATGCCCTATGTGCTGTGCTTTTCAGCAAGCCATTTTTATAACTTATGGCATCCATATTCATGTCCCATAATTCAATAATCAAATTTTTTGTAGAGTTGTAAGCTGGTATTAATTCATTAAAATAAACTTTCTTCTCCTGTTTGTTTCCCTTGAATGATGTAAAAAGATTAAAATATTGCCGGGATGTTTTGGATATCTTTTTGATTACTTCATCTTCACCCGACTCAGTAACATTACTCTCAACAGCATGCAGATTCTTTTGAAAAAGTTCAATATTTAATCTATAAATACTATCATTATACAAATCAGGTTTACTTAATAAGTATTTGCTTTGCTGGTCTTTGATTTCATCAATAGCCTGAATTAAAAACTTAGTCGATTCAACCGATTGATAATTTTCTTTAAGCATAGCTGCCGAACGGTTCGATAAATCATAGATAAAATAGCCACCTATTATCCAAATTAGAACAATCATGAAGAATAAGAAGCCAAATCCTATAAACAACCTGTTTTTAATACTTAATCTCATTTCAAAATTTCTTTAAATAGTGATATAATTATAAGACAACCTTCGGCTTTTGTAATTATTCATATCCTGAATAAGATCCAACAACTGTCCGCCCAATTTGTAAATAGCAAAACAAAGTATGGCAATTGCCATTAAAATTATAATTTCTCTCCAGCTCATTGCTTGTATTTATTACAGCTTAGGCTAAATATGTGCCAATATTAAATCAATAAAGCAATGTGCTATGAATCTTATTGAATTAAAAACAATTACAACATTATTTTTTCAGGTAGATATGAATACAATAAAAGAAGAGCCTTTCATTTTGTAATGGTTTTTTCTATTTTGAAATACAATACTATTTTAAACCATATTGTGCTATTTTGCGATAGAGTGTTGGAACACCAATTCCAAGTTTTTCAGCAGCTTTGGTTTTGTTCCCTTTAGTGTAAGATAGCATTTTAGAAATATGCATCTTTTCAATATCCTCTAATGTTTCTAAACCGTAATCTGTAATATTGTTTTTGTTTGGATATAATATCTCAAAAGGCAATAGTTCTTTTGTTAGATTGGTTTCGTCTGCTAAAATTACCGCCCTTTCAATAATGTTCTTTAATTCTCTTATATTTCCCGGCCAGTTATATTGATTAAGTGTATATATAAAGTCTTCCGAAACGGAATCAATCTTTTTTTTGATCCTTTCAGAATACATCTTAACAAAGCTTTCAGTTAAAGGATAAATATCTTTTTTACGTTCACGTAAGGCAGGGATGATTATTTTAAATGCCGAGAGCCTGTAATATAAATCAGAACGGAAATTACTGTCTTCATTATCATTAAGCAAAAGCCGGTTGGTTGCTGCAATAATCCTAACGTTGACTTTGGTTAACTTTGTATCCCCAATCTTAGTAAACGATTGTTCTTCTAAAACTCTTAACAATTTCGCTTGCAGGTCAGGGTGCATTTCTCCAATTTCATCAAGAAATAGTGTACCATCATTTGCTTCTTCGAATAAGCCCTTTTTATCTGCATTAGCACTTGTAAACGAACCTTTTTTATGCCCGAAAATTTCTGATTCGAGCAGCTCCTTCGGAAATGCACTGCAATTAACGGCAACAAAAGGTTTGTTTTTTCTGGGGCTTGCATTATGTATGGATTGTGCAAAAAGCTCTTTCCCCGTTCCTGTTTCTCCTATAAGTAAAACGGTAGAATCAGTCGGGGCAACTTTCTCTGCTATTTTAATGGTTTCCTTCATTGCGGAAGATTTATAAACAATCTTATTGAAACTATATCTTGTTTCTAACTTGCTCTCCAATTCTAAAATTCTTCTTTGTAATCTAGCTTTTTCTATTGCTTTTTCGGCTGTAACTAAAATTTGATCATCACCATCGCCCTTGGTAATGTAATCAAAAGCACCTTGCTTCATAGCATATACTCCGTCCTGTATAGTACCATAGGCAGTTAGTAAAATAACTTCACATAAATAATTTTTGGATTTAATTGTTTCAAGTACCTGTATTCCGCTAATATCAGGAAGTTTCACGTCACAAATTACCAATAGAATTTCTTTTTCTCTCTCAAGAATTTTTAATCCTTTAGTAGCATTTTCAGCCTGAAAAACTTCGTAATCTTCAAGTTCAATTATTCTTGATAAAGCTTTTCTTAACTGGTCTTCGTCATCTATAACAAGTACTTTTCCCTTTGCCATAACCATCAGATTTATTAACACAAATTTATTAATTCTAACATAAACTATGTGAGTATTTCCAATTATTTCATTTTATACATGATGTACTATTAATAGTTTTAAGTATTAAAACCCACAAAACAGTTTCACAACCCATTATCTGTTATAAAACAGGTTCTTTTTTTTATTATTTCTAAAATACATTTATTAATTTCAATTTTCATTTAACAAATAACTTAATTATTAACCCTTTAAATGTATTTTATTATGCCAAGAAACAGAAACTACAGTTTTAAAGATGTGGATATGTTATTAGCATCTAAAACCATTGTTGAAACACTTAAATCAAACATTTCGGATTTATCAGTTGCCCGTAGCACCTGGACCGAAGAGTACGCAAACCAGCTGGCAACTAAAATTGATGAAGCCATTGAAAATTACCTTGGATTAGATAAGAAAAAGGAGCTGCGTGACACAACCGCTGCTTTATCATCAATTCAAGAACCTGCAATGCGTGATTTATCTTTTATTAAAACTCAAATCGAAGTTGATTTTGAAGAAGATGCAGATGAAATAATCAAAACGTTAGGCTTTGATAAAAACTTACGTGCAGTGCAAAATAGAGATCAGGAAGCATTAATAGAGCTTCTTTACAGCTTTAAAAAAGGATTAAATCAAAAGCTAAAAGACTCTCTTATTGAAAAAGGAACCAATCCCGAATTAATTGATCG
>JAWLEM010000084.1:0-9818 GCA_041686115.1 Bacteroidales bacterium
CCATACCTGCTAATTAAAATACAACTAATTTTTTATCTTTCCCAGAATGCTTATTGTTGATGAGTTTTATTCCAAAAGTGTGGAATAATTACACAAAACAAGTTATCTTTTTAAAATCGAGACTTAAATTAATAATGAAGTAAAAGGTTTATAATAAGAGTTACTGTACAAGGAAAAGTTTAATTAAAGAAGAGCCCTTTTTATTATCTTCGAAGTGTATCAGAATATCGTAAAACCCTGTTTTCGTACATTTAAACATAAATTTCTCGTAGTATTTATCTCCAACTTTATTGGTAGCTACAACCTTCTCATTTTCCAGAATTTGAACCACTGCAACACCGGGAAAATCTCCAATATGATTTAAAACCGTAAACTTGTATAATGAATTTTTATTTAGCGTAATGGTTAAGAAGTATTCATTTTCGTACTGATTACTACTAATCTTCTTTAACTCAAATTGAAATTCTTTAATAAAAATTTCTTTTTGAGCATAACTGGTTGAAGTAATAAAGAAAAAAGATAATAAGAATAATATAATAGGGATTCTTTTTCTCATAATTTATTTATTGGGTTTATTCCCGTAAAAATTATTTTTATCTGTTAAATATAAAAATACAAACAACACGATACAAATAAAACTTTTTGATAATAAAAAGTAATTACAAATATAAGTTTTATTATACAATTTCGAATTAATTTGATTGAGAATTAGAATTGCTCATACTAAAAAAGGAGATGAAAAAAATCCATCTCCTTTTATATTAAGATAAAAAATGAATATTATTCAATGGTTTCAACCTTACGTGTAGAGTAATTAATTTTCAGGGCATTTGCTTTCCGCAACTCCTGTTTAACATCGGTAACAATTCCCATTCGTGAATTTTCATCTACTTTAAGGGAGGTTGTCATTAAAGGACGTTCATTTTCGTCTCTCTCCTCTCGTTCTGTAGATATATAGTCACGAATATCGTTAACTCTTGCGAATGCATCATTTAACTGAATCCGAGGTTCAGTACCATACATTCCCTGAAAAGCTCTTTTAGGTTGTCCAATATAAATGTAACTTACCAAAGATTTTCTTTCCAATTTTTTCACTTCTGTTGCTGCGGGTAAATGTTGAGATACTTTAGTTGTTGTTTCTCTCATTACGGTTGAAACCATAAAAAAGAATAACAACATAAAAATAATATCAGGCAACGAAGCTGTAGAAATCTCCGGTGTTGCACCTTTTCCTTTTCTTTGAAATTTTGCCATTACTAGTTCCCTCCAATATTTTTAGGTTCAGCTTCTGAAATAATCTGAGGATAAATGTCCTTGACAGCATCTTGTTGTTCTGACGTAATATTTTCATAACGCTTTCCAAATTTGGACATTGCAAGCTCATTTCTCAGTTCGTTATAAGCTGCTGCCAATTCATTCTGGACTTTAATATACATTCCATAGGAAGTACCCCGGTCATTTTGCAGGGATATAATTCCTTTAGGAACCATATATTCTCCAAAATAAGGAACCTCTTTCGGTTCTTTTTCTGGCAGATTACTTGAATTGTCAGGATTTGCGATGAATTCTTTGGCTTCATCACGTAATCTATGGATACTCAAAGGGTTACCCTCTACCATTAACTGATCTTGTGCATTAATAAGCACAACAAAAACATTTCTTTCTTTAATTTGCTTATTATCTTGTTGTGCGTTCGCATCAGGCATTGGAGGCAACTTCCTGGATAAACCAGTATCGATATCCATTGTAGTGGCAACAAGGAAAAATATCAACAGCAAGAATGCAATATCAGCCATTGATGCTGCATTAAATGTTCCTCCTTCTCTTCTTGGCATAAACTATTATTTTTTACGATTTATAGTAATACTTTAAGGTTACCATAAAATCAATATTATTTAAACATTTTTGATACTTCAGAATAAATCATTGACAAAATGGCTAAGCCAGCCAATAAATATGCTGAATTTAAAAGTGTCCCTGCATATTTCAATGTGCCAGGCACATCATATTGCATTAATTCGGGGTTAGTTATTCCTAGTTCTTCACCTGATGATACAGCGTATGCAATAAATACAACCACTGCAACAACAAGTAATCCTAATAAACCTTTAACGGCTGCTTTGGGGTTTTTAAACATTTGGAAAATCGGAAAAATAACAGCAAAAGCAACTGCTATCCCGGCAAGGATAAATGCCCATCCAATAAATGTATTGGTATAAACCGGCTGACCACTAACATCCTCTCCTCCGGCATAAAATAATATACCCAAAACGGCAGAAACAGCTAGAAGGATAATTAAAACAATCCTTAATATTTTACTCATAATTAATTATTTTTTTGAATTGTATTTAACTAAAATATCTACTAAAGAAATAGAAGCATCTTCCATGCTGTTTACAATACTATCTACTTTAGAAACAATATAGTTATAAAACACCTGCAAAATAACAGCAACGATCAAACCAGATACGGTTGTAATCAAGGCTACTTTAATACCTCCTGCTACCAATGAGGGAGAAATATCACCTGCAGCTTCAATTGAGTCGAATGCAGCAATCATACCAATTACTGTACCCATGAAACCTAACATAGGAGCAATGGCAATAAATAATGAGATCCAGGTAATTCCTCTTTCCAATAATCCCATTTGAACGCTTCCATAGGAAACTACTGATTTTTCAACTACTTCAATACCTTCATCAATACGGTCTAACCCCTGGTAAAATATACTGGCAACAGGACCTCTTGTATTACGACAAACGTCCTTAGCTGCTTCAACACCACCTTCTTCAAGTGCGCCTTCAACTTTTTCAAGAAGTTTTGTTGTATTTGTTGTTGCAAGGTTTAAGTAGATAATTCTTTCAATAGAAATAGCTAAACCTAAAATCAAACAAAGCAATACAACACCCATAAATTCAGGGCCACCCTCGATAAACTTTTGTTTAATTTGTTTCTGTAATGAAGCTGGCTCTTCAGCTACTTCAGCTTCATCAGCACTTTCTTCTGCTACAGCTGCTGTATCTTCAACGGCCTCCATCTGGGCTGTATCCGTTTGTTCAACAGCTGTTTCATCAGTTGTTTCTTCTTGCGCAACTGTGTTAAATGATGCTCCTAACATAAGCATCCCAAAAACTGCTATAAATGCAAATAATTTTTTCATGGTTTGTTTTCTGTTTAAATTATTAACGATTTTTATGTGTGTAAAATTATTAAAAAAATTACGAATTAAAAATTCTGGCGGAGAAAGAGGGATTCGAACCCTCGATACTATTTCACATAGTATACACACTTTCCAGGCGTGCGCCTTCGACCACTCGGCCATTTCTCCTCTTTCAATCTCCTAAATTCAAGGGCACAAAATACGAAAAATAAAGCAAAAAAAAATATTTTATTTCGATATTTCTCCACTTATCGATTGATTTAACATTATTTTAATTTCATTCTTGTTCGTTTTTTTCCCTAATAAGAACATCAATTTGGCCACAGCGGCCTCTGTTGTCATATCATAGCCACTGATAACTCCCAGTTTTTGTAATTCATTGCCTGTTTCATACTTACTCATATCCACAGAACCCGCATGACATTGGGTAATATTTAAAATTATTTTATCCTTTTTTACGGCCTGTTCAATCTCCTGTAAAAACCATTTGTCGGTAGGAGCATTCCCGGCTCCATACGTTTCCATAACAACAGCTCTAATACCTTTAAGATTTAACATGGTATGTAATACCAAACGACTTATTCCGGGAAATATTTTTAAAACAACAATATTAGTGTCTAAACTTGTATGTATCTTCAACTCTTTTTTTATAACCGGATAATGAATGGCTGCATAATTATATTTAATGTTGATACCGGCATCAGCAAGATGAGGATAGTTTGGTGATTCAAAGGCGTTAAAATGTTCGGCATTATATTTTGTTGTACGATTACCTCGTAGTAACTTATTTTCAAAATAGACAGAAACCTCAGGAACTAAAGGTTGCCCATTTTGTTCTGCCGCTGCAATTTCTACCGCAGAAATTAAATTTTCTTTCCCATCCGTTCGTAAAGTTCCTATGGGTAATTGTGACCCGGTAAAGATAACCGGCTTATCCAGATTCTCTAACATAAAACTCAACGCTGAAGCTGAATAAGCCATGGTATCCGTGCCATGTAGTATAACAAATCCATGGTATTTAGAATAATTGTCGGCAATAATCTTTACCAACTTAACCCAAACTTCAGGGTTTAAATTTGATGAATCAATAAGTGGTGTAAATGATATCGTATCAATAGTATATCCAAAGCGTTTTAATTCGGGTACTTCATTTAATATTTGATTAAAATCGAAAGGAGCTAAGACACCTGTTTCGGGATGATTTACCATTCCAATCGTCCCTCCGGTATATACCATTAATATCGATTTATCTTTTCCTTTACTCATAAATTACAACTTAAAAAGCTGTTTGGCATTATTTGTAGTTTTCCGGGCAACTTCCTCTACAGCTACATCTTTTATTAAAGCTATTTTTTCGGCAATGTGTTTAACATATGCACTTTGATTTCTTTTTCCCCTTTTTGGTACAGGTGCCAAATATGGCGAATCTGTTTCTAATACGATATGATTTATATCAATATTGCGGATAACTTTATCCAGACCTGCATTTTTAAAGGTTACAATCCCTCCAATCCCTATTTTAAACCCCCAATCAATAATTTGAGAGGCCTGATCATTATCCCCTGTAAATGCATGAAATACACCTGTCAACCGTTCATCGATTTCTTCATCTATTATTTTAAATATTTCATCGAAAGATTCCCTGGCATGAATAACAACCGGCAGTTTATATTTCTTCGCCCAACCAAGCTGTCTGCGAAAAACTACTTCTTGTTGTTGCTTAAACGTTTTATCCCAATATAAATCCATCCCTATTTCACCAATGGCAACAAAACGCTCATTATTAAGCCATGATTCGATAATATCCATCTCTTTTTTATAGTTTTCCTGAACAGATGTTGGATGTAATCCCATCATTGGAAAACAGTTTGATGGATATTTTTTTACCAGCGCTATAAGTGGTTTGATTGTAGTACTATCAACATTAGGCAACAACATCTTTTGTACATTGTTATCTATCGCATTTTTTATAATCGGATCTCTGTCCTGATCAAATTCCGGCAAGTATAAATGGGTATGAGTATCTATAAATTCCATATTATTTTTTGGTGGTGCAAACATAAAAAAATTAGTAAAAACAACAAACAGTAAATATCATAAGTTTACCCTTTCTATAAGATGATTAAATTGCTCATTACCCTATAAAAAAAGGAGGCCGGCGGCCTCCTTAAAAATAATTTTATATGAATAATTAAACAGCCCCCTGAGCCAGCATGGCTTCGGCGACTTTAACAAACCCTCCGATATTTGCACCATTCACATAGTTAATAAATCCGTCGGATTCTTTTCCATATTTTTCACAAGTAGCATGTATGTCCTTCATAATCTGATGGAGCCTTTGGTCAACCTCTTCGCGTGTCCAGCTCAATCGCAAGCTATTTTGTGACATTTCTAATCCTGATACGGCAACACCTCCTGCATTGGCAGCTTTACCGGGGCCATACAAGATTTTGTTTTCTATATACACTTCAACGGCTTCAGGAACCGATGGCATATTGGCTCCTTCGGAAACTACAAAGCAGCCGTTTGATATAAGGGTTCTGGCTTCTTCTTCACTTATTTCATTTTGTGTGGCGCAGGGTAAAGCGACATCACATTTAACACCCCAGGGTCGTTTTCCCTCATAATATTCACAACCAAATTTCTCGGCATATTCTTTTATGCGCCCCCGTTTAATATTTTTCAGGTCTTTCACATACTCCAACTTCTCGGTATCGATTCCATTGGGATCATGAATAAAACCTGCCGAATCGGATAATGTAATTACCTTAGCCCCAAGTTCAGTTGCTTTTTCGGTAGCAAACTGAGCCACATTTCCTGCACCTGATATTACAACCGTTTTCCCTTTCATGCTATCGTTACGGGTTTTAAGCATTTCTTCGGCAAAATAAACAGCTCCGTATCCTGTAGCTTCCGGCCTGATTACGCTTCCTCCGTATTGTCTTCCTTTTCCGGTTAATACTCCTACAAACTCATTTCTTAATCGTTTATATTGACCAAACATATACCCAATCTCACGACCTCCGACACCAATGTCTCCTGCGGGAATATCTGTATTATGCCCAATATGACGGGAAAGCTCAGTCATAAAACTTTGACAAAAGCGCATTACCTCGTTATCCGACTTCCCTTTAGGATCGAAATCAGAACCTCCTTTACCTCCTCCCATAGGAAGAGTCGTTAAACTATTTTTAAAAACCTGCTCGAACGCAAGAAATTTAAGAATACTCAAATTAACGGTTGGATGAAAGCGAAGGCCTCCTTTATACGGACCGATTGCACTGTTCATTTCAATACGGTACCCTTTATTAATCTGAATCTCACCTTTATCATCCAACCAGGGAACTCTAAACAAAATTACTCGTTCGGGTTCAGCAATTCGTTCCAGAACTTTAGCATGTTTGTACTTTGGATTTTCCTCAATAAAAGGAATTAAAGATTCTGCTACTTCTTGCACTGATTGATGAAATTCATTTTCATTGGCATTTTTGGCAATAATTTGAGCCATGAATTGTTCTACTCGTGGATCCATAGTTTTGTAGTTTTAGTCTGCCTGTAGGCAAAAGTTTGTAATTTATGGTTTAATACAAACAAACTTATGTAAAAAAATTAAAAGGAAAAACATCCCTTCATAAATATAACCACAAAACAAAACGCTTTGTATTGCTGTGTTTTATATAAGATGTGGATTTTCTTGCTCAAAAAAACTTTTTATGTTTTACAACACAGCATGATAATTGTCATTAATAAAAAGAAGAAATTAACTTGTAAGTTTTGCCGGGCAATGTTTTTAAAATCCCTTTAAATTCAAGCTCAAGCAGTATCGGTGAAACTTTGCTTGTTGGCATTTGTGCTTTCAAACAAATCGTATCTATGGGCAACTCCTTAGAACTGGCTTTTAGAATATCAACAATATATTTTTCTTCATCATCCAGTTCAACAAATAAGTTTCTTTGAATCTCTTTTTTATTGATCTCACTCTCCGGTTCCCATCCCAGCAGATACTCAATATCTTCAACTTTCTCCAGCAGCGCAGCTCGATTAATTTTTATCAGTTGATTACATCCTTTTGAGTATGGATCAGTAATTCTTCCGGGAACAGCAAAGACATCACGGTTATATGAATTGGCAATATCGGCGGTTACCAGGGCTCCTCCTTTCTCTGCTGATTCAACAACAATCGTAGCATCAGACAAGCCTGCAATAATGCGATTACGCTTTACAAAATTATTTTTATCTCTTTTCGATTTACTGGGGAAATCGGTAAGTAGCAATCCATCATGTTCTATTTTCCGGGCAAGCGATTTGTGTGATGCCGGATATATAATATCTAATCCATGACCTAACACAGCAACGGTCGGAAGATTATTATTCAGGGCAGCATGGTGTGCTGTAGCATCTATACCATAAGCAAGACCACTGACAATAATTGGTTGATGACCTCGATCAGCTAAGGCAGCAACCAGCTTTTCGCAAAAAAGGACGCCCTCGTTGGTTGCTTTGCGTGTACCAACAATGCTCAGTACTTTTCGCTGATTTAATGAGCATTCGCCTTTTGCATATAATAAAACAGGAGCATCTATACAATGCTTTAACCGTTCAGGATACTCTTCATCGAGATAGAATATAACCCGGATATTGTTTTTTTCAATAAATTCAATTTCTTCTTCAGCAAGAGGTAATACATTCGAATGAACAATATTATTGGCTAAGGTTTCGCCGATATCCGGAATTTTCAGTAGGTTCTTTTTCGTTTCCCTGAAAATTTCCTCAAAATCACCTACATAAGCAACAAGCTTTTTAGCGGTTATGTGACCTACTTTGGGAATTAAGCTAAGTGCAATTTTATATTTAAGCTTATTTTTATCCATCGGAAATTTATATTATCTTAATTACGATAGATAAAATTAAAAAAAATTAAAAAAGAGGCACCTTAAATGATGCCTCTTTTATAAAAAAATATTAACCGTGTGGTTAAAGTTTTATTATGTATTAAATAACGCCTTGATCCAACATTGCATTGGCAACTTTTAAGAAACCTGCAATATTGGCTCCATTAACATAATTTACATATCCGTCTTCTTCTGTTCCATGTTGAACACAAGCTTCATGGATATTAATCATGATTTGGTGTAGTTTTTCGTCTACCTCTTCGCGTGTCCAGTTCAATTTCATTGAGTTTTGAGACATCTCTAATCCTGAGGTTGCAACGCCACCAGCATTAGAAGCTTTACCCGGGCCGAAAAGAACTTTTGCTTTCAGGAATGTCCTTATCGCATCCGGAGTACATCCCATATTTGAGCCTTCTGAAACTGCAATTACTCCATTTTTTACAAGTGTTTCAGCATCTTCTTTGTTCAATTCATTCTGAATAGCACATGGAAGTGCGATATCTACTTTTTGTTCCCATGGCTTTTTACCCGCAAAGAATTTTGCATTTGGGAATTTTTCAGCATATGGAGCAACCACGTCGTTATTTGATGCACGAAGCTCTAACAAATAATCAAATTTCTCTTGTGTACTGATTCCATCGGGATCAAAAATATATCCGTCAGGACCAGAAATAGTAACTACTTTTGCTCCCAGCTCGGTTGCTTTTTGGGCAGCACCCCAGGATACATTCCCAAATCCGGAAACTGCAACGGTTTTTCCTTCGAACGATTCGTTTTTGGTTGCCAACATTTCTTTGGCAAAATATACATTACCAAATCCGGTTGCTTCGGGACGAATTAAACTACCACCCCAGCTTCTGCCTTTTCCGGTTAAAACACCGGTATTTTCTCTGGCAAGCTTACGATACATTCCGTACATGAAGCCGATTTCGCGTCCACCAACGCCAATATCCCCTGCAGGAACATCCGTTTCAGGACCGATAAGCTTCCATAATTCTAACATAAAGGCCTGGCAGAATCGCATAATTTCTGCATCTGATTTTCCTTTGGGATTGAAATCAGAACCACCTTTACCACCACCCATAGGAAGGGTCGTTAAGGAGTTTTTAAAGATTTGCTCAAAACCTAAAAACTTAAGACCACTTAACGTTACACTCGGGTGAAAACGCAATCCGCCTTTATATGGGCCAATGGCGTTATTAAACTGAACACGGTAACCAATGTTAACATGTACTTTTCCATTATCGTCGGCCCAGGGCACCTTAAAAGTTAACACCCGGTCGGGCTCAACAATGCGTTCAATAATACTGGCTGCTTCGAATTGAGGGTTTTGGTTATATATTTCCTCAATCGATTCTAATACTTCGCGTACAGCTTGCAAATACTCCGATTCGCCCGGATGTTTTTGCTCTAGCTGGATCATTAATTTATCTACATTCATTTTTTTTGTATAGTTTTAATGTTGAACATCAAACTTGCATGATTTTCATGCATTTTAATTTTGGACAAATGTAGGTTTTAATATTGAAATAAGCCAATAAAAACATCATCTGCAGATATGATATTAAACACATTTTAGAAAGGCTTTATTCAAAAAAAATTATAGCTGATTTAATGAATGAAACAGCATTTCTTTCTGTTTTGAACTAAGTGCTGTAATACTTATAGGAGGATATTTAGCAACACCTTTCGGAGAATTAATGAGTAACGTAATCTCTTCTTTTAAATTAAAAAAAGATTTTTCTGTCTTATAACCATGATAATCC
>JAWLEM010000085.1:0-9720 GCA_041686115.1 Bacteroidales bacterium
AGCGCTTGATGCGGTGATTGAAAAAGGTGCCGATATGGGAATTCAGGAATTTATTATCGGCATGTCGCACCGAGGCCGTTTAAATGTTTTAGCCAATATACTCGAAAAGCCGGTTGAAGATGTTTTTGCCGAATTTTTTGGCGAAGAGTATGACGAAAATATTGCCCTGGGTGATGTTAAATATCATTTAGGATATGGAAATACAGTGAAAACAGAGGACGGAAAAAGTATTCGTTTAAACCTTGTTCCCAACCCATCTCATCTGGAAGCTGTGGGTCCTGTTGTACAAGGAGTTGCTAAAGCAAAAATATGGGGTAAATACAACCACGATTACAACAAACTTGCTCCAATAATTATTCATGGCGATGCAGCCATTGCCGGACAGGGTGTCGTTTATGAAACACTGCAAATGTCGCAACTTAAAGGTTACAGAACAGGTGGGACAATCCACCTGGTAATTAACAATCAGGTGGGATTTACAACCAATTATCTTGATGCCAGGTCAAGTACGTACTGCACCGATATTGGCAAGGTAACAAAATCACCCATTTTTCATGTCAATGGCGATGATGCCGAAGCACTGATTTATACCATACAGCTTGCAATGGAATACAGGCAAACATTTCATACCGATGTTTTTATCGATATTTTATGTTACCGGAAACATGGGCACAACGAAGGCGATGAGCCAAGATTTACACAGCCATTGCTTTACAAAGAAATTAGTAAACACCCAAACCCCAGGGATATTTACAGCAAATTTTTAATCGAAAAGGGGATATGCACCCAATCGGATATTAAAAACTCCGAGAAAGAATACAATGAGTTTTTGGAAGATAAACTTGTAATAGCAAAAAAATCAGACAAACTTTCCATTAAACAATTCTTAATTGAGGACTGGAAAAAATTTGTTCATGACGAGCAATCAGATTTACAGAATGGCCCAATTACAGCCATAAGTAAAGAAAAACTCATATCTATAGCTTCAAAAATCAATCATTTACCTGAAAATCTAAAATTCTTTAAAAAAGTAGAGAAATTAATGGACGACAGAAAAAAAATGATTGAAGAAGACAGACTTGATTGGGGAATGGCAGAATTACTTGCATATGGAACTTTAGTTGATGAAGGGCATCCGGTTCGATTAAGTGGCCAGGATTCGGAACGTGGTACTTTTTCGCACAGACATTCGACCTTAACCATTGAAGACAGCGATCAAAAATATATTCCTTTAAAAAATATCAGTAAAAAACAGGCTCCATTTCATGTTTTTAATTCATCACTTTCTGAGTATGGTGTTTTAGGATTTGAATATGGTTATGCAATGGCTGTTCCTGACGGACTTACAATTTGGGAAGCCCAGTTCGGTGATTTTAATAATGCTGCACAAATTATTATTGATCAATACATTAGTTCTGCCGAAGAAAAGTGGGGGTTAAAAAACGGAATAACACTATTTTTACCCCATGGATATGAAGGCCAGGGACCAGAGCACTCCAGCGCCAGAATAGAACGATTTTTAGCACTTTGTGCCAATAACAATATGCAAATTGTTAACCCTACAACACCGGCAAACTTTTTTCATGTACTAAGGCGCCAGGTACATAAAGATTTTACCAATCCGCTAATTGTTTTTACACCTAAAAGCCTGCTCAGGCATTCAAAATGTGTTTCATCTTTAAACGATCTGGCAAAAAAATCTTTTAGCGAAGTTATTGATGATGACAATGTAATTGAAAAAGAAGTTCGAAGAGTAATTTTTTGCAGTGGTAAAATTTATTACGACCTGCTGGAGAAAAAACAAGAATTTGATGCAAAAGATATTGCAATTATTAGGGTTGAACAATTACACCCATGGCCAAAAAAACAAATTGAAAAGATCATTAAAAAATATCCCAACACTTTACGATGGCTTTGGATACAGGAAGAACCGGAAAATATGGGTGCATGGCGATATGTTAAAGAAAAATTTGAAGGTATTGATATAATTCCACTGGCAAGACTTGCAAGCGGTAGTCCTGCCGTTGGATTACATAAATTGCATGTTCTCGGCCAACAAGAAATCATTGGCAAAGTTTTTAGAAAATGTACATGCGAACTAAAAAATAAATATTGTGGGTTACAATGTGAAGTTGGAAGCTCAAGACTTGATTTAAAAAAACAACATAAATATCTTTAAATTACAAATTTTGAGCTTGCTATATAATATATAACTAACATCTTAGACGCTATATATTGAAATTTGAAACTTGAAACTTGAAACTTGAACTGTGAACTTTAAACATAGAACTAAATTATGATTGAAATAAAAATACCAAGTCCCGGAGAATCGATTACCGAAGTAGAAATATCAAACTGGTTGGTAGAAGACGGCGATTATGTAGAAAAAGACCAGGAAATAGCCGAAATAGAATCGGATAAAGCAACCTTACCGCTTATGGCTCCCGAAAGTGGCACCATTGAAGTTATTGCATCGGCAGGAGAAACCATAAAAGTAGGAACTGTTGCTTGTAAAATAGATCCATCGGCTGAACCAAAAGAACCAAAACAAGAATCAAAACCTGATAAGGATAAGGAAAATAAAGAACAGAAAGCTGAAGAAAAAGCTGAACCAAAGCCAGATAAACCAAAAGAAGTTTCAACAGAAAGTACAGAATATAAAAATGTAAAGGTGTCGCCCGTTGCACAAAAGATGATGCAAGAAGAAAACATCAATATTGATGATGTAATTAACGGGCTTAAACGAATCGGGAAAAAAGAGGTAGAACAGACATTATCTCAACCATCAGATTCAAAAGGTATTACGCAAAAAAAAGAAGGAACAAGAGATGCGGAGCGGAAAAAGATATCACAATTGCGCAAAAAACTGAGCCAGCGATTAGTATCGGTAAAAAACGAAACAGCCATGCTCACCACATTCAACGAGGTGGATATGACCGAGATCATTGCATTGCGCAAGAAATATCAAAAACAATTTATTGAAAAGCATGAGATAAAATTGGGTTTTATGTCCTTTTTTACCAAAGCAGTTACTATTGCACTAAAAATTTTTCCTTCGGTAAATTCTCAGATAGATGACGAAGAAATTGTTTATCCCGACTATGCAGATATTGGAATAGCCGTACAAACACCCAAGGGATTAATGGTGCCTGTTGTTCGCAATGCTGAAACAATGAGTTTGGCAGAGCTTGAGCTAAAAATTAAGGAACTGGCAGACAAAGGGCGTGCCGGCAGAATTTCCATCGATGATTTATCAGGAGGTACATTTACCATTACCAATGGCGGAGTGTTTGGATCGCTCCTCTCCACTCCTATTTTAAATCCGCCACAATCGGGTATTTTAGGCATGCATAATATACAGGAGCGGCCGGTAGCCATAAACGGTAAAGTAGAAATAAGGCCAATGATGTACATTGCCTTATCGTACGACCACCGTACCATTGATGGCAAAGATTCGGTAGGTTTTTTGATTAAATTAAAAGAGTTATTGGAATCACCCTATAAACTTATACTTGGAGCTAATAATGCGGATAAAATGTTGCTGGGCTTATAAATCAAATAAAAAGTTTAATAAAAACATAAAAGTTGAAAATAATTGCACATTTTTAAAACCATTGTCATAAATTTATGTACTATAATAAAAAACTATAGACATGGTAAAAAAAGTTTTACTTGCAGTTTTTATATTGTTCATCCTGTTACAAAAATCTCAGGCTCAGATTCCTGTAAATATTAAAGATAAAACCATTGATTCGTTATACTATAAAAGCAAAACCTATTGGATTACTTTAACTCCGTTTTTCTTTGTCGACCATAAATTTTCGCCAGATAAGGGAGAAACCTGGCAAGATGTAGGTATGTTCGGACAAAATGTTAAGCCACTGGCAAAACCAGATTCAATGGCTTATCAAAATATTAAAATATATACTTTAACCCGGGCAGCCGGAATTGCACAAATGTGGGTTATTGCTCCCTTGCTGGCGTACAAGCACTATTCAGACAAAGCAGATGCAACAAGTACCGGCAACACGGCCCTTGACGATAACATTTACCAGGAAGAGCAGACCGCTTATTTGCCTACAGCAATTATCGTTTTTTTAACCGGAACCTTTACATATCATGTGCTTTCAAAAACCTTTTTATTTAGGTCATTACATGATTATAACCACGCTGTGCTGAATAACGAACCTGCTTTTCAATTTACATTTAAATTAGACCAAAAAACAAACACACCGCAGTTATCCCTGGTCTGGACATTTTGAAATCAAAGTCAAATGATACATCTTTGTCATTTTCTATCTAATTCGTTAGTTAAGATATGACGTGGGTATTTTTTGCATTGCTTACAGCGCTTTTTCGTTCTCTTACCGATGTGGCAGGTAAGTATGGACTAAAAAATATGGACGTTTATATTGTTGCCTGGGCATTAAACTTCTTTTCCGTACCGTTTTTACTACCAATTTTATTCTTTATAGAAATTCCACCCATTGGGCCCAATTTCTGGATCGCTCTTATCGTTAGCGGAACATTAAATATTGCTACATCCATACTATACTTAAAAGCAATAAAGCTTGCTGATTTATCTATTGTAATACCTTTAACCACATTTACTCCGCTATTTTTATTAATTACATCGCCATTAATTGTCAATGAATTTCCAAATATCTATGGACTCATAGGAATATTCCTGATTGTTTTTGGTTCTTATATTCTAAATATTAAAGAAAAAAATAATGGCTTGCTAGCTCCTTTCAGGGCATTAATTAACAATAAGGGCGCCAGGCTAATGCTATTAGTTGCGTTTCTCTGGAGTATTACATCAAATTTTGATAAAGTAGGTTTACAAAACTCTTCGCCTCTGTTTTGGGGAGTGGTTATTAACCTATACATTACCATTGGTATCACTCCGTTTATTTTTATCTACTCAAGAAAAAATATCAGGCAAATTCCTAAAAATCTTAAAACATTAGTGCCTGTCGGAATTTTTCATGGTTTAATGATTATTTTTCATATGATTTCGATAAGCCTGACCCTTGTTGCCTATCTAATTTCTATAAAAAGAACCAGCGCATTAATGAGTGTTTTATTTGGATCGGTGCTTTTTAAAGAAAAAGGGTTAAAAGAAAGGCTTTTAGGAGCTGTTATAATGATTTTAGGAGTATTGTTTATCACATTGTTCTAAAGGTATCCAAAAAGAATTACAAGTGTCATTGCGAATGCCGTGCCTGCCGGCAGGCAGGAAATGAAGCCTGTCTGCCGACAGGCAGGCAATCTATATTTATTGATTATCAATAGATTGCTTCACTCTCCCGATATCTCCCGATAGCCCCTAATATTCGTAAGTTAGTTAAGGCTTTTATTGTAACACCAAGTCAATCAAAGGATAACACAAAATTTCACGAAGTAGAATCTCACCTAACTTGGTGTAACCCTGCTTGCCAGCAGGCAAGTTTGTGCTATAACATTGTGATACTTTGTGAAACTCTTAAAAGACGTGCGGATTTTAGGAGCTATCGGGACGGGATCGTTCGCAATGACTTTTTATGGCTTTTTGGACACCCTCCTTTATAAAAACCAAATATTAAAAAAGTTAATCTGTTATATAATCAAAAGCATCCTCTTTACTTTTTGAGTGTTCAATATTATCATAAATATCGTATAAGTATTCAACGTCATCTTTCCCGTTTTCATAACACTGACGGTGATAATCGCTCATCTTAAAAAACTCTTTCTCTCCCGAATTAACAATCATTACCTCCTGCCCCTTTAAATCAACAAAAATTTTGGCTGATAGTTTTTTACTTAATCGAACAATTTTTTGCAGAAAATGCTTAGAAACTTCAATGGTTAAAATTCCGTTATTTGATGCTTTGGCAGCGAAAAGTTCTGAAATACAATCAGAAATAATAACTTCGAATCCCATATTCGTAACAGTACTCAATAAATGATCATAGTTGGTCGTATCTGAAAGATTATTTAATACTATAATATTCTCAATATTATTTTTTTTCGCAGGCTGAATAAAATCAATTTCCAAATCATTATTTTTCTGGCTTGCCAATGCTAAGACACCTGATGTAAATGTTGATATTTTACCAAAATTCATAATTTAAAGTTTTAGAGAATAACAAAATTTTCTTTTCCTTTTTTTATTACATTTGTTTTTACCTGTAATAATTTTTTTCAAGCCAAATGTATTTTTTGCTGCAATAGCTTAAAAACAAATATTTTTAAAATTTACGATGTCTATTAGATTTAAACAATATAAAATATTCGGCAAAAACTATTAATAATCAATTGATTACAATGAGAATTACTATAAATTGAATTACAATGTCCAATAAAAATACCGACCCTTTATTTCAATTAATTAAATCTTTAACCAAATCGGAAAAAAGATATTTTAAGGTACATACTAATCCTTCTAAAAATATCGATAGCACTAAGTTTATAAAACTTTTCGATTTAATAGATAAACAAAAAGATTACAACGAATCAAAAATCCTTACCAAAGAGCATGCGATAAAACCACAGCAATTATCGAACTTAAAGGCACATTTGTACAAACAAATTCTCCAGAGTTTGCGAAATTTAAACTCCAACGATGATATCGATTTAAGTATTCGGGAGATGATTGACCATTCCACCATTCTTTACAACAAATGTTTATACGATCAGTGTGTAAAAATGCTGGACAAGGCAAAATTAACAGCCGAAAAATACGACAGGAATACACTTTTACTTGAAATTATTGAATTTGAAAAAAAACTGGTAACCAAATTTATCCGCTCTAATATTGAAGATAAGGTAAGTTCATTGATAAAAGCATCAGACCATATAAGTGAAAAGATATCAAATATTAATACCTTTTCTAATTTAACCATCAAGCTTTATTCTTTTTACCTTAAAATAGGATTTTTGCGCAATCATAAAGATTTTGAACTGGTAAACAGTTTTTTATATTCAACACTACCGGTATTCCAGGAAGATAAACTTTCTTTCGAAGAAAAAATGTACCTGTACAATTCATTTGTGGGTTATTATTTCTTTATCCAGGATTTTGAGCGTGGATACGAATACGCCAAAAAATGGGTAGCTCTTTTTGAAAATCATCCTGAATATATTATCCCCAAAATAGAAACCTATATCAGGGCAATTAATAATTTACTGGTATCGGAATCGAAACTACACAAATACGACGAATTTAAAATTAACATTCAAAAACTCGAAGCAATTAAAAAGAGCCCAGATGTAAGGATGACAGAAAACATCAGGTTATTGCTTTTTAAATACTCAGCTACACACCGCATTAACAGATATTTTATGGTAGGTGAGTTTGATAAAGGTGTTGAAGTTATTCCGGAGATTGCCAATAGTTTGGAAAAATTTGAAGACCTACTTGACACGCACTACATCATTATTTTTTACTACAAATTTGCCTGCATGTATTTTGGGGCTGCCGATTATCAGAAAGTAGTTTTTTGGTTAAACAAAATTATTAATATGAAAGATGTCGACCTGCGATCCGACATTCATAGTTTTGCACGGATACTTAACCTGATTAGCCATTACGAACTGGGAAACATTGATTTGGTTGATTACTATATCCGTTCTACCTACCGTTTTTTAATCAAGAAAAACGACCTCCATCTTTTCCAGAAAATCATTATGAAATTTCTGAGAAAACTTAGCTCAATAACACAAGACCAGTTAACAGATGCATTTAAAGAATTAAGAGAGCAGCTAATCCCTTTAAATGAAAAATTTTACGACCGCCGCCCGTTTATTTATTTCGATATTATTTCGTGGCTGGAAAGCAAAATTGAAAACCGGACGGTTCAGGAAATTATTCACAAAAAAGCAATAAAAAAAATTAGTAATAATGTTTGATCTAATAAATATGCCGGTCATGTAAATATGTTGATTGAAAATGGCATAAATTAAACTTTTAATTTATTAACTTGTCAAAGTTTAATAACTCAAAAATCTACTGAACACCATGAAAAAATTACTACTATCTCTAATTGTAACAATTTTAAGTATCAATTTTATGTGTGCACAAGACCGAATTACCGGAAAAACATTTGCTACCCGGTCTGAAGTTATTGCTAAACACGGAATGGCAGCAACAAGCCAGCCTTTGGCAACTCAGGTAGCATTAGATATCCTTAAAAACGGGGGAAACGCTATTGATGCAGCTATTGCAGCCAATGCAACCCTGGGATTAATGGAACCCACCGGAAATGGTATGGGTGGCGATATTTTTGCCATCATCTGGGATGCTAAAACCCAAAAGCTTTACGGATTAAATGGCAGCGGAAGATCGCCAAAATCACTAACTCTCGATTACTTCATAGAAAATGGGTATGAAAAAATTCCTTCGCACGGACCGCTATCTGTATCAGTTCCCGGATGTGTTGACGGGTGGTTCGAAATGCACAAAAAATTTGGCTCAATGGAAATGACAGAAATTCTGCAGCCGGCTATTGATTATGCCAGAGAAGGATTTCCTGTGAGTGAATTGATTGCTTATTACTGGGGACGCAGCGTTCCATTTTTAAGTCAGTTTCCAAACTTTACAGAAACTTTTACAATTAATGGAAAAGCACCCAAAAAAGGTGAGATATTTAAAAACCCATACTTAGCCAACACTCTTGAAAAAATTGCAAAAGGCGGGCGTGATGAGTTTTACAAAGGTTCAATTGCCAAAGAAATTGACCGATACATGAAAGAGCAAGACGGATTCTTGTCTTACGAAGATTTAGCCAGTCATAAATCTGAATGGATAGAGCCAATTTCAGCAAATTATCGCGGGTATGATGTTTGGGAACTGCCACCTAACGGACAGGGAACAGCAGCACTGCAAATTTTAAATATTCTGGAAGGATACGATATTGCTTCAATGGGTTTTGGAAGCACCGAATATATTCACACTTTTACAGAAGCTAAAAAACTGGCTTTCGAAGATCGGGCAAAATACTACTCGGATATGGATTTTAATGATATTCCTGTAGAGCAGTTAATTTCAAAAGAGTATGCCAACGAACGCCGAGAGTTAATCAATCCAAACCGGGCAGCCAGAAACTATCCTGCAGGAGAACTGGAACAGGGAAATACTATTTATCTAACCGTAGCCGATAAATATGGCAACATGGTTTCGTTAATCCAAAGTAACTATCGCGGAATGGGATCCGGAATGACACCCAAAGGTTTGGGATTTATTCTCCAGGACAGAGGCGAATTGTTTAGTCTAGACAAAAACCACATGAACTGCTATGCTCCCGAAAAAAGGCCTTTCCATACCATTATTCCTGCTTTTGTTACCAAAGATGGAAAACCATTCATGAGCTTTGGTGTTATGGGTGGATCGATGCAACCACAGGGACATGCACAGATTATTGTTAATATGATTGATTTCGGAATGAACTTGCAGGAAGCAGGCGATGCCCCCCGATTAAGACATGGAGGAAGCTCACAACCAACTGGCGAAACCATGAATGATGGTGGAACGCTTCACCTTGAAACCGGAATTGATTATGAAGTAATTCGCGAATTAACAAAAAAAGGACATCGAATTATTTTTGATATTGGCGGATACGGAGGATACCAGGCCATTATGTTTGATGAAAAAAATGGTGTTTATTATGGTGCTTCAGAATCGAGAAAAGACGGACAGGCAGCCGGATATTAAAATACGATGAATTAATTTCAATTAAAAAA
>JAWLEM010000086.1:0-9717 GCA_041686115.1 Bacteroidales bacterium
GCCCAGCAAACCGTAACCGAAGAATTAACTTTCGATGAGGTGGTGCAGCTTGCCCGCGAACAATCGCCCGATGCTATAATGGCTACACACAGGTTTAGAGCCAGTTACTGGGAGTTTAGAACGTATAAAGCCGATTATTTGCCTAATTTATCGCTAAGTACAACTTTTCCTGATTTTAGCAGGGCCATTAAAAAGTATCAGAACGCTGATGGGACTTACACCTATGTAGAAGATAACTTTAACAGCTCTACACTGAATTTAAATATAAGGCAAAATGTAGGTTTTACCGGAGGACAAATTTTTGCCACATCCAATTTAACCCGCCTGGATGAACTGGGGGGCAGCGATATTAGTACATCTTTTCTGTCTACGCCCATTAGCATTGGTTATCGTCAGCCGGTTTTGTTTTATAACGAGTATAAGTGGCAAAAAAAGATTGAACCTTTAAAATACGAAGAGGCAAAAAAAGAATATATCACTTCGCTCGAAAATGTTTCACTTAAAGCAGTTAATTATTTTTTTGATTTGGCACTAGCACAGCAGAACTTACAAGTTGCAAAAATAAATTATTCCAATGCCGATACTTTGTATCAAATTGCCGAGGGAAGATATAATATTGGCACCATTGCCGAAAATGAATTGATGCAGATGGAACTTAGCTTGCTAAATGCAGGCTCCGATTTAAATGCTGCAAAAGTAGATTTGGAGATTAAAAAATTTCAGCTTCGTTCATTCCTTGGATTTAACGAAAAAGTAGATTTGAATTTAATCATTCCGAAAGAAATTCCTGAATTAACAGTTGGTGTTGAGGATGCCCTGGAAAAAGCCAATGAAAATAATCCGGATATCATTTCTTTCGAGCGGCAGTTGATTGAAGCCGAGCGAAATGTTGCCAAAGCAAAATCTGAAAAAGGAATACAAGCTGACTTATTTGCAAGTATTGGTTATACCCAACAATCGCCCGAGTTTTCTGATGTTTATGTAAACCCGCAGGATCAGCAAAGATTTACTTTTGGTTTGGACGTTCCCATTCTGGATTGGGGGTTGGGGCGCGGACGCTACAAAATGGCACAATCGAGCCACGAAGTAATTAAAACTACTGTTGAGCAAGCCAAAACAGATTTTGTGCAAAGTGTTTATCTCAATGTAATGCAATTTAACCTGCAGGATGACCAGGTATTGATTGCAGCCAAAAGCGATACCATTGCTCAAAAAAGATATGATATGACCAAACAGCGTTTCTTGATCGGTAAAGTGGATGTGCTGGATTTAAATGTTGCTTTGTCGGAAAAAGATGGAGCTAAAACAAATTATATTGCTGCATTAAGAAAATACTGGTCGAATTATTATACCCTGAGAAGAATTACACTTTACGATTATTTGAAGGAAAAACCACTGGATGCCGATTTTGATCAGTTGATTGAGTAGGGTAGTGCCATGGAAGTAAAAAAATGAGAAATTGGATGTTTAAATCCAAAAACAATCCTTCAGGCAAATGAAACCGGTATTTAGCATTTAGCAGATAATCCTTAAAACTGTTTATCTTAAATCCTTGAAAAAAGTGTGTTTCTAAAAAATAATTTTATCTTTGCACGATAATTTACATTAGAATTAAAAATATTAATATAATCAATAAAATAGTTTAACAAATGCAGATTAAAGGAGCTATTAGAACGTTGGCCATTTTGTTGGCCGTAATATGTGTTTACTACCTTTCATTTACCTGGGTTACATCACGTATTTATGATGATGCAGAGGAATATGCAGTTGAATATGCAGAAAACCACCCCGATGAGGAGGTAAAGCTTACAGATATAGAATATCAATATCTTGATTCATTGTCGGGTGAAGTTGTTTATAACCTGGGAATCAGAAAATACACATTTAGAGAGTGCCAGGAAAGAGAAATTAATCTTGGACTTGACCTTAAAGGGGGTATGAATGTAATCCTTGAAATATCTGTCGAAGATATTATCAAGGGCATGGCCAATAACAGTACCGATTCTACATTCCGTGCAGCCTTGAAACAGGCTAAGGAGTATAAATTAGATAGCCGCGAAGATTTTATCACGCTGTTTGGG
This sequence comes from Bacteroidales bacterium, assembly GCA_041686115.1. Taxonomy (GTDB): domain Bacteria; phylum Bacteroidota; class Bacteroidia; order Bacteroidales; family UBA12077; genus UBA12077. The sequence goes on from JAWLEM010000086.1 coordinate 2,082, forward strand.
AGGGCTTTTAACGAAATAGACCCCGATGCTCGACTGGCTGCTATTTTTAATACCATTGAATTAAAAGATAAAATTGATTTTAATTCAACCAACGAGGAGGTTTTAGATGTTATCCGTGAGGAATCAAAAGATGCCATTGATAATTCATTTAATATTATTAATAGCCGTATAGACCGTTTCGGGGTTGTTCAGCCAAATATTCAAAGACTTGAAGGACAAGCCGGAAGAGTAATGGTATCATTACCCGGAGTAAAGGATCAGGGCCGTGTGCGCGACCTTTTACAGGGAACGGCAAACCTTGAATTTTGGGAAACTTATAACAATACAGATGTTTATTCATTTTTACTTCAAGCCAACGAAAAGATAAAAGAGATTGAATCGGCTAAGAAAGAGATGGCAAAAACAGAAGAAACCCCAGCAGAAGAAGATATCGAATCAGAAGTTTCAGAAACAGTTGAGGCCGAGGAGCAAGAAACAGAAGATGAACCATCATTGCTTGATCAGTTGGAGTCGGATGAAACACAGGAAGATTCCGTTTCGTTAACCGAATCACAAATTGATGAAAGATATCCGTTGTTTTCTGTTTTGAGGCCAAGTATTAACCCCCAATCAGGGCAGCCAATGGATGGGTCTGTGATTGGAATGGCTCATTATAGTGATACTTCTAAAGTGAATGAATACCTGAATATGAAACAGGTTCGTTCAATTTTCCCCCGCGATATGACTTTTAAATGGCACGTAAAACCATATAAATATGATGATTCTGAAAGCTTTTACGAGCTGCATGCTATAAAGATTACCGGCAGAGATGGCAAGCCGCCACTTGATGGTGATGTAGTGACCGATGCACGTTCTGAATTTGATCAAAATTCAGGTAGCGCCGAAGTATCTATGAGCATGAATGCCGATGGTGCAAAAATATGGGCCCGTTTAACAAAAAATAATGTGGGTAATTTTATTGCTATTGTTCTTGATAATTATGTTTATTCTGCCCCACGGGTAAATCAGGAAATTACAGGTGGACGCTCATCCATTTCCGGTGATTTTACTGTTGAAGAAGCAAAAGACTTAGCCAATATTTTAAAGTCGGGTAAATTACCGGCTCCGGCACGAATTATTCAGGAAGAGGTTGTTGGCCCGTCACTGGGACAAGAGGCGATCGATGCAGGACTTACATCTTTCTTTATCGCATTTATTGTTGTTCTTCTGTATATGATTTTCTATTACAGCCGTAAAGCCGGGCTTGTAGCCGATATTGCTCTTGTGGCAAATATGTTTTTCATTATGGGAGTGCTTGCATCGTTGGGAGCTGTATTAACTCTGCCAGGTATTGCAGGTATCATCTTAACAATCGGTATGTCGGTTGATGCCAATGTGCTTATTTACGACCGGATAAGGGAAGAATTATCCGCAGGAAAGGGAATTAAGCTGGCAGTTAAAGATGGTTATAAAAATGCTTATTCGGCCATTATCGATGCCAACGTAACAACATTGTTAACTGCAATTATTCTTTATACATTTGGTACGGGACCAATTAAGGGATTTGCTACTACACTGTTAATTGGTATTATTACTTCGTTATTTACGGCCATTTTCTTAACCAGATTAATTTTCGAATGGTATCTGAAACGAAATAAAGAAGTAACATTTTCTACTAAGTTAACTGAGAATGCATTTAAAAATCCAAAATTTAAGTTTCTTGAAAAACGTAAAATTGCATATGTCATTTCTGCCATATTAATTTTCGTAAGTGTTGGGTCGTTAATTACCAGGGGACTTAACCAGGGAGTAGACTTTACTGGTGGCAGGACCTACGTAATTCGTTTTGAGGAACCCGTAAATCCTCTTGATGTTCAAAATAGTTTAGAAGGTGTATTTGGACAGGCTCCCGATGCGGTAACATTTGGTGATGATAACCAGGTTAAAATAACAACCAAATACAGAGTCAATGAAGATGGTGCAGAAGTGGATAAAGAGGTAGAAGCCAAATTATTTGAAGGTTTACAACCAGTTATTGGACAAGATATTACTTTCGAAGATTTCAACTCCAATTACAAAATGAGCTCGCATAAAGTGGGTGCAACGGTAGCTGTTGATATTATCTATAAATCACTGGTTGTTATTATTCTTGCCATTATTTTAATGTTTGTTTATATCTTTATTAGATTTAAAAACTGGCAATACGGCTTAGGTGCGATAACTGCAATTGTTCATGATGTATTAATTATTCTTGGAATATTCTCATTAGCTGCAGGTGTATTGCCATTCTCGCTTGAAATCGATCAGGCTTTTATTGCTGCAATATTAACCGTCGTTGGTTACTCAGTGAACGATACTGTTGTGGTTTTCGACCGTATAAGAGAGTATATAACATTATATCCTAAACGCGACCGTCATACCATTATCAACTCTGCGTTGAATGGAACATTAAGTCGTACTTTTAGTACTTCGTTAAGTACATTTGTTGTATTGCTTACCATCTTTATTTTTGGTGGCGAAGTAATCCGTGGATTTGTATTTGCATTGCTGGTTGGTGTTGTAGTTGGTACATACTCATCATTGTTTATTGCATCGCCGGTTGTTTTCGATACGGTTCACAAAAAAGATGAAAAAAAGAAAAAATAATATAGTATATCACGCTGAAACAAAAAGCCCCATAACATTTGGGGCTTTTTTGTTGTTATAACAAAATGTATATTTGTAAAAATTTATGGTTATGTACAGCATATTTCTATTTATTAGCGGACAGGAAATATTTATTATCCTTTTAGTCGTTTTATTACTTTTTGGCGCCAATAAAATTCCGGAAATTGCACGAGGCCTTGGTAAAGGTATGCAGGAATTCAGAAAAGCTGCCGATGATATTAAGCGCGAAATGAATAATCATACCAATGATATTAAAAAGGATTTTAAAGAGCTGGATGATGATATTAAGAAAACACAGGACGACTTGAAAGGATAATATATGGACCTTATTTTTCTATTTGCAGGGTTAGTTTTATTAATATTTAGCGGAGATTTCTTAGTTCGGGGAAGTGTTTCTCTGGCAGCCCATTTTAATGTTTCAAAATTAGTTATTGGAGTTGTTATTGTATCGCTTGGTACATCAGCTCCGGAATTGGTAGTAAGTTTAGATGCTGCTATAAAAGGGCATCCCGATATTTCTATCGGAAATGTTGTTGGGTCTAATATTGCTAATATTGCATTAATCCTTGGATTGAGCGCTTTAATATCACCCATTAAAGTCAGAAAAAAAGGAATTCATATCGATTGGGCTGTTATGATGTTTGCAAGTTTTCTATTGCTCTTTTTCAGCCTTAATCTTAAACTACAGTTTTTCGAAGGAATTATCATGGTTGCCATCCTGGGATTTTATATTTCAAGGTCAATTGTAAAATCACGGCAGGAAAGGCTTGAATCCCTGGAAAAATCAATACCACCCAGATATCAATTATGGGCTTCAGTCATTTTTGTGCTTTTATCGACTGTAGGCCTTATTTTTGGCGCAGAATTCCTGGTGAAAGGTGCATCGGCAATTGCAATAAAGCTGGGAGTAGACGAAAGAGTCATTTCTGTTTCTGTTATTGCACTGGGCACCAGTTTGCCCGAGCTGGCTACTTCCGTAGCTGCAGCTGCCCGGAAAGAAATGGATATTTTTATTGGTAATATTATTGGTTCCAATATTTTTAATATTCTGGCAATACTTGGAATAACCAGTATTGTTACAACAATTGATATTAACCCAATGGTGTTAAAATTTGACTTTTTCTGGATGTTTGCAACATCAATTCTTTTGTTTTTATTTATTTTGCCGTTAAGAAAAGGGTTAATTACACGTTGGAAAGGGCTTGTATTTTTGTTAATTTATATTGCATTTATTTATTTAGCATTTACAATCGGGATATTATAAAATTTAAAATGTTTATTATTAAAGCCGGAGTATTTTTATGAGTTCTATTCATTGAAAAATAATAAAATATGATCGTTGCAAAAAATATTACCAAATCATATGGAGATTTGCAAGTCCTTAAAGGGATTGATTTTGAAATTACAAAGGGTGAAATTATCTCAATTGTGGGGCCAAGTGGTGCCGGAAAAACTACTTTTTTACAGGTTCTTGGTACGCTTTCACGCTCCGGTTCAGGAGAAGTGCTTTACAATAATGTTAATATCAGCAAATTAAGAGATAAGCAACTGGCAGCTTTTCGAAATAAAAACATTGGTTTTGTTTTCCAGTTTCATCATCTATTACCTGAGTTTACAGCGTTAGAAAATGTTTGTATTCCTGCTTATATTGGCAAAACATCAAAGGAAAAAGCGGAAGAAAAAGCCCGGGAAATTCTTGACTTTTTAAACCTGGGACACAGATTAGACCATAAACCCAAAGAATTGTCGGGGGGCGAGCAGCAAAGAGTAGCTGTGGCAAGAGCGTTAATTAACGACCCTTCAGTAATTTTTGCCGACGAACCTTCAGGAAACCTTGACTCGCAAAACAAAAAAGAATTACACCAGCTGTTTCATTCTTTACGTGATAAATATAATCCTGCCATTGTTATTGTTACCCACGATATTGAATTAGCCGATACAGCCGACAGAAAACTTACAATGATCGACGGAGTTTTTATTGACAAAAAATGAAGTTCACCGAATTAAAAGACTTTTTAGACGAAAAAGCCCAAAAATATAATCATCCGGATTTTATCAATACCGATCCGATTCAGATTCCCCATCTGTTTACTGATAAAAATGATATTGAGATATCAGGTTTCTTAGCCGCTTCAATAGCATGGGGACAGCGGGTTACCATTATTAATAATCTGCATAAGCTTATAAGCCTTATGGATCATGCACCCTCGGAGTTTATTTTAAATTACCGGGAGCAGGATTTAAACCGTTTTAAATATTTTAAACACCGCACATTTAATGGCGACGACTGTATTTTTTTTATCAGGTCATTAAGAAATATTTATCAGAAGCATGGGGGATTAGGAAATCTTTTTCAAAATTTGTATTCTCAGGAAATGGATATTTTTAATAATTTAAGTCAATTCCGAAAAGTGTTTTTTGAGATCCCACATCCCGATCGTACAGGCAAACACATATCCAATGTTTTAAAAGGTGCTTCTGCTAAGCGTTTAAATATGTTTTTACGGTGGATGGTCAGGAAAGATAACCTTGGAGTTGATTTTGGATTGTGGCCCGAAATTGCAATGGCCGATTTGTATATTCCTTTGGATTTGCACACAGGCAATGTTGCCAGAAAATTAGGTTTGCTTAAGAGAAAACAAAACGACTGGAAAGCAGTTGAAGAATTAACCCTGAATTTAAGAAAGTTCGATGCTGCCGATCCTGTAAAATATGATTTTGCACTGTTCGGACTGGGGGTTTTTGAAAAGTTTTAAAAAGATTATTCTATATGCCAAATGATTATTTTAAGTTCAAACAATTTACCATTTTTCAGGATAAATGTGCCATGAAAGTTGGTACAGATGGTGTTTTGCTTGGCGCTTGGGCAAATGTTGAAAATGCCGACAGAATGCTCGATATTGGTACAGGTACCGGATTAATTGCTTTAATGCTGGCACAACGTTCAAATGCTATAATTGATGCCATTGAACTAGATCAAAATGCATGTATTCAGGCTCAGGAAAATGTTAGCCATTCTCCATGGATTGACATAATCAATATTATTCATCAGTCGTTTCAGGATTTTTCAAATGTTACAGAAGCAAAATACAACCTTATTGTTTGTAATCCCCCTTATTTTCAAAACTCATTAACAGCGCCCGACGAAAACAGAACAAAAGCCAGGCATAATACCGAACTGCAGCTGGCCGATATTATTGATGGAACACAGAAATGTTTGTCGGAATCGGGAACCCTAAGTCTGATTCTGCCTTATGTTGAAGGGAGCTTATTTATTGCCAAAGCTGCCGAACAAGGCTTGTATTGTGTCCGGCAAACCAATGTTTTGCCCAAACCAGGGCAAAAACCTAAAAGGCTGCTGCTCGAATTTCAAAGCGTAAAAAAATCATTTATTGAAGAGCATTTAGTAATTGAGCTTAACAAACGGCATCAATATTCTGATGATTATAAAAATCTTACCAGAGATTTTTATTTGGCATTTTAGAGCGTTTTTATGATTATAGTTTGAATTGTTTAATATTTTTATGAGCGAAGTAACACCCTGACTCGGATGCTAAATGGAATAAAACCCGGTTTTTTAATCTCTGGTTTGGATTTCAAACTGCTGGCAAACATGATAAAATAATTACCGAATTTATTTGTTAATAGAACGAATAAATGTGCGATTCCAACTTTGGTAAACTCAGTTTTAACTCGGGAACTATTTTAGTATCTTACATCTAATACTCTTGCATTATTTGGCGAAAATTTCAAAATCCAAATAACACGCCTGCCGCCTGCCTGCCGGCAAGGCAGGGACGTGCAGGTAATATCCAATGGCTAAAATTTAAAATTCAAAACAATTCGTTTATGTTGTTTGTTTGGTTATTTGCATTTGAAGTTTGTGATTTATTTGTCATTTGTATTTTGAGATTTGTTATTTGTTTAGTCGTAGCTTGTCCACTTTAGGTATTCTTCAAATTTATTTAAAGCTTCAGCCATATTTTTCCGTGCAAATCCAATTCGGAAATTATTCCCGTGGTAATCATAAACTGACGAAGGAAGCAACATTACACCTTTCTTCTCCACCAAATCAACACAAAAGCGGTTTACATTTATATCTGCATTCATCTTAGGGAAGGCAATCGGCCCTGCCTTGGGCCTATTCCACAAAAAAAGATGTTTGTAAGTGGAAAAGAATTGGTCAAGGAGTTTTAGGTTACTTTTAATAATTTTTAAGTTTCGTTTAAGAATCTGATCTTTTGCCCTGAGTGCTGCAATGGCAAGTATTTCGCCTGGGGCGCTACTGCAAATGGTTGTATAATCCTTAAAGTTCAGGAATTTATTCAGTAGCCCGGTATTTTTTGTGGTTAACCATCCAATTCGCAATCCGGCAAGGGCAAAACTTTTGGACATGCCAAATAACGAAACAGCATTTTCATATAAATCGCATGCGGATGTAGTTTGATCTATTTCATCATACTCAAGAAATCGGTACATTTCATCCGAAAAAACAATCATGTTATTTGTTTTTGCCAGATCGATAATTTCTTTTAATTCATCTTCCTGTATAATTGTTCCGGTGGGATTATGTGGAAAGTTGATAACAATTAACCGGGTATTATTTCGAATTAATTTTTTGAGTTCCTGAATATCAAAATACCATCCGTTTTGTTCTTTAGGTATCCATTGGCTAATTTCGCAACCGATTGATTTTCCCACTTCATACAGCGATTGATAGCCTGGGTAAGTAGTTATAACATGATCGCCTTTTTCGAGCATACAGTTCATAGCAATAAAAATTCCTTCTTCGGGAGCTGCTATGAGTACATTTTCCGGATTAATATTATCGTACAGTTTGGCAACTTCGGCACGTAATACCGGATGCCCTTGTGATTCGGTATACCCCAGCTTAAGATTATTCCACAACTTAAGCGAATCATCATCTGCCATCGACAGAAGGTCTTTTAGAGTTAAAGCTTCGCAGTCGGAACAGGATAAAAGATAAGGT
>JAWLEM010000087.1:0-9601 GCA_041686115.1 Bacteroidales bacterium
TGCAGAAAGATGAAACTCAAGGGATTTATCATAATTTTCAAAAATATTATAGATATTCCCCAGATTGGTATAAATGTTGGAAATTAGTCGCTGGTCTTTGATATCTTCAGCAATTTTAAGTGCTTCGTAATTTGTTTCAACAGCTTTTTCAAACACTCCATCTCTATAATAAATATTGGCCAGATTTACCAAAGTCATTGCTTTCCCAAGCTTATTTTTTACCTGATCACATAATTTAAGTGATTCATTTAATATATTAATGGCTTCAGTTCTTCTCCCTGTATACAGGTATACGGAACTAATATTTGTATAAAGTGTAGACAAACCATAAAGATCATTGATATCCTTTTTAATACCAATGGCTTTGTTATAGAAATATTCAGCAGAATCATATTTTGAATTGGCAAACTGAAGATTCCCAAAGCTTTTATAAATCTCCGAAATACCAACAAAATTGTTGATCTCTTTATAGATTAATTGGGCTTTTTGATATGATTTATTTGCATCAACAATCTCATTTCTATAATAATAAGTATCACCTATGCTTTTCATGGCATCGGCTTCGAGCTTTTTATCATTTAATTTTCGAGAAATTTTTAAAGCCTCATTGGCATATTGAAAAGATATTTCGGGAGATTTTCGAAGATATGATTTTGATAATTGATTTAACAACTCTGCTTTTTCTTCATTTTTTACTTGAGGCAAAATTTTTTCAAGGCTGTCAGTGTTTGTTTGCCCAAAACAAACGAAAGAAAAGAGAATAAGTATTAATGTATGTATCCCGAATGTATGTTTCATTAAGTATAAATATTTTACAAATATTTTAAAATATCTGTAATAAACAAAATATTAGACAATTACATTGTAAAATAGAAAAATTAAAGGGGTCTTTTTCCCAATAAACGATTTTAATTACTTTGCCATCTATTAGGCTATACGAAAAAAAACAGGCAAGGATATAAATCTCTGCCTGTTTTTATTAAAAATAATGGATTTTATAAAAGTATAGCGTTGAATAACAGTTTATATGTGCCGGGAGTTGAAGCCCTGAACTGCGGATTAAAACTAAACAACACCACTTGTCCTTTGCCTTTTTTAAGCCATACGATAGATGATTTTCCAGCCAGTTTTTCATCATTTTCAGCATAACCGCTTAATAAAATATCTTTTTCGGGGAAGCTGGCAATTACTCTCCTGTCCACATCAAAATAAGGTTGCCATGTGGTAAAAACCGGGCTGCTACGATGAAATACACCTACCTCTTCAGGCATTCCGTAAGTTATGGGGTGATCTGTTTTTAAATTTATCTTAAGCAACGAACCGGGCGATGAAAATCCCTTTTTGATTAATGATTTAGAAACATCTTTTACAGGAAATTCGAATTCTTCTTTGTTTTTATCAAGAGTAAAACTCTGAACACCTGAAAATAATTCAGCAGCATTACGCCAGGCAACAGCTTTACCTCCATTATGAATATAGCGAAGTAATTTTTCATATCCTTCTTTTTCCATCCCTTTCATATATTCCGGTGGATATTTCATAAAGTATTGACTGTTTTCTGATTTGTAGCTTCCATCAATCAATACAGATTTTTGCTCGTCGGGGATAACAATTATATCAAAATTTTTATCCAGGTCAGTATCTTTAATTTCATCAGGATTTAAAACCTTATAGGGTATGTTATAGGAATCAAATACATACCTTGTCCATCCGGCATCCATAGGATGAAAATAACTTTCAATCAAGGCTATTCGCGGCAATTCAACAGGTTTTGTTTTAACATCAATATCTTGATTTAAATAAATAGGAGTAAAATTTAGCTGTTGAAGAAGTGTATTAAAATCTTTTGATGAATAGATAACGAAACTACCCTTAGGTGCAATGTACCCATTATTTTTATAATCCTCTAAAATTTGTTCTACTTTATATCCACTATTTAATGCCGCAAAAACTGTTTTATAGCTATTGTTTTGATTTGCAGATAATAAAATAGCGCTAAACTCTTTATTGGCAGGTTTATAAAGATTGTAGGGCGAATTGATTAAAGCATATGAATTGGCAAAAGCGTCTTTATTTTTATTGATTTCAAAAACCTTTACTCCTTTGTGCAGTGGGAGCGACCACGATGTAATATCATAAGGATTAATCATTTCTCCATCAGGTGTATAATGCCTGGCAGGGAATACCTGCGATTCGAGCATCTCTTTTACAAAAGATCTGAATGGCTGTGCTAAAGGAACAATTATGTCGCCGGTTTTAAATGTTGTTTGATCCATTACCACATCTTTGTCTAATTCATAAACATTTACACCATGATTATTTAAAAGATTAATCAGGTTTACCAGTTCGCTTTGATCGTGTTGATTTTTTGGAAAAACATAATAATAAGGAGGTTCGTTTTTTCCTTTTTCCACTTCTTTTTTACATAATTCATTTCTGAATTTTAGAATTTCATTTTTATGCATGGCAGCTGTTTCAAGGTATGCCATTGTGGAACTTATTTCGTATTTCACCAGGTCACTTAATCGCCACCATCCACCTTCCCACGGATCGGGCATGTTGATGCTTTTTTTGTACTCACCCATTCCTTTTCCGATAGTTTGCAATTCTGTAGGTTCAATATAAATAGGAGTTGCATATTTAACACTGGCTGCCTCGGTTAACATTCCTATAACATTTTTCCATATACATGTTTCTGTTGCACCGGGCCAGTAATCATCAAATAAATAATTTTGTGAAACACCTTTTAAACCTTCATCCGTCATTTTAGTAATGGTTCTTGAACCAAAAATTTTCATCCAGTTCCATATTCCGGCATCAATATTTTCGGCAATAGGATCATGCGGGGGAGAAACAAAATATCGCGGCCCTGTAGAACCCATTTGGTGCTTTTCAACCATTACCTGGGGAAACCATTCTTTGCTGTAAAGATCTGAGATTGCTCTTGTATCACTTTGAGTCAGCGCTACAAAATCACGATTGTTGTCGTGCCCAACATATTTATGATAAACACCGGGCATGGATGATCCGTCGTATTTTGTGTCTTTATATTTATTGTAATGGTTAACAACCATGTTCATCCCATCAGGGTTATGATTAGGAACCACCATGTAAACAACATCTTTTAGCTGATTTTTAATCTTCGAATCTGTGGTTGTAATTAAATTGTAAGCAATTAATGGTAAAGATTGCGAAGGGGCAACCTCAGTGGAATGCATTGATAAGGTGAAAAGAAAGAATACCTTTCCCTCATTAATATATTCTTTTTGTTGTTCAGGGGCCAGATCAGGATTTAAAGCCAGTTCTTTGTTTATTTTTTTTAGTTTGTCGAGATTTTGAAGGTTCTCTTTCGATGAAATGAACATTACATACATGGGTTTACCCATTGGCGAAAGCCCAATTTGTTTCATGCTTACTTCATCCGAAATCTGATCAAGCTTTTGCAGATATGAAATTAGATTTTCGTAATCGAATAACATTTTATCCGAACCCGGGTAAAACCCAAAATGTTCGGTTGGAGTTGGAATTTTTTGAGCCTTAATTAGCAATGGATTAGAAAAGTTAAAAATGCTGATGACAAAAAGTACTAAAAGCATTTTAGAAAAGTAGTAATTTAAATATTTCATCATAAGGTAGTGTTTTGTTAGAAAATGAAATTAAATTGTTTATTAGACCTATACAAAGAGCAAAAAGTTTAAAAAGATTATCATGTAATTAATTATCAGCTTTTGATTTAATTTTAGGCAATAAGTATATATGATTGTTTTAAATCTTGTGTTCTTGCCTGCAAGCAGGTTAGTTCTTTAGTGGCAAATTCTTTTGTCACTAAGAATAATAAATTAATCTAAATCAAACAATTTGATACAAGAAAATGTTATATTACTTAGATTAAAAAAATAATCAATCATGTTAGCAAAATTAAAGCCTTTAATTTTATTTTTTCTTATTATAATTTTAGGTTCAGTTTCCGATGTATACGCTCAACAATATAGTGTTTACAATTTTGATGAGTTTAGTTCATTAATTCATAAAAAAAATGACACAACCTATGTTGTAAATTTTTGGGCTACCTGGTGCAGGCCATGCGTAAAAGAAATGCCTGCATTTAATGAGCTTAACGAAAAATATAAAGACCAAAAAGTAAAAGTAATTTTAGTAAGTCTTGATTTTGGTAAAAATTTGCAAACAAGGATTGAGCGTTTTGCAGAAATCCATGAGGTAAAATCAACCATAGTTATACTTGACGATCCTGACAGCAATTCATGGATTAATAAAGTAAGTGATGACTGGTCGGGGGCAATACCGGCAACTTTAATATATAATAAAACACATAGAGCATTCTATGAGCAATCTTTTACATACGCAGAACTTGAACAAGCATTAAAACAAATTCAGAATAAATAAAACCTAATGTTTAATTAAAAAATTTTGTAACATGAAAAAAGTAGTATTGATGAGCCTGTTTCTTTTAGTGGGAATTTCTCAGGTAATAAGCCAGGGATATTCTGTAGGAGATAAGGCCGAAAATTTTAAGCTTAAAAATGTTGATGGCGAGTATATTTCGCTATTTAATTATCCAGCTGCAGAAAAAGGAGCGATTGTTATTTTTACCTGTAACCATTGTCCCTATGCAGTAGCTTACGAAGACCGTATAATAGAGATTGATAAGAAATTTAGGTCAAAAGGATATCCTGTAATTGCAATTAATCCAAATGACCCTGTGCTGGTTCCCGAAGATTCATTCGATAAAATGAAGGAACGATCAAACGAGAAAAATTTCCCGTTTCCTTATCTTTTTGATGAAACACAGGAGGTATACAAAATGTACGGAGCCAAAAGAACTCCACATGTATATTTGCTAAATAAAGAAGGAAATGATTTTGTGGTATCGTATATTGGAACAATTGATGATAATTATAAAGATGCATCAGCAGTAGAAAAGAAATTTCTTAAGGATGCAGTAATGGCTTTGCTCAAAGGTGAAAAGCCTGATCCTGATTTTACGAAAGCCATTGGTTGTACCATAAAAGATGAGAATTATAAAAAATAATTGTAGCATCATGTTTTTTGTTTAGGGGAATATTCATTTATTCCTCTTTTTTTATTTCTACTAAAAACAATAAGCATTTTATTATTTAGTTATTCTTGTTTAACTTCGTAAAGATGGAATTGTTTTTCTCAACATATCTTTTACCGGCATCACTTGCAATAATAATGATGGGGATGGGTTTATCCCTTGACCAGCGTGATTTTTTTAATGTTATCCGTTACCCAAGGCCAATACTTGCAGGTGTTTTTAGCCAGGTTATATTACTCCCTTTAGTGACATTTCTTTTATTTTATTTTACAAACCTTGATCCATATACAAAAGTTGGGTTTATATTAATTACTGCCTGCGCCGGAGGATCGGCCACTAACCTGATAACTCACATGCTCAGAGGTAACCTGGCATTATCAATTTCGCTTACAGCAATAAATAGTCTTATTATTTTGGTTACCCTACCTTTAATAGTAAACCTTGGATTAATTGTTTTTATTGGAGTTGAGAGAAACATTCATTTACCTGTCTTAGGTACTATTCTTGATATTTTTTTTACTATTTTAATCCCAACATTTATTGGAATGTTAATTAGGTATTACTACTTCAGATTTGCACTAAAAGCCGAAAAACCATTAAAAATAATTTTGCCCTTAATTCTTTTTTCAGTATTTGTAGTGATTATTTTATTCGATAACAACAACAATACAGATGGTAATTTGAGTAAAAACCTTAACCTGATTCCATGGGCATTATTATTAAACTTTGTTTCAATGCTTGTGGTTTACATTTTTGCACGATATCTTAGACTCGGGGGGAAAAATAATTTTACTATTAGTATCGAAGTAGGATTAAAAAATAGTATTATTGGTATTTTTGTTGCAAAATCGTTGTTAAATAATAACGATATTGCAATGGTATCAGTAGTTTATGGATCGATAACCTTTTTCTCAACCATTTTATTTGGTTATATTGCAAAGAGAATCGAGCTTTTGGGTTTTAGATTTAGAAAATTATTTTAACTTTGAAAAGGATTTTATATAAAAAAACAGTAAATTTCGAGAATAATTTCTTATTTGACAATAATAGTAAATATTTAAAAATCAAAGAACAATAAAAAAATATACATCAATGAAAACACTAAAACCATTCATCCAAAAAACAACACTTGTTTTATTATCGGGTGTTCTTATTATTTCTTTAGTAAACTGTAAAGGAGGAAAAGATGGCAAATCTGTTGATGAGGCTAAAGAAGAAGCTAAATTAGAACGAGAAGAAGTTGAAAAAACAGTCCGCGAAGTTGTTTATCCACTCCCTACTGCTTTTGAAGTTACCGAAATGATTAATGAAATTGAAGCAAGTTATATTATTGGGTTAACCAACGAAAAGGAAAATGTAGACAAATATTTTACGGATAAAGACCAGGCTATTAATTTGGGAGTGTATAGTGCCGATTTAAGTTATGCCAGTACATACCAAATGAAGCAGGACGTAATGAATTATATGGAAGCTTCCGAATATTTAATTAAGGAGCTTGGAATTACCGGTGCTTTCGATCGTGATTTTGTTAATCAGGTTGAAGCTAATATTAATAAAAAAGATGAGTTGGTTAATTTGATAACAAATTCGTTTTATGATACCTATGAATATCTGGTAAAAAATAATAAGGAAGATCTTTCTTTACTTGTATTAAGCGGAAGCTGGATTGAAGCGATGTATATTTCTTGTAATATATCGGAAACCGTTTATAATGACCCCGAATTAGTAAAGATTATTATGCACCAAAAAAGTTCCTTAAATAAATTAATTGAGTTATTAACACCACATATTGAGCATCAAACCATTGAGTCGATGTTACAAGAACTTAAACCCATTATGGATGTTTATACCAGTGTTGACGAAACTGGTATTACAGAAAAACAGTTAAATCAAATTATTGAGCAAACAACCTTGTTAAGAAATAAAATTATTTCATAAATTAATTATGATTAAGAAATGAAGCTCGTGGGTTAATTGCTCATGAGCTTTTTTTATTATTAATAATTTCTTAAATTTTGTTCCAAAATTAGCGCAATGAGCGAATCGATACTAAATGCATTAATTCATTTGTTTGCTATAGTAGCAAATGTTAACACAGAAGGGGTTAGCGATAAAGGACGCAAAATAGTTGAAAATTACCTGGCCCGTTATTTAAAAAATGAATTAATTAAAGAATATCTTAAATTATTTGATAATTACCATGAATTTTATCAGCGGGAGCTAGATGCTGATGATGTAAAGGGCCTGAAAGATAATAATTCACTCATCTTTTTTCAAATATCAAATGTTTGCCGGCAAATTAAGAAAGGTTTATTGCGTAACGAAAGAGTTATTGTGTTTTTGCAACTTCTGGAGTTTGTTTATGAAGACCATATTGTAACCGATCACGAGTTTGAGTTTATTAAAACGGTTGCTAAATCTTTTAGCCTGTCAGAAACCGAATTCAATAATTTCAAATCATTTATTTTTGATGGAAATCCTGAGAAATTGGATAAAGATTATGTCCTGGTTATCGACAATCAGATTACAGAATGGTCGGATAATCTGGCCTGGTTAATGAAAAAGAAGACTACAAAAACACAAGCTAAATACAAACACTTATTCAGACAAAATTTGTATGGCCGAATAGTTGTTCTTTACATTAAATCAATACAATCTTTTATTTTCAGGTATTTTGGCGAGCTTAACCTTTATATCAACGGTAAGAAAATAGTTCATGGGCGTACTTACTTTTTTAAAAAAGGAAGTATCATAAAAGGCCCTAATATTGAGTCTGTTTATTATTACGATATCGCCATTAATTTTATTCGTGAGTCGGAAAAAAACAGGATTATATTTTCTGGCGAGGATGTAAAGTTTCATTTCAGGAATAGCAAAAACGGGATACAGCAATTTAATTTTTCCGAGCAAAGCGGGCAAATGATTGCCATTATGGGAGGTAGTGGAGTAGGTAAATCTACCTTATTAAATTTGTTAAGCGGGAAATTAAATCCCACCAAAGGGAAGGTGAAAATTAACGGGTATAATGTCCATTCCCATGGAACATCCTTAACCGGAATTATCGGATTTGTTCCACAAGACGATTTGCTGTTTGAAGAACTGACTGTTTTTGAAAATTTATATTATAATGCTAAACTATGTTTTAGCGATTTTACCGAAGATCAAATTATTGAAAAGGTAAATACCGTGTTATTTGATCTTGATTTATATGATGTAAGAGAGCTCAGGGTTGGAAATCCATTAAATAAATTTATTAGTGGCGGGCAAAGAAAACGATTGAATATTGGACTTGAGCTAATGCGTGAACCCATACTCCTTTTTGTAGATGAGCCCACTTCAGGATTATCTTCGATGGACTCGGAAAAAGTAATGAATTTATTAAAACAACAAGCGCATAAGGGTAAACTTGTTATTGCGAATATTCATCAACCATCGTCCGAAGTTTTTAAACTTTTCGATAAATTGTGGATTCTTGATAAAGGTGGATACCCCATTTATCAGGGTAATCCGGTTGATGCTATTGTTTATTTTAAAACCATAACATCACTGGTTAATGCTGCCGAAAGTGAATGCTCGTGTTGTGGAACAATAAATCCGGACATTATTTTAAAAATTGTTGAGGAAAGAGAAATTGATGAGTATGGTAAAGCAACTCATAAAAGAAGGATAAATCCCGAAACCTGGTACTATAGATACCTGGAAAATATTGAGAAAAAAATTGTTCACAAACAGGAGGACATAAAATTACCCGATTCGGAATTTAAAATACCAAATATTATCAGGCAATTTAAAGTTTTTAGTTTACGCAATTTTTTATCTAAGCTTACCAATACTCAATACTTAATTATTAATTTGCTTGAGGCACCGCTGCTAGCTTTAATTTTGGGATACTTTACCAAATACATTACACCCAACGGATATGTTTTTGGAGAAAATAAAAACCTGCCTGTATTCTTATTTATGGCAGTTGTAGTTGCCTTGTTTCTTGGTCTCACAGTTAGTGCCGAAGAAATTATTAAAGACCGGAAAATCCTGGAGCGTGAATCATTTCTGCGCTTAAGCTGGTTTAGTTATATTAATTCAAAAATTGTTTTCCTTTTTGCACTATCTGCTGTTCAAACATTTCTGTATACTTTAATAGGCAATGCTATCCTTGAAATAAATGGAATGCTTTTCCCATTTTGGCTAATCCTGTTTTCTGCAGCCTGTATGGGTAATCTTATCGGTTTAAATATTTCTTCGGGATTAGATTCGGTTATTGCTATTTATATTTTAATACCATTAATTCTTGTACCACAACTTTTGCTGGGTGGAGCAATGATACATTTCGATGATTTGCACAAAAGTTTAACATCGGAAAAATATGTTCCTGTGATCGGAAATTTAATGACTACGCGTTGGGCTTATGAAGCCCTGGCAGTTCAGCAGTTCAAAAATAATAAGTTCGAAAAGCATTTTTTTGACGACGAACAGGTGATTAGTAATACCGACTATAAAACATCATTCCTTATTCCCCAGTTGCGA
>JAWLEM010000088.1:0-6160 GCA_041686115.1 Bacteroidales bacterium
GACTTCGCAAAAGAAAATATTTGCTTTGGTGACCATTTTGTTTTTTTCTTACACTCAGGGCACTCTTCAATTTCCTGTCCCACATGAACATGAAAATCTGCTTTTTTACAACTATTACATTTTAGTAAAGCATCAATACTTGAAATATTGCCCGGTTTAAAGTTGGTTTTTGAAATTACAACTGAAAAAATTATGATCATAAATGGAATAAAAACAGTCAACAGAACTCTACCTAAATTTACTTCGTTTATGGATAAAGGAAAGAGCCATTCGGGATGATAGATCAGGTTAATAGTTAATCCAATAATTACAGAAATTGCAAGTGCTCTGTAAAAAGTTCTTTTTTCGGTAGCCAGTTGTAAATAATAATTTGTTAAATTTATTATATTCATCATTCAATCTATTTTTCTTGTAATTTTTCATTAATCGATTTTTTCAGCGCTACAATATCAATCTCTTTCCCATTATACTTGTACCGATTTTGGATTCCCTTTTCCAGTAAAGTGCTTTGTTTTTCATATAAAGTGCAAGCGCTACACATCATTTTATGAAGTTTGAGTTGTAACCGTTCTCTAAAAGAAAGTTTAAAATGAAACTTTTTTTCAATGATTTCAGAAGCTTTCAGGCACGATAGAAAAAGAAAATGCATCAATTTTTTCATCTACATCTAAAATTTAATTTTGAAACCAGTTTGTTTCCACACAATCTCTCAATTGGACCTTAGCCCTGTGAACGATTTGCCAATAATTAGACGGTGTAATATCTAATTCCTGACAAATCTCGTCGCCTTTTTTATTCATTAAATATTTTAATTTAACACAAGTATTCCATTGGGGTGGTAAAGCATCAAGGCATTCTTTTAGTACAGCCTGAAATTCTTCATCATCTAAAAGATTAGACTCTTCTTCGTGCCATGCTTTTGGCTTTTTTTCTGTTCGCCAACCCTCATCGTTATCAAAAAATCTTGAGAAAGTTTCGGGTTCAGTTTGAACTGGTTGAGTGCCTTTTTTTCGATAATGATCAATTATTTTATGATTTAATATCGAAAAAAGCCAGGTTTTAGGAGAACTTTTCCCCTTAAATGTGGTTATTTTCTCTGCAGCGGCAAGAAAGGTTTCCTGTACCAGGTCTTTAGCCAGCTCATTGTCGGAAATTTTATAACTAGCCCTATAATAAAGATCTTCGGTATAAAGGGCTACCCATTCCTTTAATTCATTTTTTGCTGAATATTTCACCATAAGAAAATTTATATAATTAAAACCCTTAACTGAATAAATTGTTTTCAGGTTTGCCAGAATATAGTTTCAAATGTAACTAAAATACGCATTATTTCCTGAAATAAAAATGTTATCCAAAAAATGGATGCTTTCTAATAACAATTAAGTTTCTGTATGAAATAAATTTTCATATGATTTTAAAATATAAAACCACTGATATAATATTATGGTAAGTAAAATAGGACAGTAAAGTTAATTATTGAACTAAAAAAAGTTTAATGAGCGATGATCCGAATTTATTATCTTCAAAATGAATTAAAATATCGTAAAACCCGGTTTTAGTACATTTAAACATAAATTTTTCGTAGTATTTCCCATTAAGATAATTAGTAGCCACAACTTTATCGTTTTCTAAAATCTCCACGATAGCAACTCCGGGGAAATCACCTATATGGTTTAGAACGGTAAATTTATATAAAGAGTTTTTATTGAGGGTAAGGGTTAAGAAATATTCATTTTCGTATTGATTATCGCTGATTTTTTTTAATTCGAAATGAAATTCTTTAATAAATATCTCTTTTTGAGCAAGAGCTTCAGATGTAAACAAATGAAGGATAAAGGAAATAAACAAAAGAAAAATTACTTTTTTCATAGTATCAGCTATTCATCGCAAAAAATATCTGTTTCAAATATATACAAACTTTTAAAGAAATAATATGAACACCAATTAATAAACCTGGAATCCAATTATTATGCAATAAAACCAGGCAGTTGCTATTAGTTGACTAAATATTTTTGTGCAAATATAATAAAATGATATTTATTATTATTTCAAGCTGTAATATTCAACTATTTTTGATATCATCTGAAAGTTAAAATTACTGATTAGGACTAACAAAACAAAAAAAGGAGATGAAAAAATCCACCTCCTTTAAAATTTAAAATGATTATTATTATTCTATTGTCTCAACTTTTCGAGTCGAATAATTAATTTTTAGAGCACTGGCCTTTCGTAACTCTTGTTTTACATCTGTAACAATACCCATTCTTGTATCCTCATCAACTTTAAGTGATGTGGTCATTAAGGGGCGTTCGTTTTCGTCTCTTTCTTCTCGTTCAGATGTAATATAATCACGAATATCAGCAACTTTTGCAAATGCATCGTTTAACTGAATTCTGGGTTCAGTTCCATACATTCCCTGAAAAGCTCGTTTTGGTTGGCCAATATAGATATAACTTACCAAAGATTTTCTCTCAAGCTTTTTAACTTCGGTAGCACCTGGCAATTGTTGCGAAACTTTAGTTGTAGTTTCTCTCATTACTGTAGAAACCATAAAGAAGAATAACAACATAAAAATAATATCAGGCAACGAAGCTGTTGAAATCTCCGGTGTATCATCTTTTCCTTTTCTTTGAAATTTTGCCATTATTAGTTCCCTCCAATATTTTTAGGTTCAGCTTCAGAAATAATTTGAGGATATATGTCTTTTATAGCATCTTGTTGGTCTGAACTTAAATCATCATAACGTTGACCAAATTTAGACAGGGCTAATTCCTCTCTTAGTTCATTATAAGCTGCTGCCAATTCGTTCTGAACCTTGATATACATACCGTACGATGTACCCCTGTCGTTTTGAAGAGATATAATTCCTTTAGGAACCATATACTCACCAAAATAAGGGACTTCTCTAGATTCTTTTTCCGGCAGATTACTTGAATTGTCAGGGTTTGCTATGAATTTTTTTGCTTCATTACGAAGTCGGCGCACATCCATAGGTTTACCTTCTACCATCAGCTGGTCGTTAGCATTAATAAGCACAACAAAAACATTTCGTTCTTTAATTTGCTTATTATCCTGCTCTGCACCAGGGTCTGGCATCGGAGGTAATTTTCTGGATAATCCGGTATCAATATCCATAGTAGTGGCAACAAGGAAAAATATAAGCAGCAAGAATGCAATATCAGCCATTGATGCTGCATTAAATGTTCCTCCTTCTCTTCTTGGCATAGACTATATTTTTTAAAGATTTTTGGTAATAACTAATTAATCATTACTCAAAATCAAATTATTTAAACATTTTAGATACTTCAGAATATATCATTGACAAAATGGCTAAACCAGCCAAAAAATAAACTGAATTTAAAAGGGTCCCTGCATATTTTAATGTGCCAGGCACATCATATTGCATTAATTCGGGGTTAGTTATTCCTAATTTTTCACCTGATGATACAGCATATGCAATAAATACAACCACTGCAACAACAAGCAATCCTAATAAACCTTTAACTGCTGCTTTGGGGTTTCTTATCATTTGTATAACCGGGGAAATAACAGCAAAAGCGACAGCTAAACCAACAAGGATATAAGCCCACACAATAAATGTATTGGTATATACGGGCTGGCCACTAATATCTTCACCTCCGGCATAAAATAATATACCCAAAACGGCAGAAACAGCTAGAAGGACAATTAAAATAATCCTTAATACTTTACTCATAATTTATTATTTTTTTGCATTGTATTTAACTAAAATATCTACCAGAGTAATAGATGCATCTTCCATGCTGTTTACAATACTATCCACTTTAGAAACGATATAGTTATAAAACACCTGTAAGATAACAGCAACGATCAAACCAGATACGGTTGTAATTAACGCAATTTTAATACCTCCTGCTACTAATGAAGGAGAGATATCTCCAGCAGCTTCAATTGAGTCGAATGCTGAAATCATACCAATTACTGTACCCATGAAACCTAACATAGGAGCAATAGCAATAAATAATGAAATCCAGGTAATGCCTCTTTCTAATAATCCCATCTGCACACTACCATATGCAACAACTGATTTTTCTACTACTTCAATACCTTCGTCAATTCGGTCTAATCCTTGATAAAAGATACTGGCAACAGGCCCTTTAGTGTTACGGCAAACTTCTTTTGCTGCTTCAACACCGCCTTCATTAAGTGCTTCTTCAACATTACTTAAAAGTTTGGTGGTGTTAGTAGTTGCAAGATTTAAATAAATAATTCTTTCGATTGCAATGGCTAAACCTAAAATTAAACAAAGCAATACAACGCCCATAAATTCAGGGCCACCTTCAATAAACTTTTGTTTAATCTGCTTGTGAAATGAAGCTGCACCTTCTTCGGTTTCAACTTCAGCTTCTTCAGCAACTTCTTCAGCAACTGCTGCTGTATCCTCTACAGCTTCCATTTCGGCTGTATCCGTTTGTTCAACAGCGGCTTCTTCAGTTGTTTCATCCTGAGCAACTGTGTAAAATGACGCTCCTAGTAAAAGCATCCCAAAAACTGCTATAAATGCAAATAATTTTTTCATGGTTTGTTTTCTGTTTAAATTATTAACGATTTTTATGTGTGTAAAATTATTAAAAAAATTACTAATTAAAAATTCTGGCGGAGAAAGAGGGATTCGAACCCTCGATACCCTTGTGAGGTATACACACTTTCCAGGCGTGCGCCTTCGACCACTCGGCCATTTCTCCTTTTTTACCTGCCAAATTCAGGGGCACAAAATACAAAAAAATAAGCAAAAAAAAATATTTTATCCTGATATTTCTCCGCTTAAAGATTGATTTAACATCAACTTAATCTCATTATTACTCAATTTTTTACCCAATAAAAACATTAATTTGGCTACAGCCGCCTCAGCCGTTATATCATACCCGCTAACTACTCCCAGCTTTTGCAGCTCATTTCCTGTTTCATATTTACTCATATCTACAGTACCTGCATAGCACTGGGTAACATTTAATAATATTTTATCTTTTTTGATAACTTCTTTTATTTCCTGTAAAAACCATTGATCAGTTGGAGCGTTTCCAGCACCATAAGTTTCCATTACAATTGCCTTAACATTTTCTATATTTAAAATAGTCTTGAGTGTTAAACGGCTTATTCCCGGAAATATTTTTAATATGGCAATGTTTGTGTCCAATTCGGTATGAATAATCAAATCCTTTTTTATTGTTGGATAATGAATAGCACCATAGTTATATTTTATTTTAATGCCAGCTTCAGCCAAAACCGGATAGTTCGGAGACTCGAAAGCATTAAAATGCTCGGCATTATATTTTGTTGTTCTATTACCTCTAAAAAGCTTATTTTCAAAATAAATAGTTACCTCGGGTACTAAAGGCTGGCCATTTTGATCAGCTGCTGCAATTTCTACTGCCGAAATAAGGTTTTCTTTTCCGTCGGTTCGTAATGTTCCAATCGGCAACTGTGAGCCAGTAAAAATAACCGGTTTTTCTAAATTCTCCAACATAAAACTTAAGGCCGATGCAGAATAGGCCATAGTATCGGTACCATGCAAGATAACAAATCCATCATAATTTTTGTAGTTATCACTAATTATAGTGGCAAGTTTTACCCAAACCTGAGGATTTAAATTAGAAGAATCGATAAGCGGTGAAAAAGAAATGGTATCAATAGTATGTCCGAAACGTTTTAATTCGGGCACTTCATGTAGTATTTGATTAAAATCGAAGGGTGCTAAAACACCTGTTTCAGGATGATTGATCATCCCGATAGTACCGCCGGTGTAAATAATTAATATCGATTTTTTCTCATTCATAAAACTACAACTTAAAAAGCTGTTCTGCATTGCTGGTAGTAATTTTCGCCACCTGATCTGTTGATATATTCTTTATCAATGCAATTTTTTCTGCTATATACTTAATATATGCACTTTGGTTTCTTTTTCCCCGCTTTGGAACAGGTGCCAAATATGGTGAATCTGTTTCTAAAACGATATGATTTATATCAATATTCCGAACAACTTGATCTAATCCTGCATTTTTAAAAGTAACAATTCCACCAATTCCTATTTTAAATCCCCATTTTATAATTTGATTTGCCTGGTCAATATTTCCTGTAAATGCATGAAAAACACCTGTTAATTGTTGATCGATTACTTCAT
>JAWLEM010000088.1:6260-9188 GCA_041686115.1 Bacteroidales bacterium
GTAGCATGAATATCTTTCATAATTTGATGCAATCTGCTGTCAACTTCTTCGCGAGTCCAGCTTAAACGCAAGCTATTTTGCGACATTTCCAATCCAGAAACAGCAACACCACCAGCATTAGCTGCCTTACCTGGCCCATAAAGTATTTTCTTTTCAATAAATACTTCAACAGCTTCGGGTACGGATGGCATATTTGCACCTTCTGAAACAACATAGCATCCATTTGACACGAGCGTTTTTGCTTCTTCTTCGTCGATTTCATTTTGCGTAGCACAAGGAAGTGCAACGTCACATTTCACTCCCCATGGGCGTTTGCCTTCATAATATTCACAACCAAATTTCTCGGCATATTCTTTAATTCTTCCTCGCTTAATATTCTTTAAATCCATCACATAGGCCAGCTTTTCAGCATCAATACCATTTGGATCATGAATAAAGCCAGAAGAATCTGATAAAGTAACTACCTTACCACCCATTTCATTTACTTTTTCTGTAGCAAACTGAGCTACATTTCCAGATCCTGAAACTGTTACAGTTTTACCTTTTATTGAATCGCCACGAGTTTTTAACATTTCTTCGGCAAAGTATACCGCTCCATAACCAGTTGCTTCAGGCCTGATTAAGCTACCACCATACTGTCTTCCTTTACCTGTTAAAACACCAACAAACTCATTTCTTAATCGCTTATATTGTCCAAACATATATCCTATTTCCCGGCCACCAACTCCAATATCTCCTGCAGGAATATCAGTATTTTGTCCGATATGGCGCGATAGTTCTGTCATAAAGCTTTGGCAAAAACGCATCACTTCATTATCAGATTTTCCTTTAGGATCAAAATCAGATCCTCCTTTACCACCTCCCATAGGAAGCGTAGTTAGGCTATTTTTAAAAACCTGCTCAAATGCTAAGAACTTAAGAATACTCAAATTTACAGTAGGGTGAAACCTTAATCCTCCTTTATAAGGGCCAATTGCACTATTCATTTCAATTCTATACCCTTTATTAATTTGAATCTCTCCCTTATCGTCTAACCAGGGAATTCTAAATAAAATTACTCTTTCTGGTTCTGCAATTCGTTCCAAAACCTTAGCATGCTTATACTTTGGGTTTTCTTCGATAAACGGGATTAGAGATTCGGCTACCTCTTGCACTGACTGATGAAATTCATTTTCATTAGGATTTTTGGCAATAATCTGAGCCATGAATTGTTCTACGCGTGGATCCATAATTTTTTTAATTTTTAACCTGCCTGCCGGCAGGTAGGTTTGTAATTTATAGTTTAATGCTAACAAACTTATGTAAAAAAAATTTAAAGGAAAATACCTCCGCTTAAGATATGTCGACAAACATACTCAACTAAAAGATAAAGCTTTGCTTCTTTTTGGGTAAACAGAGGGATTCCAAACAATATCAGACTTTTTATGTTTTACAACACACAATGATTTTTGTCATAGATAAACCGGGGAAATTAGCTTGTAGAGCTTACCGGGTAAGGTTTTTAAAATACCCTTGAACTCGAGTTCCAGTAAAATAGGCGAAACTTTACTTGTAGGCATTTGAGCTTTAAGGCAAATGCTGTCAATAGGCAATTCTGTCGTACTTGATTTTAATATATCAACAATTAATTTCTCATCGGTATTTAATTCAACAAATAAATTTCGCTGAATAGTTTTCTGTTTTTTATCTTCGTCGGGTTCCCATCCAAGTATATATTCTATGTCTTCAACTTTTTCCAGAAGTGCTGCTCTATTGGTTTTAATTAAATGGTTGCAACCCTTTGAATATTCATCAGTTACCCTTCCGGGAACAGCAAACACATCCCGGTTGTAAGAATTTGCAATATCTGCAGTAACCAGGGCTCCCCCTTTGTTTCGTGATTCAATAACAATTGTTGCATCTGAAAGGCCCGCAATAATCCGATTCCGTTTAACAAAATTGTTTTTATCTCTTTTCGATTTACTGGGAAAATCTGTTAACAGCAATCCCTGATCTATTATTTTTTTTGCCAGAGGCTTATGAGATGCCGGGTAAATAATATCCATCCCGTGGCCCAATACAGCAATTGTAGGTAAATTATTATCAAGTGCAGCATTGTGAGCTGAAGCATCAATCCCATAGGCTAATCCGCTAACTATTGTAGGATTATGCCCTCTTTGAGCCAATGCCGTTACAAGTTTTTCACAAAAATTCATACCTTCATCTGTAGCCGACCTTGTACCTACTATACTTAGTATTTTTCGAGCATTCATAGACAGGTTACCTTTGGAATAAAGTAAAACCGGTGCATCAATACAATGCTTCAAACGTTCGGGGTAATCGTTGTCAAGATAAAATATTACACGGATATTATTATTTTCAATAAATTCAATTTCCTTTTCGGCTAGCGGTAAAACATTAGCCTTAACAATATTATTAGCCAGAGTCTCCCCTATATCAGGTATTTTTAGCAGGTTTTTTTTCGATTCTTTAAATATGCCTTCAAAATCTCCAACATATGCAACCAGTTTTTTTGCGGTAATATGCCCAACTTTAGGAATTAAGCTAAGCGCTATCTTGTATTTTAGCTTATTTTTATCCATTTCAAATTATTTTCGAATTTAAAACTGAAAGACAAATCATTGATAAAAATAAAAATAAAAAAAGAGACATCCGTTAAAGATGTCTCCTTTTGTAATAAAATTATAAACTAATCTGCAGTTGATTAAAAAGTTATATTATAAATTAAATAACTCCCTGATCTAACATTGCATTGGCAACCTTTAAAAAACCTGCAATATTGGCTCCTTTAACATAGTTTACATATCCGTCGGCTTCTGTTCCATGCTTTACGCAAGCCTCGTGAATATCTCGCATAATCTGATGTAATTTTTCATCAACTTCTTCTCTTGTCCAGTTCAATTTCATTGAGTTCTGCGACATTTCTAA